>CAYMLQ010000020.1:0-34103 GCA_964390795.1 uncultured Lentisphaeraceae bacterium
AGATCCAGCAGGTCGTCTCCAACCTCGTCATCAACGCCCGCCAGGCCATGCCCAACGGCGGACACCTGACAATCACACTGGAGAATGCGGATCTGCCGGCAGAGGCCGTTCCCGCCCTCAGGCCGGGGCGCTACGTCAAGGTCAGTGTACAGGACGATGGCTGCGGCATCGAGACGACGCTTCTCGGCCGGATATTTGACCCCTATTTTACCACCAAACAGACCGGCAACGGGCTGGGGCTGGCCACGGTCTGGTCCATCATCAACAAGCACAACGGCCACATCGGCGTTGTCTCCGAGCTTGGCAAAGGCACAACCTTCACGTTCTACTTGCCCGCCGCGGCGTCCCGTCTGCCGGAGGAAATGAAGCCGCTTGCAGCGGAATGCCCGTCCACGGCCCGGCCCGCCAAGATCCTTGTGATGGATGACGAAGACTCGGTCAGCAGACTCGTCGTCCGCATGCTCACGCCCTGCGGATACACCGTCGCGACAGCCCCCGACGCACAAGAGGCCCTCAAGCTGTATAAACAGGCGCTGGGGTCTGGAACTCCCTATGACGCGGTCATCATGGATCTGACCATCTCAGGCGGGCCGGGCGGCAAGGAAGTCATCAAGGACCTTCTGGCCCTTGACCCCCGCGTCCAGGCGATCGTCTCCAGCGGCTACGCCGAAGACCCGATCATGGGCGACCCGGCCGCATACGGTTTCAAAGGCACCGTCGCCAAGCCCTACACCGCACGCGCCCTGCGCGAGGCCGTTGCGCGGGTCTTGGCATAACGGCCCACGTAGCGTAAGGACACTTCGGTTTTTGCTGCGGGACAGGAGTGTCCCGCCTCCCAGTCGGGGACAGGAGTGTCCCGCCTTCCAGACGGGGACAGGAGTGTCCCCGCTCCCATCTGGCAGATTCCCCGCTGATTCGCAGGGATCACAGGATACCGACGACCCGATTACGAAAGAGAGGGGGGGCGAATGCGCTTGGCAAGCGGGAGCGCATCGCGTACCATTATTGAAACATGAAGATGGACGTTCAACATGTGGCGCGGCGGTTCCGTTTTCGGGTCATGTGCTTACTGGCTCTGCGCGGAGCTGCAGGCGGCATGCTGTGCGGCATGCTGGCTGCTGGCCTGTGCGGGCTGGGGGTTCGGTTTCTTGCGCCGGGTTTATCTCGACTTGCGCTCGGCGCCGCGATGGCGTGCGTTGTGGCGGGCGCGGCGTGTGTCGCTGCGGCGGTGGCTTTGCGGTCTGCGCCGTCGGTGGAAACCTGCCTGGCGGCGTTGGACGCCGCGTCCGGCGCGGGCGGTTTGTTCCTGAGCGGGATGCTGCCGGGGGCCGAGTCGTGGCGGACGCCGGTTGCGGTGCAGCCGCAACTCGTGTGGAGAGGACAGCGGCTCGCTGGCGGAGTTGCTCTGGCTGCGGTGTTTTGTCTGGCCGTCGTTGCGCTGCCCCGCACCATTTTCGTGCGGGCGCATGAGGAGCGCTTGGCGATCGCGTCGCTGATCGAGCAGACCGGCGCGAGCGTCGCGCAGTTGGAAGAAGCGCGGCTGCTGCCGCCGCAGGCCGCAGCCGCACTGAGCAACGAACTGGCGCGGCTCGACCGGACGGGCGACGCCTCTGACCCCGCTCGCGTGCTCGAAGCGCTCGACCACATCGCGGCGGAAATTCAGAGGACGGCTCAGGAGAAAGCAGAGGCGCTGACGGGTGAGCGGGCCGACATGCAGGCGGCGCAGGCTATGGTGGACCTGCTGGCAGAGGCTTTAAACAATGACACCGCGCCAGCCGACGCGTTCGCGGGTGCGAATGAGCTGCTGTCGCAGTTTCTCGCCTCGGCGCGGCTGCCGCCGTCGGTGCAAAGCAATCTGCTGGCGCTGGCCCTGTCGGGCAAAGCGGTCTCGCCCGCCTCGCTGAAAGAGCTTTCGGAACTGCTTAAGCGCGGGGAGGCGCTGAGCGCAGAGCAGGTGGCGAAGCTGTGCGAGATGAAGCTTGTGGACGCGTCGGCCTGCGAGGGCGGCGGCTCATGTACGACGAACGGCGCGGCCTGTGAGGCGGCGTTGGCGCGGCTGCTGTCGGAGGACGGGGCGTCCTCCGAAGCGGCCCAGGCGCTGGTCGCGCTGTGTGCGAAGCCGGGGTCGGGCGGGGTGTCGCGCGGCAGGGGCGACGCGATGCTGACTTGGACTGATCCTTCGACCCGCGAGAGCGCGTCGTTCAAGGAGCAGACGCTGCGTCCGGGCCGTCTGCCGCGCTTGGAGCAGTCCCGGCTGGATGGTGTTTCGGCGGCCGCGCCGGAGGTGTCTGAAACTGCGGCATCCGTCACGCCGGGCGCCTTGGGAGCAGAGGGCGCGGCGCGCGGCACCACGCCGCAGGCGGTGATTCTGCCGCGCCACCGCGAGACGGTGAAACGGTTTTTTGGAAAATGAGGGATTACGCTATGCAGTTGTTGACACCGCAGGAAATCGTACCGGCGAGCGACGCGCTGAACCGGGTGCTCGAGCAGATGAACCGCATGCTGTTGGGGCGCGAGTCGCTCCACAGGCTGGTGCTGGCCGGCATTTTGGCGCGCGGCCACATTCTGCTGGAGGGCTTGCCAGGCCTTGGGAAAACGGCGCTGGTGAAAGCCGTGGGCGACATCATGCAGCTCAGTTTCAAGCGAGTCCAATTCACGCCCGACCTGATGCCGGGCGATATTCTGGGCTCGCATATTCTGCAGCAGACCGCCGCCGGCACGCGCGAGATGGTGTTCCAGCCGGGGCCGGTCTTCTGCAACCTCCTGCTCGCGGATGAGATCAACCGCGCCTCGCCCAAAACACAGTCGGCCATGCTCGAAACCATGCAGGAACGCTCGGTCACGCTGCTCGGCACGACGCGTCCGCTGCCGTCGCCTTTTTTCGTGCTGGCCAGCCAGAACCCGATCGAGCTGGAAGGCACCTATCCGTTGCCCGAGGCCCAGCTCGACCGGTTTCTGTTCCGTCTGATGGTGCGGGATCTGCCCGTGGAGACGTTGGCGGGAATCCTGACGGAGCGGCGGCACGGCACGGTGCCGCAGGCTGAGTGGCGGCTGACGCCCGAGGCGTTGCGGATGTGCTTCGACACGGCGGATCGGGTGGTGCTGCCACACGCGGTGGCGTGGTGGATCGCACGGCTGACGGCGGCCACGCATCCGGACGCGGCCGAGGCCACGCCGCGGGTCAAGGCGTGCGTGAGCTATGGGGCGTCGCCGCGGGCGGCCATCGCCATGGCCGAAGCCGCGCGGGCGGTCGCGCTTCTGGCGGGCCGGCCGTCAGTGGGGTTCGAGGACGTGCGGCTGGTGGCGGAGCCGGTTCTGAATCACCGGCTGATCCTGAACTACCAGGCCCGGCTGGAAAGGGTGACCGCCGCAGAGCTGGTGAGAGAGCTTCTGTGTACGTTGGACGAGGCGGGGATGCGTCTGCCGGAAGGGGTAGAGATCAAGCGATGAAACGGTCAGCGCAACGCATCGCAAGGCTGCTGCTCCTGCTGGCTGCGGGACAGGCTGCGGGACAAGCGTCTGTCACAACGAAGAGCGGCCTCGTGGTGACCGATCTGTCTTTCAGTCCGAACGAGTGGACGCACGGGACAATCGAGCACCGTTTCCAGATCGAGAATCCGTCGCCGCAGAGGCGCACGGTCACCGTGGAACTGCCGGGCAAGGTGTATGGGGGGGGGCGCTCCGAAGCAGGCCTGCGCTCGCTTTCCGGCACGGTGACAGTCGATGCAGGGGCCAAAGCTGTTCTTTCGATGCTTCAGCCGCCGGTCGAGTGTATCGGCGATTCCAGTTTCGCTGTGATGGAAAAGGGCTTTCCGAAGGAGACGATTCCGCGCCGGGCGAAGGATTTCCAAACGTACTCGGTGCAGGATGCGGTATCCGTCCTGCTGTCAAAGGGACTTTCTGCAGAACGCCTGGCCGAGCGTCTGACGGCCTTCGCGCCAGGCGAGGACCATAAGCCCGGCTATCATAATGCCGTGAGGCGGGGGAGCATGACGGCGACGCAGCCGCTGCGCCTTGAGAGCGAGCCGGCGGCCTGGCCGTCCGACTGGCTGGCGTATGCCGGTTTCGACGGCTGCATGCTGGCTATGGCGGACTACGAAAAGATGCCGGAGGACGTTCGGACTGGCCTGCGGTCGTTTGTGGCGGCGGGCGGCATGGTCACCTTTGTGGGTGCAGCCGCGGTTCCGCCGGGGTGGTCCGAAGCGGATCGCGGCTGGAGCCGGGAGGCGGGGGCGCTGAATGAGCGCTATACGGAGTACGGGTTTGGCAAGGTGCAAGCGCCCGAAAACGCGGAGCTGGCGAATATCACGAGCAACCGGGCGGTCAGAATGGTGGAGGCTTGGCTCGAACGTGCGCAGCCTGGGAAAGATCCCTCCGGTCGCTATAGCGGGCGAGAGTTTTCGTATGCGTTCGGGCAAGTGATCAAGGACATCCCCGTCCAAGGCGGCGTGCAGGTGCCTGCGAATATCTTTCTCTTGGTGCTCCTCACGTTTGTCCTCTTGGCGGGGCCGGGCGCGGTGATTTATGCTTGCCGCACCAATCGCCGCCTTTGGCTCTTGGGCATCGTGCCGGCGGTCTCGGTCGCGTTCAGTGCCGCGATCTTCGCATTCGCCCTGCTCTCGGAAGGTGTGACGCCCTATCTTCGGCGGCAGGCGGTGACGCTGCTGGATCAGACGCGCCGGCAGGCGCTGACGCTGGGCGCTCTGGCCGTGTATGCGCCTGTGACGCTGCGGGGCGGGCTGGAATTCGATCTCCGCACAGAAGTGACGCCCCTGCTTTATGGCGCGAATCAAGAGAGCAAAAGCATCGTGTGGGGGCGGTGCCAGCACTTTCAGGCAGACTGGGTGCGTCCGCGCATGGCCGCGTTTTTCCGCGTCCGACGCAGCGAGGAGCGCGCCGAGCGGCTCATCGTGACCGAGCAGGGCGAGGGCGCTGTTGACGTGGTGAACGCGCTGGGCGTGCCGATCCGGCGGCTGTCGCTGCGCGATAGCCGCGGGTGTGTGTATCTGGCGGAGAACGTGACGCCTGGAGAAAAGAGGGTGTTGGCAGGCCGGGTGTCTGCGGAGGCAGTGAAGCCGTCTGCTTATGAAAAGGTGCGCTCGATGTATCGGGCTTCGCTGTCGCCCGGCTGGGGCATCACGGCGCTGCTGGAAAAGGGCACCGCAGCCCTGCAACCGGACGCGCGCTCGTACGTCGCCGTGCTGGAGGGATGCCCGTTCATCGAGAATCCCTTGGGGTATTGCAAGGCGAAAGAGACAGCGCTGGCTTTGGTGGCGGGGAGATACTGATGCGCGTTGAAATCAGAAATCTGGTGCGGCACTTCGGCCGGGTGAAGGCGGTTGATGATGTGTCGTTCGGATTCGGCGACGGCGATGTCGTGGGGTTTGTCGGGCCGAACGGCGCTGGCAAAACCACCGCGATGCGCATTCTGGCGACGCTCGACGAGCCGACGTCGGGTGACGTGGTGCTGGACGGCGTGTCGATCCTCGACTATCCGGAGCAAGGGCGCCGGCGCATCGGGTATATGCCGGACGCGCTGCCGGAGCACGCCGACATGACCGCGCATGAGTATGTGGACTTCTTTGGTCGGGCCTTCGGCTTAAAGGGAAAGAATTTGCGGGCTTCGGTCGAGGAGGTCGAGGTCTTCACCGGGCTGACCGGCATCCGCGACAAAACGCTGAAGGCGCTGTCGAAGGGCATGAAGCAGCGCGTCAGTCTGGCCCGGGCGCTGGTCCACCGCCCCGACTTGCTGATCATGGATGAGCCGGCCAACGGACTCGACCCGCGCGCGCGCATCGAACTGCGCGAACTGGTCAAGGTTCTGGCCGAAGGCGGCAAAACGGTGCTGGTGAGTTCGCACATTCTCACCGAACTTTCCGAGATGTGTTCGCGCGTGGTGATCATCGAGCGCGGACGCCTGGTCGGCAACGGAACGCTGGACGCGCTTTCATGCCGGGATCTTGCGGTCCAACGCGTGCTCATAAGGCCGCTGGATCTGACTCCGGAGGCTCTGCAGAGAGCGCTGCTTGAGGTGCCGGGCGTGACGCTGGCCAGCGTGCGCGGTGACGCGTGCGCCGCAGAGATAGCGGGCGGCGGCGCAGCGGCCTCGGCGGTGCTGACCGAGCTGGTGCGCAGGGGCATCCGGCTGCTGGAGTTCCGCCAGGAGCAGGTTGATCTGGAAGAGGTGTTCATGACCGTCACGAGAGGGGATTTGGCATGAGCCTTTGTTTGACCATCAATCCGGTGACGATCAAAGAGTTGCGGCAGATGGTGCGCAGCCGTTTCATCGCCACGGGCCTCATCGGCTATCTGGCCGTGCAGCTGATCGGTGTCAGTCTGGTTCTTCTTTCCTCCCGCAGCGAGAGTCACGCATCGGTCGGTCTCTACAGCCAGGCGTTGGGAAAAGGCGTGTTTCATTCGGTCTTCTTTCTGCTGTCGCTTCTCCTGCTGCTCTGCATTCCCCTGTATGTGGGAACGCGCCTGGGTCTCGAACGGGGGAATGATCATCTCGACCTTCAGTTCATCACCGCGCTGACCCCGCGCCAGTTCGTGGACGGCAAGGTCGCGTCTGCGGTGGTGCTGATTCTGATGTTCGCGGGCGGTACGCTGCCGTTTCTTGTGCTGTCCTACCTGCTGCGGGGGGTCGATGTCTTTCGCGTGCTCTGGGCGTTTTGCGGGCTGCTGCTGGTTTCGGTCTGCTGCCTCTACGGGGTTCTGTTTTTAGGGGCGATTACGGCCTCGCGCGTGCTCCGGCTCTTTTTGCTGCTGTTCGTCATCTGTGTGCTGTTTTCGTTTATGGTCGCGGTAAACGTCGGCGGCTCGGGAATACTGTCGTCGGGGACGGGTCCGTCACTTTCGTCGTGGCAAGAGATCTGCGGCTTTGCCACAGTGCTGTTGTTGATTGTGGCGCTGTGCGCGCTGGTGAGGACGTGTACCGTGGCTGCGCTCTCTCCGCCCCATTCGAACCGCAGCCTTCCCGTGCGCGTGTGGGTCACGTCGCTCTGGCTGTTTTGGGGCGTGTTGTGCTTGGCGTTCCGGATGGTTGGCGTTCTGCCTAAAGGTGGTGGAACCTGGACGCGGGCATCCGTGCTGGGAGCGGTCATCCTGCTGGCTGTTTCGGCCTCAATGCCGTGCGGACATAGCCGCCGCGTATGTGCCGAGATCTCGCCGCGGCGCTGGGCGCGCTGGGTTCAGTTTCCCTTCTTTACAGGTGCCGAGAGCGGGATGGCGTGGGCCTTGGCGCTCGGTTTCTGCACGGTCATCGCAACGCATGCCGTGAATCTGTTCGAGCCGCGAGGAAGCCTTGATCAAGGGTGGGCGTCCTCGCAGGCGATGACGGTCTTTCTCTACCTGTCGGCGTATGTGTGCAGCGTGCGTGCCGCCTGGCTTTATGGCCTGAACCGCTGGCTGTCGCCCCGCTTGGTGGGGGTTATCGTGCTGATGTTTCTGGCGTTGGGAGGCATTTTGCCCTACCTGCTGACCTTGGACGGACACGCGGGCGGTCTGGAGCCGACGGCCTTGTTCGGCAATGTGTTTGCGGTGTTCGACAAAGACTGCCGGCATCTTCCTGACCATTTGATCTACGCTGGCGTCTGGGCTGCGATTGCCTGGACCGCTTGCATGCCCTCCATCTTCGACGCGTTCAGGCGCTTCCGGCGTCCGGCATGCGCGGTGCGAACGGCTGAGGAGCTGAAGTGAGTGTGGCGGATCAGAGTAGCGCGCGTGACGCGTTACAGGCGGGGCGGGTGCTGGGATTGCGCTACCGCTTGGCGCTGCCGCGCGAAGCCATGCGCGGGCAAGCCGGCGTGCGACTCGGCGCGCAGGCGGGAGCGTCGCTCGACTTTCACGACTACCGCGACTATCAGCCGGGCGATGATCTGCGCCATCTGGATTGGAACGTGTACGCCCGCAGCGACAGGGAGATCATCAAGCTCTATCGCGAAGAAGTGTCGCCGCGTCTCGATGTGGTGCTCGACGGCTCGCGCTCCATGCGGCTGGAAGGCACGCGTAAGGCGGAGGCCGCGCTGACGGTGGCGGCAGCCTGCGCGGTGGCGGCGGAGAACGCGCACTGCGCCCACGAGGTGTGGGTGGCTGGCGTGCGGATCGCGGCGGTGCCGGGCTCGCGCGGCGATCCGGGCGTGTGGCAGCCGCCCGCCTTCGACGACGCGTGCGCGCCGGACGAGGGGCTGGCGAGTTCTGCGCCCGCTTGGCGCAGGCACGGGGTCCGCGTGTTCGTGAGCGACCTGCTCTGGCCTTCGGAGCCGGAATCGGCGCTGCACCGTCTGGCCGAGGGCGCTGCGGCGCTCACTGTGATCCAGCTGCTGGCGGCAGAGGAAGAGTCGCCCGAGTTGCGCGGGCAGCACCGGTTTCAGGATGTGGAATCCGACGACTATCTGGATGTGTTTGCCGACGCGTCGGCGTGCGCGGCCTATGGTGCGGCGCTGGCGCGTCACCGCGAGCGCTGGAGCAGCGCGTGCCGCAGCTTCGGGGCGCGCTTTGTGACGGTCACGGCTGAGCGGCTGGTGGAAAACGGACGGCTGGCTGCGCTGGAGCGGTGCGGGCTGCTGGAGGCGGCGGGATAGGACATGCTCTTCGCGTTTCCATATGCCTTTCTTGGGGCGGCCGCACTGGCGGGGCTGGTTGCGGTGTACGTTTTCCGAAACCGCTTCCAGCAGCGGCCGGTGTCGAGCCTCATGCTGTGGCGTCAGGTGGCGCGCCCGCGCCAGGGAGGCCTGCGGCGCGACACGCTGAGCCTGCCGCCGCTCTTCTATCTGGAGCTGGCGGTGCTGGCGGCGCTGGTGGTGGCTGCGGCGGCACCACAGGTGCAGCGCCCCTCCTTGGGCTCCCTGACGGTTGTGTTTGACGCCTCAGCCTCTATGTCCGCCCGCGGGCCGGAGGGCGCGACGTCGCAGGCCCGCGCGGTTCAGGCGCTGAAGGGCCAGCTCGCGCGGCGGCGGTATGCGCGCGTGCGGCTGTTGGCGGCAGGCGCGAACGGGCCTGAACTGGTGAGCGTGTCGCACCCGTCGCAGGCTGCGGGACGGCTCGGCCGGGCGGCGTGCGGTGCGGCTGCCGACACGCTGGCCCAGACTCTGGCGCGAGCCGGCGAGATCTCTGAGGCTGGAGACGATGTGCTGGTGCTCACGGACCGACCGCCGGAGCGCGGCCAGGCGGAAGGACTGCGCGCGCGCTGGGTCGCGGTCGGTGCGCAGGCGCCCAATGTCGCCATCGTTTACGCGGACCGCTCGTGGCGCGATGACGGCTCGGAGGCCGTGCTGGTTGAAGTGGCCGCGTTCGGGGTGACACGCGCCCGCGTGCCGGTGACGTTTCGTTTGCTGGGGGGGAGTCCCTCAGCTCCGCCGTTCGCCGTGCGCGAGGTCGAGTTGACCGAGGCGAAAGCGGCGCGGCTGGTTGTGGAGCTGCCGGCCGGCACGCCGGATATCGAAGTGGCTCTGCCGGAGGACGCGCTGGTGCTCGACAACCGCGCCGTGCTGCTTTCGGAGAAGCCGAAGACGGTGGAGGTCGCCGTGCGGGTCGCCGATCCGCGGTTGCAGGATCTTCTGCGGCGGACGGTGGCGGCCACGGGTCGGGCCAGGCTGACAGGCGAGCGGCCGCAGCTTGTATTCTCGGACGCGACGTCGGCGGCGCCTGGAGCGCCGCACTGGCAGGTGCTTCTGTGCGTGCCGGAGTCGGCTCGGCTGGTGCGCGGGCCGTACCTGGTTGACCCTGCGCAGCCGCTTCTGGAAGGGATGACGTTCGACGGTTTGGTGTGGGCGGTGGGCACCAATGTCCTTTCGGGAAGAGGCCTCGTTTTTGCGGGGTCAGCGCCGCTCATTACGCTGGAGGCGTCGGCGCGCCAGATGCCGGTGGTGCGGCTGCTCGCGGACTCGTCGCAGGCGACGTTCTTCCAGTCCGCCGCGTGGCCTGTGTTCGTTTGGAACGTGCTGCAGGCCTGCGCCGAGTCGCAGCCCGGGCCTGTACCCCGGAACCTGCGTGCCGGGGTGCAGGCGGCGTTCGCCGTGCCGCGCGGCGAGACGCAGGGGGTGTTCGAAATTCCGTCAGGTGTGCGGACGCTGAAGGCGAGCGGCGGACGGGTGACGTGGGTGCCTGAGGAGACGGGCATATGCCTAATGAGGTTACAGGAGGGGGCTGTCGAGCGTTTCGCCGTGAACCTGTTCGCGCCCGGCGAGGCGGATTTGCGCGGATGCGCGTGCGGTGCCTGGGGCGGGGATGTGCGGTCCGAGCAGTTGGCGCACACGCATGAGTCGTTCGCGTGGCTGGCCGGGGTCGCTGCGCTGGCGCTGGCCGCTGCGCATCATGCGGCGCTGGGCCGGAGCGGTCGGCGGGAGGGCGCCTTGTCATGATCTTCCTGACGCCTATTCTGTTGCTGCTCCTCCTGCCCTGTGCGGTGTGGCTGGTGGTGTTGCCCGTGCCGGGAAGATACATGCGCGCCTTGCGTGCGGTCTGCTATCTGCTGCTGGTGGCGGCGCTGGCGCGCCCCGCCGTCCTGTTCCCTCAGCGTGGAGGCACGGTGGTGGTGGTGGCCGACCGCAGCGCATCACTGCCTCCGGAGGCGCACCGGCAGCAGGCGGCGCTGCTGCAGAGGCTGCAGTTGCGGCGGCGGGCGGAAGACCGGGTCGGCGTGGTTTCGTTCGCCACGCGCGCGGTGGTGGAGCATCCGCCGCAGCAGGCGCTGTTCGGCGCGTTCTCAGCCTCGCACGAACCGGATGCTTCGAACCTCTCGGAGGCGCTGGGCACCGCGCTTGCGCTGCTTCCGCCGGAGGGCGCGGGACGTATTCTGGTGCTGTCAGACGGACGCTTCACGGGGTGCGACCCGCAGGCGGCAGCCGGTGCGGCTGCCGCGCGCGGGGTGGCCATTGACTATCGGTTGCAGACGCGCGGCACGGCGGGTGACACGGCCGTGGCACGGATGGACGCGCCGCAGGAATTGCGGCCGGGCGAAGCGCTGCTGGCGACCGCGTGGGTGGAGTCGCCGGCTGAGCAGCTTGTCACGTTTACGGTGCGTCAGGGAGCGACGGTAGTGGCGCAGGGGCAGCGCCGCGTGGCGCGCGGGGTTTCGCCGCTGATGTTCCGCGACGCTGCGGGCGGTCCGGGCGTGCGCGGGTATACGGTGAGCGTGGCGGCGGCGGGCGCGGATCCGTTCCCCGAGAACAACACGGCGCAGTTTCTGGTGCGAAGGTCGGGCAGCAAGCCGCTCTTGTGCGTGCCAGCCTCGCCGGTGTCGCGGCTGCCGCAGCGTCTGGCGGGCGGCGGCGTGGAGATTGTGACGCAGATGCCGGACGCGCTGGACGGAAGCCTGGCGGCTCTGGCGGGTTACTCCGGCGTCGTGATCGAAAACACGCGCGCCGACGCGGTGGGGGCGGATACGCTCGGCAACATCGCGGCGTGGGTCGAGCACGCGGGCGCGGGCGTGCTGGTGACGGGCGGGCGTAACGCCTTCGGGCTGGGCGGCTACTACAAGTCCGCGCTGGACGAGGTGTTGCCGGTGTCGATGGAGCTGCGGCGCGAGCACCGCACGTTCGCCATGTCTATTGCGGTGGTGCTTGACCGTTCGGGGAGCATGGCCGTGTCGGTGGCGGGCGGCAAGACCAAGATGGATCTTGCGAACTTGGGCACGCTGGAGGTGCTGAAGCTGTTGTCCGATCAGGATGAGATGGCGGTGGTGGCGGTGGACAGTGCGCCGCACATCGTGGTCAACCGTGCGTCTGTGAGCCGGGTGCGTTCTCAGGAGGGGCGCATCCTGGGCATCCAGTCGATGGGCGGCGGCATCTTTATTTATGAGGCGCTCAAGGCGGCCTCGCTGCAGATGGTGGGCGCGGAAACCGGCGTCAAGCACATCCTGCTGTTCGCGGACGCGTCGGACTCGGAAGAGCCTGGGAAATACAAGGAACTTCTGAAGGCGTTGGCGGGTTCGGGCGTCACGGTAAGCGTGGTGGGGTTGGGCACGCGGAAGGATTGTGACGCGGCTCTGCTGGAAGAGATCGCCACGCTGGGCGGCGGCACCTGCACGTTCTCCGATAACGCGCACGAGATTCCGAGGCTTTTCGCGCAGGACACGTTTATGGTGGCGCGGAACACGCTGCTGACCAATGCCGTAAAGCCACGTTTCACGTTGGCGCTGCCGCAGCTTTCCGACGCGCTGCCGCCTGACGCTCCCGCTTTGGGCGGCTACAATCTCTGCTATCTCCGTCCGGGCGCGACGGCTGTGGCGGTGAGTCAGGACGAGCATGAGGCTCCCCTGGTCGCGTTACGGCATTACGGCAGCGGGCGCGCGCTGGCGTTCACAGGCGAGGCGGACGGAGCGCTCACAGGTGAGTTTGGAAGCTGGGAGCATACGGGCGAATTTTATGGCGCTCTGGCGCGGCAGTGCGCAGGGCCGATGCAGGATGGCTCGTCCGGTTATCTCCCGCTGCAGAAAGGCGTGCCGGGCGGGGTGTCGATCACGGTCTACGCGGACACGTCGCGGCCGGAGGTGCGCGGGGCGGACGGGCTGGGGCTGACGGTGCTGCGTCACCGTCCCGGCGACGTGCCCCGGGCCGAGCGGCTGCGCCTGCCGTGGCGCACGGCCGACACGCTCGCGGCGGAGGTTGCGCTCGCGGGCAGCGAGACGCTGCTGGCGACGGTGACCTATCCTGACGGGCGCACGGAAAGTCTGCCGCCGGTCTGCTTGCCGTATTCGCCAGAGTACGCGCCGCAGGCACGGCAGGACGGTGGGGCTGTGCTGGCCGCGTTAGCCGACGCTACCGGGGGCATGCAGGTGGCGGATGTGGGCGGCCTATGGGAGTTGATCCCGCGCGAGCGTCGCTGGGTGGAGGTTTCGGCTTTCGCGTATCTGCTGGCGGCCCTGCTCTTTCTTTTCGAGGTATTCGAGCGCCGCACCGGGTGGCTCGCCGCGCGTCGCGTGAGTGCGCCGAAAGGAGATCGGAGGTCGGAGGTCGGAGAACAGAGAACGGAGAACGCCGAACGTCGAATGCCGAATGCCGCCCTCCGACCTCCGCCCTCTGACCTCCGACCTCCGCCCTCTGACCTCCGAACGGAAAGTCCGCTGGCGCGGGCGAAGCGCCGGGCGCGCGAGCGGACTGGGTGATTGATGTTGATCCGATGGGGCGGAGTCCTTACACTGAGTTCTATTCATAACGCAGGGAGAGTGGGTATGGCTGCAAAAAAGAAGATCGTTGATCCGCGTCCGGACTGGGACACGTATTTCATGGAGATCGCCTTGGTGACGGCGACGCGTGCGAACTGCTCGCGCCGCAAGGTTGCTGCGGTGGTGGTGTCGGAGAACCGGGTCATCTCAACCGGCTATAACGGCACGCCGCGCGGGGTGAAAAACTGCTTCGAGGGCGGGTGCGCTCGCTGCGCCGGGACGGCACCGTCCGGGTCGAGTCTGGAGGAGTGCATCTGCGTACACGCCGAGCAGAACGCGATCTGCCAGGCCGCCTATTACGGCATCCGGTTGGCCGGATCGACGATTTACGTGACGATCAGCCCTTGTCTCACGTGCGCAAAGATGATCATCAACGCAGGCATCCGCCATGTGGTCTATGGCGGCGATTACGCGTTCACCGAGCAGACGGAACGACTGCTCAAGGAGGCGGGGGTGACCTGCCGCCGCTTTGTGAAGACGTCTGCGACGTAAGGTGTCGCAAGATATGGAGATCGGTCGCGTGGAATCAGTAGCCTTGGACGAGCAGACGCTCGTCCCTCCCTGTGTGTGAGATCGTCCGTTTAGTCTAATTACTTTTTGGCGGTGGTATGAGCCGGCCGGAAGAGCGCGATTTGTAGCCGGTCTTTTATGAACCCTGCTTTTTCCAGGTAGGGCGTGCTCCCGCCTCGATGGCGGCGTCCAGAGTCAGCAGGCGTTGGCGCAGGCATGCGACGAGCTCCGGCTTTTCCGCCGCGCGGTTGCGGCGTTCACCGAGATCCTCGGCCAGGTTGAAGAGCAGGATCTCCGGCTTGGCGGGCTTATCCGGCTTGCGGTCGTGCTCCGGGAATTTCAGCAGCAGCTTCCAGTCGCCCTGTCGGATGCCATCGATCTGTCCGCGGCTTGTGTAGTAGAGGAATTCGTCGCGCACGGACTTGGCCTCGCCCGTCAGCAGCGCGGAGATGTCCATCCCGTCGATCACGCGGTCGGCGGGAAGGGGGGTGCCGGTGAGGGCGGCGATGGTGGGGAGCAGGTCGAGGGTCGAGGCGAGCGCGCCGCACTCGGTGCCTGCGGGGACGCGTCCGGGAGCCCATACGATGCAAGGCACACGCTGGCCGCCCTCGAACGTGGTTCCTTTGCCATCGCGCAGCGGGCCGGCGGAGCCGCCGTGGTGCTTGAACATAAGCCACGGGCCGTTGTCGGTCGTGAAGATCACATAGGTGTTTTCGCCGAGGTTCAGGTCGCGGAGGGTGTCGAAAACGCGGCCGACCTCAGCGTCGAGATGCTCGATGGTGTTGATGTAAGCGCGCGTGGGGTCGGGGTCGCGGACATCGTCGGGCACATACAAAGGAATGTGCGGCATCGAGTAGGGCAGATAAAGGAAGAAGGGGCGTTTTTGGTTGTCCCGGATAAAGGCGACTGCACGGTCGGTGCAGCGGCGGGTGATGGTACGCTGGTCCACCGGCAGTTCCACGATCTTTTCGTTTTCGATGAGCGGCGTCTTCCACTTCGTGAGGGCGGACTCCGGTTCGTTCCACAGGGCATCCATCCCGTCGGGGCCACCCTTGGGCTTGTCTTTGTTGTCGGGATGGTTCATGTCGTTGGAGTAGGGGATGCCATAGTAAAGATCGAAGCCGTGCTGCCTCGGGAGGGTTTCGGGATGGTGGCCGAGGTGCCACTTGCCGAAGCAGGCTGTGGCGTAACCCTGTTGCTTGAGGTGGTCGGCAATGGTATGTTCCGCCGGGTTGAGGCCCGTGGTCGACTCAGGAAAGAGCACATGCCGATGCAGGCCCACGCGTTTCGGATAACAGCCGGTCAGCAGCGCCGCGCGCGACGGCGTACAGACCGGTGAGGCGACCATAAAGCTGGTGAGCTTGCGGCCCTCTTGGGCTAGCCGGTCGATGTTGGGCGTGCGGATGGTGGTCGAGCCGAAACACCCGAGGTCGCCGTAGCCCTGATCATCGGTGAAGATCAGCACGATGTTGGGCTTGCGTGCCGCCGGTTCGGCGGCGCCGGCAAAAGGTGTGGCCGCAAGGAGTGCCGCGACCAGGTGTAATCCGATTTTGTTCATGGTTTTTCCTTCGACTGCGAAGTTCCCTTGTTATCCGAGTGGCAGAACTTATACGAAACAAATCTCCCATTATTGTAGCCGAATAGCAATTCCGCATTTGTCCACAGGCCAGTCGGAGAATCCCGGGCAGGGCGGGTTCCCCGTAACCCGCCGCTGGTCCCCGCCTTGCCCGCGCGGCTCACCGCAGGTTCGCCCTCCACGCTGCACCCCGGCGCACATTGACTCGTGCGGCTTTTATGATGAAGCATCCTACTTCCGGTAATCCGCGCCGGTGAGGCTTTTCAGGGCGGAGTCTTGCCACTGGCGGAGCTTGGACTGAAGGGAGCGGGCGAGTTCGGGCTTTTGGCCGATCAGGTTGGTTTTTTTGCGGCCTGGCTTTTGAGCACATTCTGCATCGTCACTCCCTTCGAGTCTGTCGCTTCACTTAGCGCCCTTCTTACCTCTGGACATCGACCCGTCTTGCCGTCAACGTGCCGTAGTGTACCCATTCGCCGTCCGGCGTCGAACTGCAGCCCAACAGCACCGTCTCGCCGTCCGCCACTGTGACTTGCGTCTGGAAACTCGTCACCCCGAACACGGGCTGCCGCAACGGAAGCGTCTTGTGCGTCCAGCCAGCCGCCAAATCCGCCTGATACGACTCCCATCCGTTAAGCGTGACCCAGCGCGGATTCACTATCAGGTTTATCAGCGAACCGTTGTCTGGTGCAATCTCGGGGACAACCTGCAGGCACATGCCGACCTCCCGCATCTCAAAAAGGCACGGCATGAGCGCCCCGACTCCGCCTCCAGACGTGATACCGGAGCCCCTTTGGCTGCCGTCCATGTCCAGCTCCGATGGGTAGAGCACCTCACGCACGGATTTCACAACCGCCTCGTTCCCCGCTTTCGTCAGCACCGTTGCCGACGACACCGTCTTGGAGTTCCCCTTCTGACGCAACTCTGTCAGCGACGCCACCGACACCCCGCCTGACAGGCGCAGCTTCTCGATGTCTTCGGGCCGGAAGGCGTTTATCTGCACCTCCACCTCGACCAAGCGGGGGCGAACCCCCAAATCATCGAGCACCTGTTCAAACACGTCAAGATTCTCTGGCGTGTTTGTGACGCGCAACAATCCGATCGAAGCCAGATAGCTGACCGAAAAACCCTCGGGCCAGTTCACGCCCATCTGCGCAAAGAAGGCTTTCAAGTCCTGCCTGTTGTTGTCGCCCACGCGACCGCAGTCCGCATTGCTCATCCTCTCGCACATGGACGTCAACACCGGATAGACACGAGTGGTCAATTCTTCGCACGGCTGAATCGGCGGCATGATCCAGACGACGCCGTCCCTGATGCTGAACGTCATGCCGGACACGTCACACACGAGTTTCAGCGCGTCGTACAGGTTGATGAACCGGGCGCTCAGGGCAGAGATGACGGGAGCACCCTCGTTTGTGGCAGGGACAGGAGCGGCGAAGGGATCAACATTTGCGCCGCTCGTCGTCGGCGCCCCACCGTTCGTCGGTAGCTTGAGGACAAAGTTGAATCCGTGTTGCGCATCGGGAACCCCCGTATTGTCATATTTGATGCTTGCTTCCTTGAAAAACAACAAGGCGTCGATGATTGTGGAGGGAGGGCGGAAGGTCATCTCCTGGATGACGATATCGCGCATCTTCTTTGCAACCGCAGAACACGACTCCCCGTTCTGCGGCCTGGCCTTGTCCGTGCGACCGCGAGACCGCGCGCGGGCGGCCTTTTCAAGCGTCCCGCCCGACGATTCCGAACGGACTTCCTGCAACCGGGCGGTCAAGAATCCGACCTGCACCCACTCGCCGTCCGGCGTCGAACAACTGCCGAGCAAGATTGTTTCGCCGTCCGCCACCTTGAACTGCGTCTGGAAACTCGTGACCCCGAACACGGGTTGCCGGAGAGCGAGCGTCTTATGCGCCCATCCCGCCGTAATGTCAGCCGGATAGGATTCCCAACCCTCCAGCGTGACCCACTGCGGATTCACTATCAGGTTTATCAGCGTGCCGCCTTGCGTGACTTCCGGAAGGACATGCAGGGTCATGCCCGTTTCCCGCGTTTCATAGTTGCCCGGCATCAGGGCGCCGAACGCGCTCCGCGCCGTGACATTGGACCCCGTCAGGCTGCAGTCCATCTCCAGCTCTGTCGGGTAAATCACCTCCCGCACGGCTTTCACGACCGCCTCCTGCCCCGACTTCGTCAGCGCCGTGGCCGCCGCAACCGGCTTGGATTTCCCCTTGTGCCGTAAGTCCATCAGCGTGTCCACCGACACGCCGCCCGCGAGTCGCAGACGCGCGATGTCTTTGGCGCGGAAGGCGTGTATCTGCATCACCACCTCGATCATACGCGAGGCGAACTCGTCGAAGACCGTTTCGATCACCGCCAGATTCGACGGCGTGTTCGTCACGCGCAATTTGCCGATGGACGGCAGATACTCGAATGTGGCGCATTCCGGCCCCGTCACGCCCAGATGATCGAAGAAAGCTTGCCAGACCTTGTTCGCATCGGCGTCGGGCACCAGGCCAGCGGAACGGTTAAAGAGGCGCGCGGACAGCAGATACGGAATGTTGTACGAGCGGGTGACAAAATCTTCGTCACCCCACATCACCTTCGGCATGAGCATAACAGTGCCTTTTTCCGAAATGCGCCACTTCATATCGGTCACATCGCACACGAGTTGAATCGCATCGTACAGGCTGATGAAGCGCACCGACATCGCAGCGATCCTCGAAGCGATATGGTTGGTAGACACTCCCGAGGCAAAGGGGTCGGTGGCGTCGCGTTCACCTTGTCTAGGCGCAGGGGGCAGGTGCAGCACGAGACCCACGCCGCTCTGTTCCGGAGGAGTTCCAGGTTTATCGTAATCGTAATCGCGGCTGGCCTGTTGAAGGAAGTCGACCACATCGGTGATCGTGGCGGGGGGAAAGAACGTCATCTCCGGAATGACGATCTCCTTCAGCTTGCGGATGGTATGGCTGGCCACATCGGAAGGCTCTGGCTCCAACGCCTCTCCGGGCTCGCTTCCCGCCTCCCGGCACGTCCGGCACGCGGGTGCAATCAGACAGACCGCCATCGCGAAAACCATCCGACACAACTGACGCGCGCGCGTTCTGCTCATCATGTCACAGCCGCCTTTCCATGCAGTTCACTATACCACAGGGTATACGATCCGTTAAACTGTTTTCGCAGGTTCTTGCGCATTCAACTCCTAACTTCTAACTCCTAAATCCTCCTTTGTTTTGAGACTTTCCCTTGGCAGGCGCAGGGGCTCTTCTGCTACACTGGCGGGCAGCATGAAACTGTTGCTGGTTGTTCTGATCGCTGTGCTCGTCATTGCGCTGCCGTTTGTTTTCAAGCGGGAGGCGGCGGTGGGGGACTGGCATGCGGGCGATCCCGAACTGGTGGTGGTCACGCCGCACAACGAGGCGATCCGGCAGGAATTCGCAGAGGGTTTTTCCGCGTGGCACCGCGAGCGTTTCGGCCATTCCGTGCGCATCGACTGGCGCGTGATCGGCGGCACCACCGAGATCATGCGCTATCTGGCTTCCGAATATGCGGCTTCCGCCAAGAGGTTCTTCACGGCGCAGGGCATCGCTTGGCCGGGGGGCGGTGGTGATCTCATACTGGCGCGCAATCGGCCGGACACGGCGGATGCCAAGGCTCTGTGGCAGGCGTTCCGCGCGTGCGACGCTCCCGGGGAGATCACCTGCCGCATGGATGTCTTTTTCGGGGGCGGCGTGTACGATCACGAAAAAGCCGAGAAGCAGGGGCTGACCGTGCCGGCGTGGGGCGCGGCCGGTCCGCCTGCCGGGCTCTTCGAAGATGCGGCAGGGCGTGTGCTGATCCCGCGCGAGCTGAACGGAGAGGTGTGGCGCGGCGCGGCTTTTTACGGCAGCGTGTTGAGCGCCTTCGGTATCTGTTACAACGTCGACCGGCTGGCCGACCTCGGGATCGCGACTCCGCCGTGCAGGTGGGAGGATCTGACAGATCCGCGCTATTTCGGACAGCTCGGGCTCACCGATCCGACGAAGAGCGGCAGCGTGGCCAAAGCGTTCGAGATGATCGTTCACACGCAGTGCGCGAGGTTGGTCGCGGCGGCGGGTTTCACGCATGACCAGATCCTGCGTTTCGAGACCGCCATCGCCGGTGCGAAGCTGGGCATGGGAGAGCTTCCGCCCGGAGTGCCGCGCGCGTATCAGGAGGCCATTGAGAAGGGCTGGCTGGAGGGTGTGCGCCTGTTGCGCCGCATTGGCGCGAACGCGCTTTACTTCACGGACTCTTCGGGCAAGGTTCCCGTGGATGTGAGCAGCGGAGCGGTGGCTGCCGGGATCGGGATCGACTTCATGAGCCGGTTCCAGTCCGAGATGTCGACGCCGCCAGGCGGGCGTCCGGTCATGGCGTATGTGACTCCGGTGGGCGGGTCGAGCGTCACCGCCGACCCTTTGAGCCTGTTGCGCGGCGCGCCGCACCGCGAGCTGGCGGTGCGCTTCATCGAGTATGTTCTGGGAGAGGAAGGGCAGCGGCTCTGGAACTACCGTACGGGCGCCCCGGGCGGGCCGCGGCGTTTCGCGCTGCGGCGGCTGCCGATCCGGCGCGACTTCTATCCCTCCTCCGATCCTGTGGTGCAGGCGGTGGCCGCGGCGCACCGTCCGCATCTATCAGACCCTTTATGGCAACCCGAGACGGACGCCTATCATCTGGGCGAA
Organism: uncultured Lentisphaeraceae bacterium; assembly: GCA_964390795.1. GTDB lineage: Bacteria > Verrucomicrobiota > Kiritimatiellia > RFP12 > UBA1067 > CAYMLQ01. Next base: position 19,943 of record CAYMLQ010000020.1, read on the forward strand.
GTATTTCTGTATGTGCCGCGCTGGACCTCTGTTCATTTCGGTATCCAGCGCGATCTGATCCGGGCCATGTGCCTGGATTCTGGAGATGAGCTGAGGCGCGCCTGGCGGGAGATTCTGGCCCGCGGCGGGCCCGATCACAATCCTGAAGCCATGCGGCTGCTGGAGGCGCTGCCGGAGACGCCGGCCCCCTTGCTGTGGGCGAGTGCGGTCACGGTCTATGCCAAGGCTCCGCGCCTCGACACCCTGCGCGAGTGGACGGCGTTTTTCAGAGGACAGTACCGCCTGGCCGAAGCGGCGGCGCGAGGGGGGCAGTGAGTGCTCAACGCGGCCAAAGGGTGCGATCTGCAATTCCCATTTCGCAAGTTCGCGATTCGCAGGTCTTGACTTAAGCGGGGCTGAACGACTACAATTCAAACGATTGTTATGGCGTTATGATTCGATGAAATATACAACAATGGCGGTTGTGTATTTATCGTCTTAGGTTTGTGTTTTGCCGAAGCTCGTAGGAGGTAAGGATGAAAGCGTGTCTGTCAGTTTGCCTGGCCTTGGGTTGCGCGGTGTTCGCAGGCGTCGCATGGGGTCAAAATGAGCAGGTCTTGCGTCCTGCGGGCCTAGAGGCCGGGTTCGGCCAGGCGGTGGCCATCGACGGCAACTACGCGGTCGTCGGAGCCCGTAATTGGAATAGCCAGCAGGGCGCCGCTTTCGTCTACAAGTGCGGCGCCGACGGGCAATGGGTGCAGACGGCCAAGCTGACGGCTTCGGACTATAATGGGACATACGCCATCTTCGGCCACAGCGTCGGCATCTCGGGCGAGTGGATCATCGTCGGCTCGCCGTGGTATCATGTCGGCGCGGCCTACACGGGACGCGTCTACTTCTTCAAGCGCAACGCGAATGAGACCTGGACGCAGATGCATTCGTTTGCCTCGCCTTTCACCGCCTTCACCGACCCGTACGCAGGCACCTTCAGTCCTGGGACGTTCGGCATGTCTGTGGCGATCGACCAGTATTACGCAGTTGCCGGAGACCCCGCAGGCCGCATCAACGATCGATCCAGGGGGCATGTCGCCGTCTACAAGTTGACCGCCGGAGTCTGGAGCGTCCACAACCGGCACTGGTACGACCCGGTCGACGCCGTGGACGGAACCGTCAGTGAGCTGGGCGCGTGCGTGGACATCGTGCAGGCGTTCGCCTCCCCCTGGGTCGTCGCCGGGGCGCCCGGATCCTGGTTGCTGAACGATCCCGCCAACGGCATCGGGCGAGCCTTTGTCCTGACCGACTTCTCCCGTCGCGAACTCCTGTGTGCCGATCCTGAAACACGGGGATGGTATGGCAAATCCGTAGCCATTGACGTCGACGCCGCCATCGACGGGCAGTTTACCGCAGCCGTGGGGGATCTCGACCAGATGGGAGCGGGGGGCGTCCAGCAGGCGGGCGCTGTCTATGTCTTCGATCTCGACAAAGACACCCACGCGTGGTCTCAGGTGAGCAAGAAGCAATTGGAGATGCCTTACACGCTGGCCCGGTTCGGAACCTCCGTCGACCTGTGGAACAACATGCTGGCCGTTGGCTCGCTCTTTCAGATCTCAATGAGCGGGCCCCACACCTACAACGCCCCCGTCCGCCTCTATCAGCGCGACAATAACGGCCCGAACGCGTGGGGGCTGTTCCGCGAAGTGCGTCCGCGCGACCACGAAGTCGAGGAGAAGGGCTTCGGGGAGGGTGACACCTGCCCCGACGGCATCGCGCTGGGCGGCAATCGGCTGATTGCCAGCGCCTCCTTCGGCAACGGCAACAACGGTGAGGCGTTCGTGTTCAATTCCTGGATCCGCGATGCCCTTGCGCCTGCGCAAGGCCGGCCTCTGCTATCCGAGATCTGCACCGGGGCGCGCACCGGCCAGGCGGGGGTCGATTACATCGAGCTGGTCAACCGCACGAACCGCGTGATCCACTTGGATGGAGCCCGGCTTGTGATCAGCGGCGCCCTGGGCGGCGTTAAGGGGGGGGGACTGGTGACCCTAGCGGAAGGGGGCGGCGCTGAAGACGCGCTGACCTACACGTTCCCGTCGTACACCACGGTCCCGACGAACGGATGTCTGGTGCTCTCCCGCGGGGCCACCTGCAACGAGTTCGAGGCGGCGTGGTCGGTGGATCTGGACACCGCCGTCTACCAGTACCAAATCGGTCCCAGCAACCTGGCCGTCGGCGCGGACTGCACCTACCGGCTGGAATACGTCGCGGGGAGCGTCACGAACGCGCTCGACGAGTCTGTTGTGTGCCCCGACGCCTGCGCCCGCGTCCGAGTCTCCAACGAACCCGCCGATTGGTGGTTCCGCCCCCTTGGGGAGGCGACGCCGGGAACGCTGGCAGCGGGGCAGTTCGAGCACACCGTCACGGCGTTGCCCTTCTTCGAGGATTGGTCCTCCTCGAGCTTCACGAGCAACGCCTGGACCTTCGCGCCGTCACAAGGCAACTGGAGGCTGCCCTACCCGTCCCAGATCGCGGAGTTCTACTACTCACCTTCTCGCTCGTCAGCCTTCCAGTACGCCCTCCAGACCCCGGTGTTCAGCGGCAAGAACAAGGCCAACGTGCGGGTCGCCTTCGACGTCGCGCTGGACATGTTCAGTGGTCTGAACAAGGGTTATCGCCTCGACGTCGACGTGTGCAAGGTGGGCGGGGGCTGGAGCACGGTGGCCAGTTTCACGGACGCGGCTGGCGACCGCCAGTGGAACGGGCAGTCCGTGGACGTCACGGTCGCCGCGGCGGGCGACCTCTTCCAGGTGCGCTTCAATGTGTCGGGTGCGAACACATCGTATCTGAATTACTGGCGGGTCGACAACATCGCGGTCACGGCCGATGACGCGCCGATGGTTGCACCGGAGATCACGGCGTTCAGCGCTGGCTCGGGCCGGCTGCAGTTCCAGTGGACGGAGTCGGGCCTCGGCTGCCACCACCGCATCCTGTATGACACCCGCCTCGACGGCACGTTCAGGAACGGGCTGACGGACTACCTGGCTGAGGGCGGGGGCGGTGAAATGTCCTGCGAATGCGACCCGCCGGAAAATGTGACGAACGCCTTCTTCCGAGTGCGGGCGTACCGCTAGTACACAGTACAACATGAAAATTCGGCCATGATTACAGGATTCACATGATTAATAGCCAATGAATTCAATCTTGTAAATCATGTAATCCTGGCCAAAAATACCGAATTTTGTGGCTGTACAGACTACTAGGCCGCTGATCCGCCAGTCCAACGAAGGTGAGCGCTCAGCGCGCAACGTTCACGGGGGAGAAGCGCAGGCCGGAGCGGAGGTTAGAGATGGTGCGAGGGGTTTGGGTTGTGACGGCGCTGCTCGCGGGCGCGGCCTTCGGGCAGACGACGTCGGCGGTGCCGGAGCGGGTGGCCGTGCCTGCTGACAAGAGCTATACGGGCCAAGCCTTCGCGTACACGCGGGCGTTCCGCGAGCGGAATCACCGGCACGAGGTCTACGACATCCGCTACCCTTCGCCGGTGGTGTCGCCCCACGCGTGCAACAACACCGTGCCGGCCGAGCTGTACCTGCCGCTCGGCCTGACGCGGGAACAGGCCTTTCCCGCCGTGGTGTGCCTGCACATCATCCACGACAACTTCGACCTCGAGCGCCTGCTGTGTACGCGGCTGGCGCAGAACGGCGTGATCGCGCTTTTCTTCAAACAACCCTACTACGGAGAGCGCGGCGGGACGGTGGGAAAACAGCTGCTGGCGACTGGGGCCAACATCTTCACCGGCGGACTCGAGCAGGGTCTGGAGGATGCGCGGAGGGCGGTTGACATTCTGCAGGCCATGCCCGAGGTGGCGGCGCAGCACATCGGCATCACGGGCATCAGCATGGGGGCTATCCAGTCGGCCAGCGTCTGCGGCCGCGAGCCGCGCATCCACAAGGCCTTTCTGACGTTGGGCGGCTGCGACATCAAAAAGATCGTGCTGACGGCGCACGAGACGCGGCGCATGAAGGCCTTTATCCAAGGGCTGCCGCAGGCGGAGCAAGACCGCGTGTGGGACTGCATCGCGCGTCTTGATCCGATCCAGTCCAAGGACGCGCTGCGGAAGCTGGGCGAGGGCGGCAACCTGCGCATGGTGTGCGCGGAGCAGGATGAGGTTGTGCCGCCCGAATGCGGGCGGCGGCTGGCCGAGGCGGCCGGTTTCGCCGACCGTGTGACGTGGCTGCCGGGCATGGGTCACTATACGGCCATGGCGGGCTTCCCGCAGATCATGACGGACGTGGTCGCTTTCTTCGGCGCGGACGTGCCGGCCGCATGGCATCCGCCTGCGGGCAACGGCGAGAAGTCGCCGGTCGAGCTGCTGGGCCTCTTTCTCTCGGGGTTGGCCACGCTGGCAGGCGGTCAGCCTGCGACAGGTACGGCGCACATGGCGGGTGTGGATGCCGAGGTGGTCGCGGGCGGCAAGCCGTACCGCGCGGCATTCGATGTCGTGCGCGGAGATCAGGGCCGCTTCAAGCTGGCTGGCGTATTTCCTGTGGTGGGCAAGGCCGGGTTGGGGCAGGGCGAATATCCGTGGCTGATAGGGGGTGGCGCAAAGGTTTTTTGCGGCACGGTGGACATGGGCGATGGCCGTACGGCTGAAGCGCTGATCGCGCCGCAGCGGCTGCTGCGCTACCGGGTGGCGGTGGGGGCGTTTGCAGGCGTGGGCTTGTCCCCGGAAGCGCTCAAACAGTACTACACGCTGGCGGACTCGCGCGGCACCAACGGCGAACGGGTAGTTGAGGTGAGGGTTGACTATAAGCGGACGAAAGGCAACCTGAAGCTGACGTTTGCAAAGGATACGACGCCACTGAGAGCGGCCTGGGACTTCGGTGATGTGAGCGGCAAAGCACGCTTTACGCACTGGCGCCTGAATGCGGTGTCGGACGAGGCGGTGTTCGCAGCGCCGCCAGGGCTGCCGAGGCAAGAGGTTCGTCAGGAGGACGTGCTGCGCATGCTCGCGTCGGTGTTCGAGTACGCGGTGGAGGCTACAGAATGAAGCGGGTGATCGGTCGATGGACAGCTGCGCCGGCAGCGGTGTTAGGCTGCCTGTTGCTCGCGGCTCAGGAAGTCAAACAGGTTTCCGCGGACAACAAAAGCCTGAACCCTGAATCCCGAACCCTGAGCCCCAGCGGAATGGAGTTTAAACTCGTCGCAAAAGATTCCGAGGGACACGGACTGCTGTGCGCGGTCGGCGCGAAACGCGTGCTGGTCGTGGACGGCACGCCGGAGCAGATGGGCGGCGCGCACGGGCGGCTGCTGAAGGATCTCGTGCCGCACGTGACTCCGCGCACCATGGCGCTGGTGGGCGCGGGACTGGCGATTCAGAAAGGCGAGTGGTTTTATGACCGGGTCGACGAGATCTACCGCCGCGCCGCGCCCCACACGCCCGAGCGCTTCCTGCGGGAGTGCAAGGCGATGGCTGCGGCGGCCGGCATCACCGAGCGGGACGCGATCTGCGGCAATTTCTTTCCCGAACTTTTCCACTGCAGCGGCGTGGCTGTGCGGGGCAAGGCCAGCGCGGATGGGCGCGTGATTCATGCGCGGGTGCTCGACTACATGCGCGACATCAACCTTCAGAAATACACGGTGCTTCAAGTCTTCCTGCCCGAAGGCGGCATCCCGTGGGTGTCGGTCGGCTACGCCGGTTTTCTTGGCACGGTCACGGCGATGAACGCGCGCGGGCTGGCGATCGGCGAGATGGGCGGACGCGGCGAAGGGAACTGGGACGGGATGCCCATGACCTTTCTCATGCGCGACGTCGCGGAGCGGGCGGAAACCGTCGAGCAGGCTCTGGCGATCATGCGCAAGACGCCGCGCACCTGCGAATACTATTACGTGGTCAGCGACGCGACGCGCGACATGGCCGGGGTTTACGCGACGCCGGAGGTCTTCGAGGTGCTGCGGCCGGGGCAGCAGGATGCGCGGCTGCCGCCGGTGCCTGAAGATACGATCCTGATGTCAGCCGGGGGTCGGGCCAAAGCGCTTTCGGAGCGGCTGCACGAGAACTTCGGCAAGATCACGCCGGCGGTGATGATCGAGATCATCAAGCGCCCGGTGGCGATGAAGTCCAATCTGCACAACGCGGTCTTTATGCCCGAGACGCTCGATCTGTGGTTCGCCGATGCGGGCAAGAAGACGCCGGCCTGCGACGAGCCTTACACCCAGGTGAATCTGAAAGCGATCTTGGACTTTTACAGCGAAAACAAAGGCAAGTGATGCGAAAGTCAGTTCTGTTCCTATTTGCTTGCGCGGCGGCTGCGCGGCTAGGTGCGCAGGAGACCGTGACGGTGCGGCCTACGGACAACGGGGTCGTGCTGCTCAACCCCGGCATGGGCTGGACCATGCACTTCTACTCCAACATTCCGCAGAACTACGGCTCGCGCTTGGAGCCGTCCGACGCGCTGGCGTGGTTCCCGGGCTGCTCGACGGTGTACCTGCGCATCCCCTGGGCCTACGTCGAGCCGGAGGAGGGCGTCTACAACTGGGCGATCCTGGACACGCCGGCGCAGCGCTGGATCGCCCGCGGCGGACAGGTGGCGTTCCGCATCACCTGCTCCGAAAGCTGGCTGCGCTACGCCACGCCCGAGTGGGTAAAACAGGCGGGGGCGAAGGGCGTCTTCTGGGACTACGGCAAAGGGCTTTCGGAGCAGGGCGCGTTCTGGGATCCCGATTTCGCCGATCCCGTCTTTCTCGCGAAGCTGGAGAGGTTCCTGAAGGCGATGGGCGAGCGCTACGACGGCAGCCCCTCGGTGGCGTTCGTCGACGTCGGTACCTACGGCCTGTGGGGCGAGGGCCACACAGGGGCCAGCAGCCGCGTGCCTCAGGCGAAGATGGACGAGGACGTCAAGCGGCACATCGACCTGCACGTCAAGTACTTCCCGCGCACGCTGCTGTGCATCAGCGACGACGTCTCCGGCCCGTCGAACCGTTCGGGCGACTACCCGCTGCTCGACTACGCGCGTGCGAAGGGCGTGACCTTGCGCGACGACAGCATCCTGGTGCAGCCCCCGCCGAACTCGTGGTATCACGCCGATCAGGCCGCGCGCTACTGGCCGACGTTGCCGGTGATCCTGGAGCACGAGCATTACGGCTCCTCGGTTCACCGCAAGGCGTGGGATCCCGCGCTCCTGCTCAAGTCGGTCGAGGACTACCATGCGGCGTTCCTGTCGGTACACTGGTGGCCGCAGGAGCTGCTCGAAAAGAATCGCGAAGTGATTGACCGGATCAACCTCCGCCTGGGCTACCGGCTTCAACTGCGCGAGATCACGCTTCCCAAAGAGGCGAAGATCGGAGAACCGTTCGCCGTGTCATGGGCGTGGGCGAATGCGGGCGTCGCGCCGTGTTACGGGGGCGGATACCCGGCGCTGACGCTCAAGGATGACAAGGGCGGACTGGTGGCCGTGCTGTCGGACGAGGGCTTTGACGTGCGCCTGCTGCCTGTCGGCGCGCCGGGGGCGGCGGAGCCCGTGAAGCGGACCAGTCGCTTCCGCGCCGGCTTCGTCGCGCCAGTCACCCGGCCGGGCGAGTACGACGCCTTCGTCTCGGTCGGCCGGCGCGACGGCACCCCGGTGATCGCCCTGCCGCTGGAGGGCGACGACGGCGCGCGGCGTTACAAAGTCGGACGCCTGGCTCTCAAGTGAGTTCGATAGTAATCGGCTGGTGGCAGGGGATCGCGAGTTCGGATGCGTGTTATGCGCGAAAGTACGGGAGGGACGAGCGTCTGCTCGTCCGGGCAAGCAGACGCTTGCCCCTCCCCAAGTCCGGCAAGCAGACGCTTGCCCCTCCCCAAGTCCGGGCAAGCAGACGCTTGCCCCTCCCTCCAGAAACGCAACATCCTCGCACCCCTGCCACCAACCGATTACAGTTCGATATTTTCACGACAGAGATTATTGTCTATAATACAACGCATCGATTAGGTCATGTCTGGAAGCGTGCTCGGATCATAAATTAAGAAGAGGAAACGGCGATGAACTTGAAAAAGCGTATCAAACAGGAGTCTTCGATTCTGAGGCTCGGGCTGGCGTTCGGCGTTGTCTTGTCAGTCGGCGCGGCTGCGGCTGCGGATTTCACCTGGCTGAATACGCCCGCGAGCGGCAATTGGAACCTGACGGACGAAAATTGGTCGGGCGCTGGAGCGGTCTGGGTCAACGGCGCGGCTAATAGCGCGTTCTTCGGCGCGTCGGGGACGACGGCTGTCACGGCGGATGCGGTCACGCTACAGCACCTCACCTTTAACGCCGACGGCTATGCGATCAGCGGCGGACCGCTCCTGATGTACGGCAGCCCGATGGTTGGCGCCGGGCTGACGGCGACGCTTGGCGCGACGGTTACGAACGTGGGCGTTTGGACGAAGGGCGGCACCGGTACGCTAACGCTGAATCCGGGTACTGCGTTCACCAATACGCTGTATTCCATGAAGGTCGCCACGGGCACGCTGCATGTGGTGAGCGGGACGACCTTGGTTACGATGCCGAACAGCGACCCTGAAAACGGCCCGGCCTTTTGGGTGGAGGGCGGCACGCTGGTCGTGGGCGGAGGACTGCTGAAGACGACGACGAACAAATACGCGCGCGTCAGCGGAGGCGGCTCGCTCATCGTCACAAACGGACTGGTCGACCTGACTAATAACGACGAGTTGTTGAACGCGCACAACACCGCCGGCACGACCACGGTGAGCGGCACTGGCGTGCTGGACGTGAAGGCGTTGCGCATCAGCCAACAGTTCGGCCCCGCCGCGAACGCGGTCGTCAACGTCAACACCGGCGGCACGATCAAGCTGTTGAATTTCAATCTGGATGCGAGTTCGAAAAGATACGGCACGGTTAACTTCAACGGAGGCACGATCATCTGTAAAGCCAGCGGTGCCGAACTGCTGAACACGGGGAACACCAACTGGTCCGGTATCGTGGCCTTTGTGCGCGAAGGCGGCGCGATCATCGACACCTTCAACAACAGTGTCACGATCCGGCAAGCCCTGCTGAGCGGGGCGGCCAACGATGGCGGCCTGACGAAGAAGAGCGGCGGCAACCTGAACCTGCGGGGCACCAACACCTACAACGGCGGCACGTACTTGCTGGCAGGCTCCCTCAACATCGTCGATGACAACAATCTCGGCGCGGTGCCCGCTTCGCCCGCGACCAACTTCACCTTTGTCGGCAGCAGCACGCTGATGTCGAGCGCAAACCACGCTCTCTCTGCCAACCGGACGATCCGGATACCCACCAACGTGACGGCCACGTTCGATACGCAGGGTTACACGCAGACGGTCAACGGCGTGATCTACGGCGAAAACCGAGTCAACACGCTGGTTAAGCTGAGCGTAGGCATGCTGATCCTGGATCCGGGCCCGACGAACGGGTTTACGGTGAGCACGCTCAAGGCGCAGGCCGGAACGACCTATGTGCGGAGCGGCTCGAATGTCGTCAACATCGCGTACGGAACGCCAAACTCATCCGGCCTTCATGTGAATGGCGGCATGCTGCTGGTCGGAGGCGGCGAACTCAAGACGACTGGCAGCGGCTATGCGACGACGACCGGCGGCACGCTGCTCATCACCAACGGGGTCGTCAACCTCAACAGCGCGGCTGAACTGCTCAACGCCTACGGCGGCAACGGCAACACGACCGTCAGCGGCTCCGGCGTGTTCGATCTGAAAGTGTTGCGCATTTCGCAAACGGGCGCACCCGCTTCCGCGAACGTGGTGAACGTCAACACCGGCGGCACGATCCGGCTCAACAACTTCTACATTGACGCGGCGAGCCCGCAGAGCGGCACCGTGAATTTCAACGGCGGCACCGTGGTGGCTAAAATTGACTATGGGGATTTTCTGGGTGGCGGAGTTCCCAACTGGTCGAACATCCTCGTCTACGCGCGAGTGGGTGGAGCGGTCATCGACACGGCGGGAAAGAGCATCTCGATCAAGCAGTCCATCTACAGCGGCGCGGCGGCGGACGGCGGACTGAACAAGTTGGGCAACGGCACCTTGACGCTTCTGAACACCAACACCTACAACGGCGTGACCTCGGTGCAGGCCGGCACGCTGAAGCTGGGCGTCGCCACGAATACGCTCCTGCCTAGTGGAACGGTCCTGGTGTCGTCCAATGCGCTCTTCGATGTCAACGGCAAGGTACAGACGCTCGCGGGCCTGGGCGGCAGCGGCACGGTGACCAACAACAGCCTCTTGACGGTGACGGGTGCGGTCGCGCCGGGTGGCACGAACGCGATCGGCACGCTGACGCTGGCGGCAGCCCCTGCCGCGCTGGCCGGCACGCTCTCCGTGGATGTGGCGGCTGACGGCGCCTGCGACCGGCTGGCGGTGGTGGGGAATCTGAACCTGTCGGGTTTGACGCTGAATGTCGCCAATACCGCCTTGCTGAACAAGGCTTTCTCCTACACGGTTGCCACCTATACGGGAACGCAGAGCGGCTCGTTCATAGCGAGCAACCTGCCCCTGCGGTGGAATGTCAAATACGATGCGGCCGGAAAGCGGGTCTACCTCCTTTACAATGCGGGGACGCTGGTTTTTGTTCAATAGGTAAAAAATGAGACCGAGAGATAAACAGTTCAAGGATTTTCGCAGTGACCGTGTTGAGACAAAACGGGGGCCGTCTGACAAGGGCGATTGGATTTACGGACGCCGTCCGGTGCTCGAAGTCGTCAAGGCTGAGCGGCGCCACCTCTACGAGGCCGTGCTGCCGCTGGAGGGGCGCGACTCTCCTGAAATGGCGGAACTGCGCGGCCTGCTGCTAGGCCGCAGCGTGCCCTTCAGGACGCTCGACCGCGAGGCTCTCGACGAGATTTGCGAGGGCGGCAACCACCAGGGCGTGGCGGTGCGTACGGGGGGCTTTCCCTATATCTCGCTCGACCAGGTGATCCACGACGTCAAAGAGGACGCGAACGCGCTGGTCTTGCTGCTCGACCACATCGAGGATCCCCAGAACGTCGGCTCGCTGCTGCGCACGGCCGACGCCGCGGGCGTGACCGCCGTGCTCCTGCCGGAAGACCGCGCCTCCGGCGTCACTGCCGGTGTGGTGCGCGCTTCGGCTGGCGCGGCCGAGCACATGCGCGTGGCGAAAGTGGTGAATCTGGTTCGCGCGATGAAAGAGCTTCAGGAGTGCGGCCTCTGGATTACGGGGCTGGATTTCGGTTCGGACGCCAAGCCTTACACCTCGGTCGACTTCAAAGGCCGCGTGGGGCTGGTGGTCGGGAGCGAGGGCAACGGACTCTCGCGGCTCGTGCGCGAATCGTGCGATTTCGTTGCCGCCCTGCCGATGAAGGGCCGGGTCGAGTCGCTGAACGCGGGCGTGGCGGGCGCGATCGCCCTCTACGAGATCGTGCGCCAGCGCGGCGGGTGAGGGAGGAGCGCGAAAGAATCGAGTGAATCGACGGATTCGATTGAGTCGATTCTCTCGATTCAGTCGATTCAGTCGAAACAATGAAATGGCACACTCCGCGATAGAGCGCCTCTTGCCGCAGCCGCGATCAGTCACGTGCGATTACGGCTGCTTTGTGCGGCGGGAGGCTGCGAGCGCCTCGTTCGAGGGCGGAGCCGAAGATGTGCGTCCCGCCCTGGACGCGCTGCGGAGGGCCTTGGGCCCGGCCCTGCGGGTCGCCCCGGACGCGGCGGACGCCGCAGTCCGCTTCCGGCTCGTGCCGCAGGTTGCTGGGCCGCAATCCTACACGCTCCGCATCACGCCGGAAGGCGTTTGCGCAGAAGCCCAGGATCGGGCGGGGCTCTTTTACGCGGCGGTTACGCTGGCGCAGATGCTGCGCCTATCGCCGGACACGCTTCCCGCCTGCGAGATCTCCGACGCGCCGGACTTCCCCGTGCGCGGGGTGATGCTTGACATCAGCCGCGACAAGGTGCCGACCATGGAGACGCTGTTCTGGCTGGTCGAGCGTTTGGCCGACCTCAAGATCAACCAGCTCCAGCTCTACACCGAGCACACCTTCGCCTATCGCGAGCACGCCGAGGTGTGGCGCGATGCCAGCCCGATGACGCCTGAAGAGATCCGCGCTTTGGACGCTTATTGCCGCGCGCGCTGCGTCGACCTCGTACCGAACCAGAACTCGTTCGGACACCTGGAGCGCTGGCTGTCGCGGCCGCGCTACAACGCGCTGGCTGAGCTGCCGCAGGGCGGTGCGCCGCTGCCGTGGGGCGGCGTACACGAGCGGCCCACCTCGCTCTGTCCGACCGATCCGCGCAGCGTGACCTTCCTCGCCGGACTTTACGACGACCTGCTGCCGAACTTCACCTCTCGCCTTTTCAACGTCGGCTGCGACGAGACCTTCGACCTGCGCGGCGAGGGGCGCTCACGAGCGCTCGTGAAGCAGGCGGGAGAGGGGCGCGTTTATCTCGATTTCCTGAAACGCATTCACGGCCTTGTGGCGGAGCGGGGCCGGACGATGGCGTTCTGGGGCGATATCATCATCCGTCATCCTGAGCTTGTCCCGGAACTGCCGCGCGACGCGGTGGCGCTCGAGTGGGGGTATGAGGCCGACCACCCGTTCGACGCGCACGGCGCGAAGTTCGCGGCGGCGGGCGTACCGTTCTACGTTTGTCCCGGAACGTCGTCGTGGAACAGCCTGGCCGGTCGTACGGCGAATATGCTGGAGAACCTGCGTTCAGCAGCCGAAAACGGACTGAAGCACGGCGCCTGCGGCTACCTGATCACCGACTGGGGCGACGGGGGCCACTGGCAGCCGCTCGCGGTGAGTCTGGCGGGCTTCGCTTATGGAGCGGGTGTCTCGTGGGGGCTCGCGAACAACCGTGACATCGCTCTGGCCGCCGCCATGGACGCGCATCTCACGGAGGGCGTGGCGAGCATCCTGCTGGGACTCGGCGACGTCTACCGCGTGTGCGGCGCGCTGAGGGGAAACAGCACGGAGCTGTTCCACATCCTCTCCAAGCCGCGGTCGAGGCCGCTTCTGGGAGGCGTCACCTGCGAGACGCTGCGCGCGGTGCTGGAGCGGGTGGACGCGCTCGCGTCGGAGCTGCCCCAGTCGGACGCCGTTTGCGTGCGGGAGACCGGGCAGGTGATCCGCCTGCTGCGCGCGGCGTGTCGCCGCGGCATGGCGTTGCTGGACGGCGGGATTGACCGGGACGAGACGCAACAGACCCTGGCCCGGGAGCTGGATGAGCTGCTGGCCGAGCACGCGGCGGTCTGGCGTCTGCGCAACCGCGAGGGCGGGCTCAAAGACAGCTTGGCCCGCATGGCGCTCGGCCGCGTCGAATACGGGCCGTAGCGTCCCGTCCCCGGGAAAGCCATTCTCAATTTCTTCCGGAATCGGTATAATAGCAGCGTCGAAAGGAGGTGGGATCTATGGCCAGTCAGAAAGTCCAGAGCGTTCAGTGTACCATCTGCCCCAAGATATGCAGAATACCGCCGGGCTTGAGCGGTGAGTGCCGGGTTCGCATCAACCTCGACGGAACCCTTTTGGCGTCAACCTTCGGTCGCCCGTGCGCGGTGCACGTGGATCCGATAGAGAAGAAGCCTCTGTTCCACTTCTTTCCGGGAGAGCCGATCCTGTCCATCGGTACGGCGGGGTGTAACCTCCACTGCAAAAACTGTCAGAACGCCGAGATCTCGCAGGGGAATCCCGAGGATGTCGCCTCGTATGACGTGCAGCCGGCCGACGTGCCCGCGCTTGCGAAGCGGCACGGATGCCGCCACGTGGCCTACACCTACACCGAGCCGCTGGTGAGCTACGAGTACACGCTCGCGTGCTGTCAGGCCGCACATGCCGCGGGCTTGCGCAACGTGCTGGTGACCGCAGGCTACATCAACGAAGAGCCGCTGCGTGCGCTGAGGCCTTATGTGGACGCGGCGAACGTCGATATCAAGGCGTTCAGCGACGCCTTTTACCGCGAGGTCTGCTCGGCCACGCTGGAGCCGGTGCTGCGTACGGTGCTGCTGCTCAAAGAGTCGGGCGTACACGTCGAGATCACGAACCTGGTCATCCCCACGCTGAACGACAGCGACGAACTGCTGGGCAAGCTGTGCGCGTGGCTGCGCGACGAAGCGGGCGTGGAGATGCCGCTGCACGTTTCGCGTTTTTTTCCGAACTTCCGCATGCTGCACCTGCCGCCGACGCCGCTCGCGACGCTGCTGCATGCGCGGGACGTGGCGCGGCAGGC
>CAYMLQ010000021.1:0-33476 GCA_964390795.1 uncultured Lentisphaeraceae bacterium
AAACTGTCCGCTTTTGCACTTTACAATTAATCCGCTTTTGCACTACCGCCGACAGGGGTAAATATTGTATTTGACTCTATTCACCCGCCCCGCGCATAATAGACGCGAATCATGTGACTCTGCATGTTTCAGATCAAACCTATGGGATGCTAGTGACATGATCAGATTCCTGTGTCGGTATTGTGGGCTAAAGGGGCGTATGCAAAAAGGAGAAACAGAAGCATGAAGACATCATGGATGACGTTGCTGAAGCAGGCGTTGGGGTCAGTTTGTTCGCGACTGCCAAGCGGTAAACCCTGGTGTTTGACGACGTTTCTCCTGGTGCTTGTTGCCGCTACGCCCGCAGTGGCATTCCAGTCAGGGGATTTCTATTACGACCTCAATTACCCGGATACGAATACTGTCGTCATCGCCTATACCGGCACGGGCGGTGCGGTTGACATTCCCGCCACACTGGACGGCAAGCGAGTCACCGCACTTGGCGACTATGCCTTCTCTCCGAACACAGGCCTGACCAGCGTAACCATGCCCACCAATCTCACCGATATAGGGATGTATGCGTTCAGTGAATGTTCCAATCTGACGAATGTCACGGTGGGTGTCAACGTCACCCGCATCGCGCACAGTGCGTTCATTAAATGCAGTAAGTTGGTCAGCATTGTAATCCCCGACAGCGTCACAGGTATCAAGGGCAGTACGTTTTCTGCATGCACCGCGCTGACCAACGTGACGATAGGTGCCGGTGTCACCAATATCCTGTATTACGCGTTCTTGGGATGCACGAACCTGACTGAGGTAGTCATACCTGGCAGTGTCGAATTTATTGAGCAGGATGCGTTCAATAACTGCAAAAAAATGACCGGAGTCTATTTCAAAGGTAACGCACCCCACCCTGAACCAACGACGTTCGCCAACGGTTCCCTTGCGACCGTCTATCGTATGCCTGGTGCCACGGGTTGGCCCGTGGTGCCGAATCCTTGGGGCGGACGTCCGACCGCACTATGGGGCGCGTCGCCGACGAAGATCATCGGGGTGAGCGGGAACCTTGCGTTTGGCACTGTGACGACGGGACAGACGGCGACGGCCACGCTGACGGTCAGCAACACGGGCAACAGCCCGCTGACGGTGAGCGGCATCACCTATCCCACGGGGTTCAGCGGCGCGTGGAGCGGGACGATTGCGGCGGGCGGGAGCCAAGGAGTGACGGTAACGTTTGCTCCCGTGGCCGTGACCGCATACAGCGGAACCGTGACCGTGAACTCGGACAAGACCAGCGGCGTGAACACACTCAGCGCCTCGGGTGCGGGAGCCGCCGCGGCACCCCATGTCGACTACACGTACACAACCAATGCCGGCACGATCACCATCACGGGATACACAGGATCTGGCGTCGCGGTGAGCGTCCCAAACAAGATCAATGGTCTGACGGTCACCGGTATCGGGAACTTTGCGTTCAAACAATGTACGAATCTGACCAGCGTTACGCTTGGCGATGGAATCACCAGTATCGGTGACAGTGCGTTTCATACCTGCTCAAGCCTGACCAACCTCATAATCGGTAGCAGTGTCACAATGATCGCGGACTCTGCATTCATGTACTGCACGAACCTGACCAGCATCGCGATTCCCGACAGCGTCACCAGTATGGGCAGATATACGTTCTATGACTGTACCCGTTTGAGCAACGTCACGATTGGCAATGGACTCACCAGTATTCCGAACAATACCTTCGAAGTCTGCTTGAGCTTGACCAACGTGACGATCGGCACCAGCGTTACCAGTATTGGAGCCGGGGTTTTTCAATCGTGTTACCTCTTGAGCAGCATCACGATCCCTAGCAGTGTCACGAATATCGGAAACTCTTGTTTTGCTTACTGTAACGGTCTCATGGGAGTCTACTTCAACGGTAACGCTCCCCTGGTGGGTACGGCGGTGTTCAACTATGCCATCAACGCGACCGTCTATCGCCGGGCTGGGGCCACGGGTTGGCCCGTCGTGCCAGATCCCTGGGGCGGACGCCCGACCGCGATATGGGGCGCGTCGCCGACGAAGATCATCGGGGTGAGCGGGAACCTTGCGTTTGGCACTGTGACGACGGGACAGACGGCGACGGCCACGCTGACGGTCAGCAACACGGGCAACAGCCCGCTGACGGTGAGCGGCATCACCTATCCCACGGGGTTCAGCGGCGCGTGGAGCGGGACGATTGCGGCGGGCGGGAGCCAAGGAGTGACGGTAACGTTTGCTCCCGTGGCCGTGACCGCATACAGCGGAACCGTGACCGTGAACTCGGACAAGACCAGCGGCATGAACACAAGCAGCGCCTCGGGTACGGGAATCGCTGTAGCTTCCAGTGATTATTTCACTTACACAACCAGTAACGGCAACATCACCATCACGGGATACACCGGGCCCGGCGGTGCGGTGAGCATCCCGGTCGCGCTAAGTGGACTGCCGGTCATCAGTATCGGCTTCAGAGCGTTCGCGCAGTGCGCCAGTCTGGCCAGCGTCACGATCCCCGACAGTGTCACCAACATCGGAACCGCTGCATTCATGGACTGTACGGGTCTGGTCAGCGTCGTGATCGGCAGCGGTGTCGCCAGCCTAGGGGATGTGGCGTTCGATAACTGCACCAACCTGGGCAGCGTCTATTTCCGGGGTAATGCCCCTCAAATGGGCGTTTATGTGTTTATGAATGTTCACGCGACCATCTATTATTTGGCTGGAACCACGGGCTGGACGAATCCCTGGCAAGGTTTGACAACCGCTTTGTGGGCCGTGATTTCCAACAAGGCGCCCGTGATGACCAAGCGATCGCCGGCGGTGAACCCGGCGGCGGTCAGCGAAGGCGTCTCGGTTACCTTCAGCGCGACTGCTGACGACAGCGCCGACACAGATTCCGCGAAGCGCGGGATGTCAAATATCACCTGGTATGTGGACGGCATAGTGAAGCTGGAGACTCGGGCCGGCGCGCCGGGCGCCATCACCAGCGCGTTCGTCTGGAAGACCGACGCGAACACGGTGCAAGGCATGGCCTACAAGGAGTTTGCCGTCAAGGCAGTCGCGCTGGACAGAACGCGGGGAACGGCCGAAACCAACTGGACTGTGAGGGTCAACAACGTACCCGCCGCGCAGACCATCGTCTTCAAGCCGCTGCCGACTGTGGCGCTGGGCGCGACGAATTTCAATCCCGGCGCGGCCGTGTCGTCCGGGCTGCCGGTGGTGTACTCCAACTCCAATCCTGCGGTGGCGCAGATTGTCGGCGGCCTGATCCGCGTTGTCGGCGCGGGCACGGCGGTGATTACCGCCAGCCATCCCGGCAACTTCGATTTCAAGGCCGCGACGCCGGTGAAGCAGACGCTGACGGTCAAGGCGCTGCTGACGGCCGAGGTTCCGTCGGGCGGCGGCACGGTCACGGGCGCGGGACTGTACCTGCCCGGCACCAAGGTCGCGCTCACGGCGAAGCCCGGCACGGGCAACACCTTCTTCCATTGGGAGGACGGCTCACAGACAACGGCACGCAGCCTCGTGATGCCGAACGCAAACACGGCGGTGCAGGCGTGGTTCGGGATCACGACCAATGTGCCCAAACCGGTGATCACCGACCCCGGCGCGCAGCGGGCGATGGTGGGCGTACACTTCCGTTTGCCGCTCGACATCGTGTCAGATAGTCTGCCGACAGTGACGGTCACGGGGTTGCCCGCCGGGTTGGCCTATGTCGCCGCAGCGGGGATGATTGCGGGCGTTCCGACGGTCGCGGCCTCGAATAAGACCGTGACCGTCACGGCCAAGAACGTGAACAAGACCGCCGCCACGCGGACGTTCGCGATGACGGTGGAGCCGCTGCCCGCGTGGGCCTCGGGCGCGTTCAACGGCGCGGCGGGTACTGGCGCGCTCGGCTCCGGTTCCGCGTCCCTGAGCGTGACCGCCCTGGGTGCGGCCACGGGCAAGCTCACGCTCCGGGGCACGAATTTCAGTTTCAGCGCGAAGAGCTACGCCGGGCGCGGCGGTGACGGGAGCTTCACCCTCGTGACGACTGCGGCTGTCGGCAAAGTCGCGTGGCCGCTCACGCTCTCGCTGTACGGTCCCGAGTGCACGGACACGAACGGCGTCACTCCGCCGACGCTGTCAAAGGCCGAGGGCGCCCTGAACGCCGACGGTTGGATGACCCTGTACCGGAACGTCTGGAAGGACAGCGGTATGGCAGCGGTGCTCACCAACAACTGGGCGGGCTACTACACGGCGGTGCTGCCGGGCGGCTCCGAGCACGGCAGCGGCTACCTGACCTTCACCGTGGACAAGCTGGGCGGCGTCAAGACCGTGGGCAAGCTCGCCGACGGCACGGCGGTCTCCCTGAGCGGGACGCTGATCCTGGATGAGGCGGGCAGAGCCTGGACCGTGCTCTACTCGGCCCCCGTGGCGTACAAGGGCGGCGGCGTCTTCGGCGTGGCGGAGTTCGTCAGGCCGGGGGACGGCGCGAAGGCCATCGTGCGGCTTCTGGACGGCGAGACCTTCGTCTGGGATAGCCTGAGCCTCAGCGCGACCCAGAGTTACGGCGCGGGTTTCGACCGCAGGCTGGATCTTTGCGGCGGCTGGTACGATACTGTCGGGAACCTTTATCGCTACTACGGCAGCGGCGTGCTCCAGGCCGTCACGGACGCCCGGGCTGCGGCGCCCGAGATCCTGGTCGGCACCAACCGCTACGACTCGGCCTGCTGGGAGCCGGATGGACTGGTGCTGACTGCGGTGACCAACAGGAGCGGCGTCATGACGGGGCTGTCGGCGCTCAAAGCGTGGACGCCCGTTAAGGTCGGCGGCGGCAACGCGTACGATTACGCGTCCGGAACCAACGCCGTGGGCCTGACCGTCGGGCTCGACCGGCCCACGGGCGTGTTCAAGGGCACGTTCAAGGCCTGGTTCGACACCGCGGCTACGCACACGTCCAAGCTCATCTCTTACGAGGGCGTGCTGACGCCGGAGCGCGAGGCCGCAGAAGACGGCGTCGCGGGGCGCGGCTTTTTCGTGTGGCCGGACACCTCGGTATACCTGAGCCCGCTGGGCAAGCCCGTGTCTTACGGCTTCAACTGGTCATACGACTTCAAGATCCTGCTGTCGGACTCCGTGCGGCTGTTTTTGACCGGCACGGACAACGGGCGGGCTGTGAGCCTCCGCGCGGGCTCCGTGCTGCAGGTGGATCTGGCGGGGAACCCCTCGACCGGTTTTTCCTGGCAGGTCGACGCCTATGATCCTGCCGTCCTCACGAAGGTCTCTGAGGCCTACGAGCAGGACAGGGGGAATCCGTTCGCCACCGGAGTCGGCGGAGTGTACACGTTCCGGTTCTATGCGGAGTCCGCAGGGGTGTCGCCGCTCCGGCTCGTGTACCGGGGGCCGCCTGGCGCTCCGGCCGACACTTTCGACGTGCAGGCCACGATCCGGTGACGGTTCTGTCAGTCAACGCAAGCACCTGTCCCCATGCCGTCTTCTAAAACGGTTTCACGCGCGTGCTCTTGACCACGCCGTAGCCCCGGCGCGGCAGGATCTCGGCATTGCCCATCACCTCGAGCTGGACCTCTTCCAGGGCGCGTGCCGCCTTCGCGACGATCAGGCAGATGCCGCCGGTCTTCAGCGTGGCCTGCGCGGTTTTCAGGAACAGCTCGGCGATGCGGAAATCGGAGTAGTAGGGCGGGTTGCCCGCGAAGAGGTTGAAGCCTTTCTGCTCGATGCCCTCGTCGGAGAGGATCAGCTCGCTCGATTCAAGACCCAGAGCCGTGATGTTCCGGTGTGTGGAGGCGAGCGCCCGCGCGTGCGAGTCGATGAAGGTCACGCGGGTGCCCGGCTGGCTCTTGGCCAGCAGGATGCCGACGAGTCCGCAGCCGCACCCCATGTCGAGCACGCGCTGGTTGGGCTTGAGTTCGCGCGCGGCGATCTCCGCCAGGGCCAGCCCGCCCGAGTCAGGGCGGCGGTGGCAGAAGACGCCGGGCAGGGAGACGAGCGAGATCTTTTCGCCGCCGGGCAGCGAGGCCTGAAACGTGGCGCTGAAGTCGCGCGCATGCTTGAGCGGCTCCCGCTTGCGGACCGTCACGCAGCAGATGTTGTCTTTGTCCAGATGGATGGAGATGTTGCCGAAAAGCGCGCGGATCTGCTTGAACAGCGGGCCGCTGTCCGCCTCGCAGGCGATGACGCAGGCGCCTCCGATGGCGAGACACCGGTGGATATCCTCCAACTGGTCGAGGATCAGTTCGCCGGTCATGGTTCCGGGCGTGGCCATGAAAAGCGCGGTGTCAAAAGGCCCGTCCGGAAGAACGGAGGTGCAGGCGACGGAGGTCGGAGGTCGGAGGTCGGAGGTCGGAGGTCGGAGGTCGGAGGTCGGAGGGCGGGGGTCGGAGGGCGGGGTGGGGAAGGGGATCGGCGGGGACGGTGACGAACGGGTCGTGGCTGAAGGAAGCGGGGAGCCCGTTGGCCGCGAGGTTGCGCAGGATGGCGCGTGCGTGGTGAAGGTCGAAGGCGTGACAGGTGAGCGCGCACTGGGGGAAGAGCGCGGCTGCGGCCATCGCAGCGGCGCCAGTGCGGTTACCTGCGATCAGGAGCGATGCGGGCGCGGCGGAAAGGTGCGCCAGCCGCTCGATCAGCAGCGTCTCCGTGACGTGCAGGCCGGAGTGCGAGATGACGCGGAGCGTGCCTCCCAGAAACGTTTCGCTCGTGGACTGTGCGGAGGGGAGGTCGGTGGTGCGGATCGTGTGCATAGTTGTGTGGCTCAATAACGGGCTTGCGGAGTGGGGCGGAAGGCGGGACGCGTCAGGTTCTTGGGGATGGGGCGCTCGTCTCTGTCGGAGCGCGCGGCGGGACGCTGTAGCGGACGAGCGGGTTTCTTCAGCGCGGCGATCTCGGCGTCCGTGAGTTCGCGCCATTCGCCGGGCTGCATGTTGCAGATTTTGAGCGGGCCGATACGCACGCGCGTCAGGCTGAGCACGGTGAAACTGGCCTGCGAGCACATCTTGCGGATCTGGCGGTTACGGCCCTCCGAGAGCGTGAAGGCGAGCTTGTGCGTATGGTCGCGCCCCACCTTAAGAATCTCAACCTCCACGGGCTGGATCACATAGCCGTCGATCTCCATGCGGGAGCGCAGCAGCTCGATCTTGCGCTCCTCCATGTGGCCCGCGACCCGCGCGATGTAGGTTTTGGTGTGGCCGTAGCGCGGGTGGGTCAGGACGTTCGTGAGTTCGCCGTCATTAGACATCAGCAGCAGGCCCTCGCTCTCCTTGTCGAGGCGTCCGACAGGGACCAGGCGCTCCGCGATGTGCGGGCGCAGCAGATCGCAGACGGTTTCGCCCTGGGAGTTGTCGGCGCCGGAGATGATGCCGCGGGGCTTGTTGAGCAGGATGGTGCGCAGGCGCTCGGTCTCCTTGCTCAGCGCTTCGCCGCGGACGCAGATGGTGTCGGACTCCGGGTTGACGCGGAACCCGGGCTCGGTGGTCAGCGTGCCGTTGACGGTCACATCGCCCCGTTCGATCATGTCGGCGGCGTGGCGCCGGGAGGCGACGCCGCGGTGCGAGAGCACGTTCTGCAGGCGTTCGCCCGCTTCGTTTTTTGCAGCTGTCGGTGTCGGGTGTTTTTTGGTATTCTGAGTCATCATTTTATGTCACTTTCAGATCGAGATTACATGAGGCCCGGATTCCGTCCGGGTGGGTCGCGGCCGGGTTTTCTGCACCGGCTGCGCTTCTGGTTTTGGCGTTTGTTTCATAGGCGGTAGGGCGTGCCCGGAGGTCACGCGCTACCTGCGGGCGTGCCCGGAGCGCGCTACCCTGCAAGCCGGACCGGTAGGTTTCCAGCGCGCTCCGGAACGCCACGGTTTGGGCATACCCGCAGGACTTGAATTCAGGACAGAAACCCCGGTAGACGCACTCGGGAACGCAGACGCTGAACACTTCCGGTTCGCTCTTCTGCACTTCGGAGAGAACCATCTTCCAGGCGGCGATCGTTTCAGGTGACGCCTGGCGGCAGAGGCGCTTGCGCGAGATGAAAATGAGCGCCTGCGCGTTTGCGAAGCACTCGTGGTTCACCAGGGCGGATTGCGGCATGTCATCGCGGTTCACGCCGGTGCGGTCGGTGCGCTGCGTGCTGACATAGTGTTCGATGCCGATCTTGTGACGCACGAAGTGGACACTGACCCAGTACTTCAGGTTGATCCACTTCCATTTGAAAACCATCTGGCGGATCGGCGAGTGCTCCGAGAGCAGGATGCGGCGCTTCCAGGCAGAGCTGGGCTCCTTGTCGCCCTCCTCCATGCGGATGGTGGTGCGGGCTGCGTCGGCGACGTCGCGCCAGGCCGATTTCGTTTTGACGTACTTGAGTTTCAGAGACTGTTCCATGAACCGCATAGTTTCACGGTTTCGGGGCCGGAAAGCAATCCGAAACCGGCAGGTGTCACAACAGGTGGTCACAACAGCTCGCGCACGGCGGCGTCGCAGATTTCGCGACCGCGCGTGGTCAGCCGCCAGCGGCGGCCGCCGCGCTCGGCAATGCCTTGGCGAGCCAGGCGCTCCAGGCGCTCCTCCCAGAGTTCGGCGCGGTCGTGCAGGGTGGGAAACCGGCGCGCGTCCGCAAAGGGGTCGATGCCCTCGTGCAGGCGCAAGGCGAACACGGAGCGTTCCACGGCG
Source organism: uncultured Lentisphaeraceae bacterium (assembly GCA_964390795.1). Classification (GTDB taxonomy): domain Bacteria; phylum Verrucomicrobiota; class Kiritimatiellia; order RFP12; family UBA1067; genus CAYMLQ01. The sequence goes on from CAYMLQ010000021.1 coordinate 8,658, forward strand.
TCGTCGCTCTCGTCCAGCGTCTCGCTGGCGCGGGGCGGCTCCTGCTGCTCCGCAAGGGCTTCGATGTAGTCCGCGAGGTCTTCCGAGTTTGTCCAGCGACTGCGGCCGACGCGCGAGGCGGCGGCGGGTCCGAGACCGAGGTAGTCGTTGCCGCGCCAGACGCCGAGGTTGTGCTGGCATTCGCAGCCCGGCAGCGCGTAGTTGGAGATCTCGTAGCGCACGAAACCGGCCTGCGAGAGCACGCTTTCGGCCTGTGCCAATGCGGCGAGCTGCGCCTCGTCATCCGGAAGGGAGAGGCGGCCTTGGGCGGCCTGGCATGACAGCGCCGTGCCCGGCTCCAAGCTGAGCGCATAGACGGAGAGGTGAGCGAGTTTCAAAGACACCGCGTGTTCGAGTGTCGCCTGCCACTCTTCAGGCGTGACGCCCGGCAGCCCGGCGATGAGGTCGATGCCGATATTCTCGAAGCCCGCCTTCCGCGCTAGGCGGAGGGCGTGGCGGGCCGCGTGTGCGGTGTGGCGGCGGCCGATGCGCTCAAGCGTGGCGTCGTTGAAGCTCTGCACGCCGATGCTGAGGCGGGTGACGCCGATGTCGCGCAGGGTCGTGAGCACGGCCTCGTTGACTGAGGCGGGATTCAGCTCCACAGTCCACTCCTCGACCGCGTCGAGCGGCAGGAGGCTGGCGATGGACTCCGCCAGTTGCCGCAGGCCGGAGGGCCCGAGCAGGGCAGGGGTGCCGCCTCCCAGGTAAACGGTCTTCACGGGGCCGAGTACCGCCTCAGGGCACGCGGGCAGGAGCAGGGCCAGTTCGCAGGCGGGCAGGGCGTGATAAAGTGAGGTCAAGCGCGGCTCGGCCATCACCGAGTAGAAGCCGCAGTAATGGCACTTGCCGTCGCAGAACGGGACGTGGATGTAAAGATGGGATGGCGTTGCTTCTATTACCTTAGCCTGATCAACGTGCCGCGGGAGTAGAAGAGCTTCACCGTTCCGTCGGAGAAGTAGACCACGTGCCAGAGGCTGTCCAGCGGGAGGTTTGTGGAGCTGAAGGTGCCGGTGCGCGTGCCGCTGCAGGTCAGGATCGTGTAGGTTTGGCTGACATCCAACTGGGCCGTGTCGACGATCTCTAGGGCGATGTCGGCGAGGTTGATGTTGCCCTGCACGGCGACACTGTCGCTGGCGCCGGAGGGGGTGACGTCAACCTTGTAGGTGCCTTTCACGGCGGCGGCTTTCAGGGTGAGCGTGTCGGCGCCGATGGCACCCTCGCCGGCGGGTGAGAGAATCGTTTGGATCGTGCCGTTGGTGACCAGTCCAGAGCCGCTGACCGCGTTCGTGACGGTGAAGCCGCTCAGGTCGAGCGTGCCGCCCGCGAGGACGATTTGCGACTGGGACACGATGGCGTTTGTGACGCCGAGCTTGAGCGTGCCAGCGGCGATGGTGGTGACGCCGGTGTATGTATTGGCCGTGCCGAGGGTGAGGGTTCCCTCGCCCAGCTTGGTGAGTCCGCCGCTGGTGTTAGCGGAAAGCGTGACACCTCCGAGGGTCGGAACCACGGCGGTGGTGCCGCCGCCGCGGATGAGGACAGTCGGCTCCGCTGTGTAACCCGTGCCGGGGCAGGTGACGGTGACGCTGGCGACGCGATAGGTGCCGTTGCCCGTTCCATCGTCCTCCATGTTGGCCACGGCAGTGGCGCCGACGCCCCCGCCATCGGTGATGTGGATGTAGGGTTCGCCGATGTAGCCGGAACCTGGATTCGCGAGAGAGATGGCGTAAACGCCCTGTCCTGCAGGCGCACGGAGCGGGGCTGCAACGGTGACGTTCTTGCCGGCTGAGTCGATCACCGCGCCGCCGGAGAAGCCGCTATAGGGCCCATAGCTGTAGACGCCGGTCATGTTGCTGGGTATGAAGGCGCTGGTGTTGAGTGTGCTGGCCTTGAGCGTGCCGCCCGCGAAGTTGAGGAAGGCGATGCCGGGCGAGGTGTTTTGGAAGAGGTTGACGGCGAGCGTGCCCGAGCAGAGGTTCACGATGCCGGTCGAATTGTTTGCACTCTGACGTATGGTGAGATTCGTGGTGCTCAGGAGCATGCCGCCCGTGAGGTTAACCTCGGCGCGTCCGCCCTCGTAACCGAGCGAAATCCGTTCGCTTGTGTTGGTGTGGTAAAGCGTTCCGCCCGCTACCGTAAACGCGCTCTGGCTGCCGACGCCACGGGCGAGCAACAGATAGTTGGGGACAACAACCGTGCCGCCCGTCATGCGGAACACGCCGATGTTGGTGGGTCCCCCCGAGGTCGACGCGCCGGTCTGAATACGGTGGATGGCGAAGTCGCCGCCGCTCATGTTGAAGGCCCCGTAGGAGTTGGCGACCCGGCCCAGGGCCAGCCCATCTGCCGTGCCCGATGTCGTACGTCTGACCGTGCCGCCCGCCATATGCAGGGCGGCCTGGCTGCCGCTGGTATTGCCGACCCGGATGGCAGAGGCAGAGATGCCGGTGAGCGATGCGCTCGGGGTGAGGATGAGGACGGCGTTTCCGGCGGCGCTGCCCACCTGCATGGCTCCGACGCCCTGCGCGTTCGCGCCAGAGAGTGTCAGCGTGCCGGCTGCGACGTTCACGTCGCCGCTGTAGCTGTTGTTTCCGGAGAGCGTCCAGACGCCGGCACCGTTCTTGGTGATCGCCGTTTTACTGACAGCAGAGTCAGCGATGGAGCCTGAAATTTCAGCACTGCCGTTGGTCGAGACGGTCAGAGTGAGGGTTTTTGCGCCGGCTCCGGTTCCCGAGACATTGCCTGAGAACGTCAGCAAGCCGGTGCCTGTATGAGTCAGCGCCGCACCGCCGGTAGTGCCGGCGAGGTCGAGGAGGCGGTCAGTCGTGTCGCCCGCGCCGGTGTAGATCAGGGAGCCTGACGACGTGCCGCCGCCGAGCTTGATCGTGCCAGCCTCGGCGGTCGCGGGCGCGCCCAAGGAGCTGCTTGGGGCACCGACAGCGCGGATGGAACTGGCATACACCGTGCCGTTGGTGATCCACGTGAACCCGCTGTACGTGTTTAAATCATTCGTCAGGTAGGTGGTGGTGGAACCATACTTGAGCAGCGAGCCGGGGCCGGAAATAGCGCCGTTGATGGTGTGGCTGAAGCTGCCGCTGCCGGTCATCCGGACTGTTCCGCCAAGGGTCACGGGGCCTGCCCACGTGTTAGAGGAACCGGTGCCCAAGACCGCACTCAAGGTCGCACCATCTTCAAAAACAAGGCTCCAGAGACACGCGCTCTGCGGGTAGTGCGCGTAGAGTTCAAGCGTCGCGCCGCTGCGGACAGTCATCGTATTTGTAAGACTGCCGTTCATCTTCACATTGCTCTCAAACCGCAAGGTACCCTGGGCCACATCGATGCGTCCGGTGCCGGGGTTCACGGTCGCGCTGGTCAGTCCGAACATGTTCGGGCCGACCTTGGTGAGAGCGAAGCTGTTCATGTCCAAGGTCGGCGTGTTGTTGCGGATGTCGAAGCGACCACCGCCCTGAGCGCCGCCGAAGGTGGTGTCGCCGGCCAGCGCGATCTTGCCGAAGGCGCTGTAGTGCGAGATGTTCGAATTATTGACGATCGCGCCTCTGCCATCGACGCCCGCCCCGCTGACGGTGAACTGCTCCGTGCCGAGGTTGAGGGTGTTGGCGGCACGGTTTGCGCCGACGTCAAGGGTGGCACCGGAGGCGATGACCGTGCCGGCTGCGGCGGAGCCGAAGGCCTGGTTGGTCTGCGCGAGCACGATGCCTTCGTTGATGTAGGTGACGCCCGTGTAGGTGTTGCGGCCGGCGAGCGTGAGGACATTGGTGCCGGTCTTGATGAGCGCGCCCGGGCCGCTGATGACGCCGGCAAGGGCCTGTGTGGCGCTGCTGCCGAAGTTCAGCGAACCCGCGCCGATGAGGGTGTCGCCCGAGTAGGAGCAGGCACCTTTGAGGAGAACGTTTCCGGTGCCGCTTTTCGTGAGGGATACTGCGCCCGTGTTGTTGCTGATGGCGGCGTTGACCGTCAGCAAGCTCGCGGAGTCGTTGATAAGATCGACTTTACCGCCGTCCGCGAGGGCTGTCAGGGCGCCGTCGCCCTCCGCCTCGCCAAGGGTGAGGGACGCCTGGCCGGCGTTGATTGCGACGCCGTGTGTGAGCAGCGTCTTGCCAGCGGTGGCCACCACGGCGGGGGTGCCGGTGGCCTGCTGTAGCAGGGCTACGCGGTTCTGGGATGCTCCCGTCAGCGTGATCGGCCCCTCGACGCCTGCGCTGGTGATCCGTGCATTCGCCGCAGCGTCATCCGGGAGGGTGGATGAGGGGCCGCGGGCCGCTATTTCAGAACTGCTGAGCGAGCCGTCATAGACGCCGAGCGCGCTGCTGTAGAGCGCGGGGAAGACACCGTTGCAGGAGGCCCAGAGGCCGATCAGGCCTTCTTGCTGGCCGTTGATCAGGATGCGGTTGCGGGCGTCCTCGCCAAGGCCCGTTCCGGTGAAGTTCAGCGTGGCGTTCCCGGAGCGGGTCAAGGACGTGAGGGTAAGCGCGGAGGTGCTTCCGCTGTCGGCCTGCGACGCGCGAATGATGCTGCCGGCACCGGCGGCGGTGACCGCGCCGACGGTTTCGCTGTAGTTGGCCGCACCGCCAGCGTGGGCGAAGTCGAGCGTGCCTCCTGCGAGGGTGACGGTTGCGGCGTCGCGCAGACGGTTGGGGTGACTCAGTGCGGGGGTGTTGCTCAGACACAGGGTGCCACCGGAATTCAGCGTGAAGCCGCTGGAGGAGGCGATGCCGCCTTGCGACCCTGCGAGCACGAGCGCGCCGTTGTCGACGGTGGTCGCGCCGCTGTAGGTGTTGGAGCCGGAAAGGGTCCAGGTGCTTGTGTTAGCCTTGGTCAGCACCAACGTATTGACGCCGTTGAAGATCGTTCCCGTGATCATGTTGCCGCTGCTGGTGCCGTCGAGCCGGAGCGTTTTGACGTAGCTGTTCCCGGTGACCGACGCCGTGCCGATGATGAGATCCGCGTCCGTCGGGTTCAGCGTGGTTGTTGATGCGGAGCCCGCTGACAGGCTGAGGGAAGCTGCCGAGACCGAGGGAGTGCCGCTGAGCACGCCGGAGGCACGCGCCACGTTCAAGGTCACGGAACTGAGGCTTAGGCCGCCCATGGTGTGGTTTAGGCCGACACTACCCGAGGGGACTCCCGAGATGATCGTGCCGGCGTTACCGTTGCCAATGGTCAGATTGTTTGCGGTCTCGCCAAAGCCTGGGCCGGCCAGCTCCAGAGCGCCGTAAAAACCCGTGAAGCGCAGCAAACTCGCCTGAGAAACGGCGTTTGGATGTGTCAGCGCAAGGGTGCCACCTTGGATTTCTGTTTCGCCGCTGTAGGTGTTCGCGCCGGACAGAACCCACCGGCCGGTGCCGCTTTTGATCAGCTTGTTGGTGTAGGGTAGTCCGTCTGCGTAGACACCCGCCAGCTCGCCGACGCCGTCGGTGGAGCCGTGCAGGGCCAGCGTTTTGCCGCCCGCCTCGGAGTTGGTGAAATTGCTGTTGAACGTGAGGCGTCCGGTGCCTGCCTGTTCAAGGTAGACGGTTGCTGTGGTGCCTGCCATGTCAATCACACGGTCGGTGGTGTCACCTGCGCCCGTGTAGGCGAGCCGCGCGGAGGTGCTGCCCGTGCCAAGTTTAATCGCGCCGTCTGCAGCCGTCGCCGGCTGTCCGAGGCTGCTCGGCGTTCCAACATCTTTAATGGAGGGGACAACCAACGTGCCCGCACGGACACTGGTGTCGCCCGCGTAGGTGTTTTCGGTGGCCGCGAGCACAAGCACGCCGCCGCCCATCTTAGCGACGGGATGCTTGCCTCCCAAATCGCTGATCACGCCACTGATCGTTCCCGTGCCCGAGTTGCCGCCCAAGAGCCCGTCACTCGCGCTTGAGATGTTGCCTGCGAGGGTAACGGGGCCCGCCCAGACCGAGCCTGCTTCGAGCCTGAGCTGGCCTAAGGATTCTCCGGTATCGCCGCCGTAAAGGAAGGCAGCGGCGTTGTGGGTGACAGCCACGTTCACATAGACCGTGGCGTTGGTGAGGACGTTCGCCGTGGCAGAGGCGTTGTCAGCGCCGTTCATCTGGGCCTTGCCCGCGCCGGCGGCCGCGTTGGTTCCGATGTTCCAGGTGCCGGTGAAGGCGCTGAAGTCGCCGTTAAGGGTGGTCTGGGCGGTGCCGGTGCCGAGGGTCACGTTGACCGTGCCCGCACCGGAGAGGGAGGTGCCGAGGGCGGTGTAGGTGATACCTCCGCCCGTGAGGTTCAGGACGGCATCGTTGGCGACCGTGCCGATACCGAGGCCGCCGGCTACGCCGGTAGCGAGCGTGCCGCCGCTGACCGTCGTGCCGCCATTGTGGGTGCTGGTGCCGGTGAGCGTCAGGGTGCCGGAGCCGACCTTGTGCAGGCTGCCGCTGCTGCTGAACGCGCCGCCGAACGAGCTGCTGGCGTTGTTGTTTCCCACCGAGAGCGCGAGCGGGTTGGCCGCGCTGTCCGTGAGCGGAAGCGCGAAGGTGTTGGTCAGGTTGCCCAGCGTGAAGGCGTGCGAGGCGACGGAGCTGTCGAAAACGATGCCCGCCGAGCCGAGCGAGGCCGACTGCAGGGCCAGGCTGTCGCTCAGACGAACGGCTCCCTGATCGATGGTGACGACGCCGGACAGGGTGTTGGTGCCGTACAGCACGACGTCGCCCGTTCCGAACTTGGACAGCGACGAGGGCACTCCGTTGTCGGCGATGACCGCATTGACAGCGAGCGTGGCGGCGCTGTTGAAATTGGCAAACACTATCTTGCCGCCTGTCGTAGTCGGTGCGACGGCGCCATCGTTGGGTACGACGCCGAGCGTCAAATCTGCTTGCGCAGGGCTGATGGTCACGTTGGCTACGCGCAACGTTTTGTCGGCGGTGTTGGCGGCAGACGCGAAGACGGAGTTTTGGAGGAGAGCGCCAATGGTGGTGACGGACGCGCTCAGTTCGTTAGCCCCAGAGGTTCCCTCCGACGTTATGGAAACAGCTCCGGAGCCGTCACCGATCACGTCTCCTTTTGCGGCGACTTCTGAGACGGTGTCGGCATAGACGCCGCGTGCGCTACTGTAAAGTGCCGGCGCGGTGCCGTTGACCGTGGCCCAAGGGCCGACGGGTCCGTCTGCGAGTCCACTTATGAAGATGCGGTTGCGGTCGCTTTCGCCGATTCCTGCGCCCACGAAATTCAGCATCGCGCCCACCACGCGCGAGAGTCCGGAGAGCGTCAAGGCAGAGGCCTGGCCCTCGGCGGCAGGCGTGGCCGACACCGTGCAGGTGCCGGAGGAAAGTGTCAGCACGCCCAACGTTTCTGCAAAACTGGCCGAACTGCCGTCGTTGGCGAAGGCGATCGAGGCGCTATTCAACGTGACCGGCGCGGTGTTCTTCAAGCGGTCCGCGTGGTTGGCAGCGGCGGTGTTACTGATGACCAGTGACGCTCCGCCATTGACAGTGATCGATGAGGAGGCGTTGATGGATCCGTTCGCGCCGGCGATGGCCAGCTTGCCTGTGCTGACGCTGGTCGCGCCCGAGTAGGTGTTTGAAGCGGAGAGCGTCCAGGTGCCGGTGCCGACGTCCCTGTAGACGGGCAGGCCCGTCGTCGTGCTTCCATTGGTGATGACGCCGGAGATTTCGCCGTCGCCGTTGCCGCGGAGGTAGAGCTGGCGGTCCGTTGCGGTAGGCGAAAGCCGTCCTGCGAGGGTCAACTTGCCGCCTTTGGACCAGATGTGCGTGGCACCGTCGCCGGAGTAGAGGGTGAAGTTGCCCAGAATCGTGTTGTTGCCGGCTTCGTTGATCACGGCGCCGGCGCGGCTTTGGCTGGTGTTGAAGGTGACGGAGGCGGGGATGGTGAGGTCGCCAGACGAACCGTCCAGCACGATGCTGGGGTTACGTCCGTTGACGTTGTTAGCGGCAGAGATCGTTTTGCTGCCCGCGCCGAGCGCGCCGCTGTGCGTGAGGCGCAGGGTGCCGTCAACGACAACGATATTACCGGTGAAGGTGTTGTTGCCGGAGAGCGTGTTGGTGCCGTACGAGTTCAAGTCGATCCGGGACGCGCCGCCATTCGCGAGGGTTCCCTTGAGAAGGATGCGCCCGTAGCCGGTGAGGTTGAGCGTCTTGGTGCCGGGGGTGCCGCCGGAAGGCGACCCTGCGACTCCGCCCTCAAAGGTGAGCGTGTTATCGGTATGGTCGTTCTGGAAGGTGTAGGTTGCGGTGGACGTGTTGGTGCCGAGGAGGACGGCGGCGTTGACCGTCTGGCTGTTCACGACGGAGTTGCTCAGGGCGAGCGTGCCGGCGCTTTCGAGCGTGAGCGTCTGTCCGTTGGCTCCGCCCGTTCCGAGGGTGTAGGCGGCCGCGCCGGCCCCGGAGAAGGTGATGGTGCGGATGCTTCTCAGACCCAGAAGGTCGAGGACGGTGTTACCGTTGCCCGCCGTGTCGAGGGTCGCGGTCTCGCCAGCGGCTGAACCCGGGTAGGACGCGCCGCTCCAGTTGGCGCTGTTCGTCCAGGCGGCGCTTTCTGCGCCGGTCCACGCACCGCTTGCGGCGAGCGAGCGTTCAACACAGACGCACACTGTGACCAGCGCAAAGACAGTCAGATGACAGAGACTACCTGTAGCTTGTTTCATCAGACACCTCATTTTTTTTGAACTCCAGTCAACGCAAATAATACGACACCTTAAATGGCGATAATACTACTCGACTCGGCATTTTAAAGTCAAGCGGAGTTGATGGCAAACTCAAAAGGGGCGAACTCAAAAGGAGGCCCTGTTTTCACGGGTTGGTGCGCATTCAACTCCTAACTCCTAACTCCTAACTCCTAACTCCTCCTTTGGTCAGAGACCTTCGAAAAGCGAGTTTGCCAGAATGCAGGAGGCGAAGGCGTGACCTGAGTAGATGGAGGAAAACACGGTATGCCTGCGCCCCTTCATGTTTTTAAAGGCCTCCAGCCACTGCCCGAGCAGTTCGATCTGGATTTCGCCGCTGAGGGGGTCGATCGCCTTGATCTGAAGGTCTTTCGGACTGTAGCGGATGCCGGTGCCGAGCGCCTTTGAGATGGCCTCCTTGGCGCACCAGAAGCGCAACATGGCGGTCGGGGCCTCGCCGGTCTGAGCGGCCAGCTCAAGCTCCTCGTGCGTGAAAACGCCTCGGGTGAAATCTTCGCTGAGGTCGCGTCCGATGGCCTCGATGTCGATTCCGATCCGCGCGTTGGCGGCCACGGCCGCGACGATGAGTTTCGACGTGTGGGCGATCGAGAGGTCGATGTGGGCGGCGGTGTGCTCGCGCCAGGAGCCGAGCGGATGGGGCTTGCCGGAGTCGTCGGCCCAGACCGTGATGTCGGCGGCGGTCCAGCGTGCCTGATGATACTTCTGGAGGTAGCGCCGCACGGACTCTTTGGCGGCCGCGCGTCCGAAGAGCCATTCGACGCGGCGGCTGGTGGCGCCCTGCATCTCCAGCCACTCCTCGCGCTCGGCGGGAGAGAGCAGGACGTACGCCATCGTCTTGAGCCAGATCTCCTGATTATTTTCGAAGATTTTGAACGGCACGTCGGTCACCACAGAGGCGGCGACAGGGGTGGTGGGGTTGCCCAGCAGGGCCAGCGGCAGCTCGTGTGTGAGGAACTTCTCGGAGGGGCGCAGGATGTACTGGTGGTACTCGGGCGGCACGCGCTCGCAGAGTTCCTCCCACCCTTTGAAGTGGATCAGGAGGTTGCCGTTGCCGTCGGAAACCTGGATGTCGGCGACATGCGAGCGGGGCGTCACCGAGGTGAGGCGCAGGTAGCCGCGCAGGCGCGCGCCTTCCGTAAAGCTGGAGGCGTAGAAGATGATGCGGCGCGCGCGGAAGGGGATAGAGATCGCGCCGGCGAACTTTTCATGAGAGCGCCAGAGCGAGAAGCTGGAGACGATGCCGTCCAGGAGCATGGGCCAAATGGAAAACAGCGGGATGCGCGTATACCGCACGGCCTCCGCGCGGCTCGGCACCTCGATCTCGAAGTCGATGCCTTCCTCGCTCCAGAGGTCGACGTGGCGCACGATGCGCAGGCAGGCGCCGTGGAAGAGCCGGTCTGGATAAATCTCATGGCCGGACCAGTTGACCGGGCGGGGGTGGGTGAGCGGCGGCGGCTGGATCGGATGGCTGACGGAGCCCGCGGCGGTCAGCAGAATGGTCGCCTCGATGATGGGCCACGTGTAAGCGCTGTTCGGGGCGTCATCGCGGAGCTGGACTTTGACGGCGGCGTACTGGGAATCGGGCCAGGCGATGCGCTCGGCCCGGATGATGACGCGCACGGCGCCGCGCTCGAAACCGACCCAGCGTTGGGCGCGGAGATTGTCCACCTGCGCCACACGGCGGCGCGGCACCAGCTTGCGGGCAGCCTCGCACATCATTTCCAAGCCTGAGATCAGGGAGAGGATGGTCAGGCCCTTGAGGTTGGGGTCGGCGAACGAAAGCTGCGAGGTTCCGAGGGCGTAATCCCGCAGGAACGGGTAATCCACGAGCGTGACGATCTTCGCGATCTCCAGAAGGACGCCGGGCTGCTCGTCGAGAATCTCCGCGCTGGCCAGCAGAGGGAAATCCGCTCCGAAGTCGAGGCGGCGCTTATCACTGATGACGGGCAGCGCCCTCTTGACCTGCTCGGAGGGCGTGCGCGCCGCCGTGAACAGGTCGCCCGAAGGGGCGAACGCCTTGACGGTGGGAAGCTGGGCCGAAAGCCGAAGCGTATTGTCGGAGCGAACGGTCACGGACATCGGCTTATCCAGATCCAGGAGGCGCTGTCGGCGATGGCTGTACAGCATCGTGAGGTCGAGTTGGACGCCCTGCGCGGCAAGCATGCCGAGCGCGTGGTGAAGCTGCACGATACCGGAGCGATGGATGCGGTTGACGGCGACGGCCTGATGCGACTGATTTTTGAGCGTTTCGCCGATCGCATTGGTCATGTTGCCGCGGGCGCCCAACTCCACAAAGACCCTGAACCCGTCCTCATACATGCGGCGGATCGTGGAGTCGAAAAGAATCGGCGAGGTCCACTGGTCGGCTGTCAGGTGCAGAATGTTACGCGGCTGAGAGGGGAGACGTTCGGCTGTGGCGCAGGAGTAAACGGGGATCTTGGGCACGTGCCGCACCCAGTGAGAGAGAAACTGGTTAATGGAAGGGAGCGCCTTAGAGCACCAGGGCGTGTTGAAGGGCCGGTCCATGGGCACGACCATGGCCTTCGCGCCTGCCTTATGCAGGATGGCCGTAACGTCTTTGAGGATTTCGGGGGACAGCGCGACGGACTGCTGGCGCGGGCTGTGGAAGAAGGAGAGGGCGATGCGTCCGGGGTAGGCGGCGATCAGGGTGTCGATCAGCTCGCGAGAGGCGTCCAGCACGGACAGCATGATGCAGGCTGGCAGGTCGTCGCGGTCGACCAAGCGGTTGAGCATCTGATAGCCTTCGCGCATGAAAAGGATGCGCTTGTTGCGCGTGAGGTTGCCGAAGACGCCGGCAACCTCCAGCGCCGCGAAGTCGCCGCCGCTGAAGCCGACGAGCCCGTCCGGAATGACCCCCATGTGATCGAACAGGCGGAAGAGCGCGCAGTTGGCGGCGTGAACGGCGATCAGCGACTCCGAAAAGGCGTGGGCCGCGAACTCGCCGGTGTCATTGCGGTAGCAGGCGGCGGGAGGGAAAATGAAGTCGGACGGTGCGAAACCCGGCTGCTCGCCGGACTGCAGCGCCTCTTCGAGTTCGTCGAACGCGCTGCGGCAGTCCTCATAGACCAGGCAGAGATCGCGCAACATGTCCGGGTAAAACGAGACCGCGCCGGGAAAGAGAAACGCGATGCGGCCCCGCGGGCAGAGACGGTCGCGGAAAAAATAGGTGCCGCTCTTATCGCGTATCCGGCCGGCGTTGTCAGCCAGCTTCTTGTGGGCGAGAATGAGACGGTCGCGCAGGTCGGTGACGGTCGAGGCGACCACGGCAATGACCGACGGCTGGTGGCGCGCGGTACACGCGCACGTGAAGGCCACATCCTGCAGGCACACGTCAGGAGCGTGCTCCAAAAAGTGAATGACGCGCTTGACCTCGTCGGCGAGCGCGTGGTCGTTGGGCGCGCCGATAAGGCATAGCTCGCTGTCGAAAGCGTCGAACAAATGGAGTGTGCTGCTCATGCCGGATCCGGGTACTCCTCGAAGATGGCGGCCGCGCAGGTGCCGGTGAAGTCGATGGCGGAGACGCACGCCCGCCGCGGGCTGGATTTGTTTCCGCGGATCCAGGGGCGTGCGTCGCTCAGCAGGTAGAGCGGCGACTTGGCGGAAACGATCTTGGCAAGGGGTTTCTCGATGGCCACGTTGGGCGGGAGCACGCGATGATAAATCGCGAGGGCGGCTTTGAGCATGCCGGCTGCACCGGCGGCCCAGAGCGTGTGCCCCACATTGCCCTTCACGGAGCCGACGCCCGCCAGAGGGTGTCCGCGCATGCGCTCGCCGTAAAGCTCTTGGTAAACGTTGATCTCGGTCTGGTCGGCATTCGGAACGCCCGAGCCGTGCGCCTCGATCAGCTGGATCGTGTCCGGCGTGATGTCTGCGGCATGCACGGCGCGGGTTACGGCACGCGTCATGCGCTCCGGCGAAGGGATGCGCTGGTGCTGGTCGATCGAGGCAGCCGCAATGCCCGTGCTGCGGACGATGGCGTAGATTCGGTCGCCCTGACGCAGCGCGTCTTTCAGGCGCTTGAGCACAAAGAGGGCGCCCCCTTCGCCGGGAAGCGTGCCGTCCGCCTCACGGCTGAAAGGCTGCAGCGCCTTGGCGCGCGAAAAGGTGATCGCCCCCGAAAGGCCTTGCAACAAGGCCCGGTTCAGAGGCGGCTGAATGGCGCCGGCGAGCGCGATGTCGGAGCGCCGGGAGAGCAGGTCGTCCATTGCCACCTGGATCGCTTGGTGAGCGGATACGGCGCCCGCGTCTAAAACGAGAGCCGGCCCGGCGAAGCCCAGCAGGTGCGCGGTCCAAGAGGCCATGGCACACCCGATCGCGGACATAAACGCGTAGGGGTTGGGCTCTGGGAGGGAGGAGGCGAGTTGGACGCGGATTTCTTCGATCTGCTCGGGCTCGGCGCCTGGGAAGAAATTCTGCACGATGTCGAGTGTCTGGTCGACGAACACCGTGTGCTGCAGCCAGTTGATGGAGGCGCAGTTGAAGGGAGGCGCGTAGCCGATGCGCAGGGTGACTCGGTCGGTGGGCAGGCTGCTGATTGAGCTGCCGCTGTCGCGCAGGGCGTCGATGGCGAGTTGGACGGTAAAGAAGACGTCCTGATTCTCCCCTTCGTTCATCTTGCGGGGGAAGTACTGGTCGGCGGGGTTGCAGGCGTACAGGTCGTTGAGCTGGCCGGCGTAAGTCGGATAGGGGCGGTCGAAGATGTTCTTGCGCAGCGGGGGGCGGTCGGCCGGGGCGGCTGGGTCGCCGAGGGCGCTGAACAGCGCGCGGCGCTGCATGATGTTGCGCCAGAAGGCCGCAGGGGTGGGCGAGTCGGCAAAACGGCAGGCGATGCCGGTGATGACGATGTCTTCGCGTGATGTGCGTGAAAAGGCCATGCGGTCGGTTTCGGTTGCGCGGGTTAAGAGGGTGGAGTGACGGAGGGCGCGTAGCAATGCTCGGGCCCGGGGAAGGTGCCGTTTCTGACCTCGTCGGCATAGGTGCGGAACGCGCCGCGCAACGTGTCCGCCAGGGCGGCGTAGGGCTTTACGAAGCGGGGCGGGTTCTCCGAGAGGCCCAGCAGATCGTGCATCACCAGCACCTGGCCGTCGCAGGCGGATCCCGCGCCGATGCCGATGACGGGGACAGGCGAGGCGGCGGTCACGGCTTCCGCGATGTCGGGCGGCACGCATTCGAGCACGATCGCGAACGCGCCGGCGTCGGCCAGAGCCCGTGCGTCGGCGACAAGCTGCTCGCCGGCTTCGCGCGTGCGCCCCTGAACTTTGAAGCCGCCGAACACGTTGACCGACTGGGGCGTGAGGCCGATGTGGCCGAGTACCGGGATGCCGTTGAGCGTGAGCGCCTCAACGAGTTCGGAGCGGAACGCGCCGCCTTCGATCTTGACCGCGTCGGCTCTGGCCTCCTGAAGAAAGCGCCCTGCGTTGCGGATGCCCTCGGCGATGGAAATCTGATAGGAAAGGAACGGCATGTCCGCCACCACAAGCGCCTCTCGGGTTCCGCGCGCCACCGCGGCGGTGTGGTGCAGCATCATGTCCATGGTCACGGGCAGGGTTGAAGAGTACCCGAGCACAGCCATGCCGAGCGAATCGCCAACGAGGAGCAGCGGGATGCCGGCGGCGTCGGCCAGGCGCGCGCAGGCAAAATCATACACGGTGACGCAAGGGATCTTGCACACCCCCTTCGAGGCCTTGATCTTGGCCGCATTCCACAATTTCATGCCGCGTATTTTACCACAATCCACGGAGCGGGCAACCTGCTAAACAAGAAATGTGTCGCTTTTCAACTGGCGCAAAGCTGAACAAGTTTAGTAAGGTGCTGCGCATGTGAAAGGTTCGAAAGACAATGGCTGAGGTGCTGGACAATATTCGGGTTGTGCTGGTGGGCACGCTCTACAGCGGCAATGTCGGTTCGGTGTGCCGCGCCATGGCGAACATGGGCATCCGCGACCTGGTGCTGGCGGGTGCCCAGCTTTGCGACAACTGGGAGGACGCGGCGAAGATGGCCGTGCATGCGACCGACATTCTGGACGCGCGGCGCGAGGCCGCGACGCTGGCCGAGGCGGTGGCGGACTGCGCCTTCGTGGTCGGCACGACCGCCCGCGGCGGCCTCTACCGCCAGCATGTCAAGACGCCGCGCGACGTCGCGCCGGAGTTGCTGAGGCTGGCCGCGAGCGGCAGGGTGGCGCTGGTTTTCGGGCGCGAGGACAAGGGGCTGTCCAACGACGAGATCGGCCTCTGCACGCACCTGATCCGTATTCCGGTGCATCCGGACTACACGTCGCTCAACCTTTCACAGGCGGTGCTGCTCTGCTGCTACGAGCTGTACGGCGCGCTCGGCACCTACGAACCTCCGGTCGAGAAATCGCTGCCTGCGGTGGCCGTACACAAGCAGAAGCTGATGGAGAAGTGGCGCGAGATGCTGCTGCTGATTGGCTTCATGAAAGAGGACAAGGCCGACCACATGATGCAGGGCGTGCAGCGAATTTTTTCTCGCGGCGTCTATTCGGAAGACGACGTGGCGATCATGATGGGCGTGGCGCGTCAGGCCGACTGGGCAGCCAGGAAAGGCCCGGGCGCGAAGCCCAAAGGCAGCACGTCGAACGCCTGATCGTCTGGTCGCCACTCGTCGAAAAAAGTAAACACACCTTTCAATATGTGGTTTGATGGCGGGGGTATTTATTAAAGATTTCTCTGATAATAAACCATATAATCAATCCGTTATATTTCACACCTTTCAATATGTGCCCGTTTTTCTGGAGCGGTGAATGAAGCAGCGACTAGCTTGCCATGCGAAGAGTGTTATTTTGAGAGGCGCTCGAGCGCGGCACCGGCCTGGAGGCGCAGCGCGGAGAGTCTCATGGGGTCGGGCAGGATCTTGGACGAGTAGCGCCCGCCCGCGTTGGGAATGTCAAGCAAGGCATCGAAATCGGCGAGGATGCGGACAGCCTCTCTGTCGCCGCTCTTGTCGGAGAGGGCTTTGAGCAGCTTTAAATAGTCGAAGTCTTCCACGCCGTCGCGTGCGGCCTCGAGGCGGATCGTGGTAACCGGCCCGTCGACACCGATAGGACTGCCGGGGTAGAGCAGGTAGCCGTCGCCGTTGGGATAGCGGACGTAGTAGGACTCGCCGGGCGTGCTGCTCTGATGGATGTAGCGGTGCCAGCCGAACTGCCACGGGTCATAGGTGAGCCAGCTCACGCCCCAGAACTCGTAGGCGTCCGCGCCGTATTTGAAGCAATAGTGCGGCAGCAGGCGCTCCACCGCGCAGAAGGGCGTGTCCGTACACAGCTGGCCGTCGGTGGTAAACCAGATCTGTTCGCCCGCCGCTTTGCGTGCCTGCATCTCGCTCACCGGGAAGCAGCCGTAATGGCCCACGCCCCAGATGTCGAGGTACCCGTTCCAGTCGGGGCAGTGCCGCCAGGTGCTGCAGTAGATGCGGATCTTGGGGTCAACCTCGTGAATCATGTCGCAGAGCGCCTTCATCTGGTCGATGATGTGCTTCTTTGTTAGGAAGGGCTCATCGGAAATGTAAAGCACCAGCCGGTCGGCCCAGCCCTTGGCTTTCACATGCTCCCAGTAGAGGCGCAGGCAAGCCTGGTAGGTCTCTTTGTAGGCCTGCCGCAGTTGGGTGCGGTCTGCGCTTGCATAAGGATACTCCCCGTCGTACGGCTTCTCGTTGAGGATGTTCTTCGGCGGATGCTCCCAGCCGAAGAGGTAGAAGAAGTTCGGCATGTAGGATGTCGGAAACTTCAGCTCGCCGAAATAGCGTTGCGCGGACGCGTCGTATGCGGCGAAGTCGCAGGTGATTCTGCCTTGCGCGTCGCGCATGAAGCGCAGATCGGCGGCGATCTCGTCTGGGCAGACCTTCTTGGAGGCCATGAAGCGCATCAGGCGGTCGCGCTGCGCGTCGGCTGGCGTGCCGTCAGCGGCCCAGTACTCGTTCAGGCGCAGGTCGTAAATGGCGGCGCAGGAAGGCGTCTTCGGCAGCGCGAAGTCCCAGACCGTGACGGTGAAGGGCTGCGCATCGATCAAGGTGTCGCCCGCGAACAGTCGGATCTTGCCTTTGTAAAGGCCTGCGGGCGTCTCGGTGCCGGTCTTGAACGAAAGCCAGACTGGCTGGGTTTGATTCGCCGCGAGCCCGCCTGACGCGGTCGGGCGGATGGGGTCAGGCCACCAGCCGAACCAGCCGTCCGAGGCGCCCGCACTGGCGGGGTGTTTCAGCTCCCATGCCGGAGTCTTGAGATTATAGTAGGCGGTGCGATGGTCGATCGGCACATAGCCGACCCAGCCCACGGTGAAGTCGTTCAGTGTGTTTCCGTTTTTGTGTTTCGGCGCCTGCACCTCGACGCGGAGATTCAGGATGTCGCGTCCGGAGCGCAGCGCGAGCTGGAGGGCCTCTTCCTCGTTCCGCGCAAGGGAGATGGCGAGTGGCGCGGCCTGCTGAGGCGGCAGCGTTTCGTGGAAGACTTTGATGACGGGGTCGACGGGCCACACCGCGACGTCTCGCGCCGGCATCGCGGGAGTTTCGGGATCGCCGGTTGCGGCTTCCAGGCACTCGGCCAGAAAAACACCGTCGTGCTTGAGCGTGCCGCGGTCGTTCATCGTGAGGTGCATCTGGAACTGCGTCGCCTCCTGCGGAATGGTGACGGTGCCGAACATGGGCGTCCACGCCGTATCACCGCTGATGGGCGATCCCGCGCCCAAGAAGCCGCCGGAGACGACCGCGCCTTTTGAGTTGCGCAGATGCGCGTTCAGGTTTGCGGAGCCCGCTAAGGCTTCGCAGGCCAGCCACGCCCCGTAGAGGTAACTGTGGCAAGATTTGACGGGAACGGACTGATACCAGCCGCGCCAGTCGTCTTTGGCCGTCAGGGGCACGGTCATGCGGGCGTAACGCTTGCCGAAACCGCCGGGCGTGCCGAGAGAGAATGTGACGCCTGGCTGGGGAGTGCTGTGGGTCCAGCCATCTGGAACGTCCGCGCCGGTCTCAAAGTCGGGGTTCGAAACGAGGTTGACCGGGCTGTTGAACAGTCTGGCAAAGGCCCGCGCGTCGGTCTCGCCCAAACGGTCCGCAAGTATCTGGTCGGAGGGGATGTCGCTGCCTAAGGCCGAGGCGGCAGGCTTCGCGGAGGCCGTCCGGACTCCGGTGTCGGCCACGTAGAGGTAATAGGTCACCGCGGTGCGTGCGGCGGGCGAACAGGAGAAGAGCAGGCGGTCGCCGAGGCGGCAGGTCTCGACAGGCTCGCCGTCGAGGGTCAGGAGTAAGCGCGGCACAGCGATTCCGCGCGTGGCGCTGTTGAGGTCGACCACGGCCAGAAGGTTGGTGGCGGGCTCTTCGCGCAGGTTGACCAGTCGTATGGGCAGGCGGTAGGTCCATTCCTGATTGGTCCTGCGTCGGTGGGTGAGGAACGGCGCGGAGATGCGGTCGAGCCAATGGGGCTTGCACAGCCGAGCGGCCAGCCAAGGCGTGTCCGCGCCCTGCGCGCTGAGCGTCAGGCGCTCGACAGCATCGGCGCGTGCCGTGGCGCGCGGCGGCAGTTTGTCGGTCTCGAACGAGAAAGCGTCGTACCAGGCGGTGCCGGTGCCAAAGAGTACCGAGCCGGTCTGCAGGCGCGTCGCCCCTACAGGAACGGTGAAGGAGATCGTCTGTTCTTTCCAGCCGAAGGTGCCTTCGCCGGTGCGGGCGACCTGGTTGATGCGCTGCGAATTCGCTTCGTCGCCGACGTGGACGTACCAGCCAGCCGAGCCCTTCACGTTCTCGCCGCGGACGCGGACGCGGATCGTGCAGCGCGCGCCGGGCACGACGGCGAAGTCCGAGCGCGCGAAGCCGAACCAGGAACTTTCAGAACCCGTGTCAACGTCGGCTTTAAGGCAGCGGCTCCCCGAATAGGGGTTTTCCGACGACCAGGAGAGGCGGTGCCTGGCGGTCGTCTGACCGAACTGCCAGCCGGAAGGCTGATCATTTGCGCCCGCCTCGAAATCCCCATTGAGGTCGGTGAAGGCTCGTTTGTCGAAGTGGTCGGCGAGGCCCCAGGCGTGCGGGTTATCGAAGTAGACGTAAAGTCGAGTTGTTGATTTGGGCGGGCTGACGGCGGGGAGCACCAGCGTCGCGCCGGGCTGGATCGCGCCGGTTGTGAAGGTTTTGCTCTGATCGGGAGTCCAGAGTCCGTAAAGCAGTTGGGTGCCTCTTGCATCGGTGACGCGCACGGACTCGGCTCTGGCCCCTGCGAGCTGCGCCTGGCCCGGCGCGTCTCCGACAGTGAGCGCGACTGGTGACCCTTCAAGAGCCGCATCCGAAGGGTTTGTAACCGTAATCGGAAGGCGGGCACGCCAGACGTCTCCGCGGCCCAGCCAGAGCGGGTGCTGCCACTCGGCACGCGCGAGGCTGCCGCCGACCACGAGCAAAGGGACAAGGGCTATGTGCTTTGCGTTCATAGCAAAGGCTCTCCATGCGTAAACGCGTTACGCTACGCGATCTCTTGTCTGGAGTCGAGAGGTCTCGGAACGGCATCTGCGGGAACGGCCTTTAGGCGGGGAGGCTGCGGGTACACGCCTTTCAGCGCATTCTCACAGATCAGCCGGGTGTCCTGCGGAAAATCGTTCTTGATGATCCACTTCAGGAAACCGGGGTCGTCTTTCACTAGGTCCTTGACTTTGGCGCCTTTCTTTTTCCCGAAATTGACGATGAGTTCGCCGTCGGCCCAGCGCAGACGGCCGGAGCGGTCAGCGTTGAAGGGGTCGATGGGGTTGAAGGTGCGGTCGAGGGTCTCCATGTCCCGCGGCAGGTCGGGGTAGCGCTTGAATTCGCCCAGCAGGACGTCGAGCGTGGCGCGCACGTCGGCCTCGGCTCCATGCGCGTCGGCGTGCGGACGGTCGCAGTAGAACTTGAGGGCGGCGGAGAGGTCGCGCGGCTCCTTAGTGTGGAATATGCGCTGCGCGTCGAGCAGGCGGCGGCGGTCGGGGTCAAAGGTGATTCCAGCGCGGTTGAATTCCTCCGCGAGCATGGGGATGTCGAAACGCCCGGCGTTGAAGCCCGCGAGGTCGGCTTCGCCGAAGAAGGTCAGGATCGCGAGAGCCTTGTCCTTGAACGTCGGGCAGGAGCGGACGATCTCGTCGGTGATGCCGTGGATCGCAGTGGTTTCGACGGGGATCGGCACGCCAGGGTTCAGCAGCCAGTAGCCCGAGGTCTCCGAACCGTCAGGATCGATGCGGATGGCGGCGAGTTCGACGATGCGATCGGCGCGCGGGCTGATGCCGGTGGCTTCGATATCGAACACGATAAGCGGGCGGTCAAGCTTGATGGGGAACATGGAGAACCTCGTTAGATGAATGAAGACCCACAGATTAGAGGAATGGCGGTTGATTGGAAACTGAAAACTGGAAAGAATTCGGCACCGGTTTTGATGTGCTTGACATCCTGCCACTACTTTTGCCACGATTACACTATTAAGAAGGTCTCATATATCGGTTATTGAAAGCATCGGGCATTAAGAAAGGTGCCGCTGGCACCGCCGATCCAGGTGGAATCCACCGCGAAGGCAGCCGCTGACAGCAGCATACAGAACGCCGGAAACAGAGTTGTGGAGCGAAACCCTTGACTGACCATATCCGCCACCTGGTCTGACGCGGCCAACTGGTCTGCGGGCGTCCCGCAGGCTGCGAGCGACACCGCGACGATCAACGTTGCCGCCGCCATTTCCATTCCGTCGAGCGTGACCGTCAAGACGCTGACCGTCAACGCTCCCGCGACGCTCACCGTCGCCTCGGGCGCGACGCTCGCGTTCTCGAACGGCAGCGGCGACGTCCTCGTCGCGAACGCCTCGTGTCGTATCGATGGGACAGGCGACCTCACATTTTCCATGGGCACCGGCATAGACTATGCCAACATCAAGCCGGCTGCCGGTGTCACGCTGACCCTCGCCGCGCGCATCATCGCCTCCGGAGCCTCCGGGGTGGAGCTCAACAGCGCGGGTACCCTGCTGCTCACCAACCCCAACAACGCGTTCGCGGGCCTCGTCCACATCTCGACCGCCAATGGCACGCTCTCGTTCTCCACTCCCTCGGCCCTCGGCACGAACGCGGTCTACTTCGGTGGCAACCCGTCACGCTACCTCTATACTGGCTCCGGTTCGGCCACGCTGGCCCTCCCCGTACAAATCGCAGCGGCTAACGCGATCATTGAGAACGCCGGCTCAGGGAC
Source organism: uncultured Lentisphaeraceae bacterium (assembly GCA_964390795.1). GTDB lineage: Bacteria > Verrucomicrobiota > Kiritimatiellia > RFP12 > UBA1067 > CAYMLQ01. Next base: position 29,557 of record CAYMLQ010000021.1, read on the forward strand.
GCTGACCCTCGGCGGCGCGATCGCGCCCTCCTCGACCGGCGCCAAGACGCTGACCTTCGCCGGAACAACCCAGACGAACCTCGTCACAGGCGGCATCTCCAACGGTTCGGGAAGCCTCACCGTCGTCGCCGGCTCGGGCACGCTGCTCCTCAACGGCACGGTCACCGGCAGCACGGTCACAGCCGGCGGGGGCGCCACCCTCGCCGTCGGCTCTGGTGCGGTTTTCCAAAACTTTGCCCTGACCGGAAACGCCGGATCGACCGTCTCCCTCAATCCCGCCGCCGCCGACGGTTTCGCCATGACCCTGCCGCCCACCAACACCCTCGCCGGCGCGGGCGTGCGTCTCGTGATCCTTGCCGCGGACACTGCATCCACAGTCACCGTACCCAACCTCATGCGCTCAGCCAACGCCACTTTGGATATTGCCGCTCCGGCCCTCGGCACCGCCCGCAACACGCTCCTCGTCCAGAACCTTTCCGCCGGACCGCTTCCCGCCTGGTTCACCGTCAACGGCCAGCCCGCCGCCTACGACGCCGCCCTCGGCGTCATCCCAGTCACCGCGTCGGGCGCGACCTATTCCCTTGCCGCGCTCGGGCCGTCGGTCGTCCCGAACGACGCCACCGCCGCCGCCGTCATCGATGCCGCCGGCACCTCGGGCGGCATCACCCTCGCCGCCGATCCCACGACCGTCTTCTCCCTCACCCAGAGTCACGCGGACCATGCGGCGACCGTCGACCTCGGCGGCCAGACCCTCGCCCCTGCCGTCGTCGCCGTCGCAGCTTCCGGCAACAGCCTGACGCTGACCAACGGCACGCTCTCCACGCCGACCGCCCTAACCCCGCCCTCCGGCACGCCCACATTCCCCACGCTCCCCAACGCCCCGATCGCCTGGTTCGACCTCTCAGACGCCGCCACCGTCACCACGAACGCCTCTGGACGCATCTCGCTGCTCGCCAACAAAGGGTCGCTCGGCAGCGCCCTTGACGCCGTCGCGCCCTCCGACCGCATCGGCCCGCGCTATGTTCCCGGAGCCGTCAACGGCCTCGGCGTCGCCCGTTCCGACGGCATTCAGCCACCGCAAGGGCTCGCCACCCTCGGCAACGCCGGCCTCACCGGCGGAGCCCCGCGCACCGCTTTCATCGTCGCGTCGCGCTCGCCCGTCTCCCCGAACGCCTTCTACGCCCTCTATCTGGGGCCCGACGCCAGCCCGAACCAGACCTTCGCCATCGTCGAGCGCACCAGCGGCACCTCCTTCGTCACAATGGGCAACGATCTGGACAGCGTGCCGGCCTCGCCTGTCGGCCACAACGTCCTGACCTTCACCACGGGGCTGGGCGGCACGACGAACGCCGGCGCGGGGTTCCGCAACGGCGTTCAGGTCGGCACGAAGACCTTCTCCTTAGCGACCGTTGACGCACCCATCCGTCTGCTGCACCGTCCGGCAGTCGCCAACGCCTTCTCCGGACCCGGCGAGGTGGCCGAAGTACTCGTGTTCAACTACACGCTTTCGGACGCCGACCGCGCCGCTGTCGAAGCCTACCTTATGCACAAGTGGCGGATCGCCGCCCAGCGTGACGACGCCCTCCTCGCACTGCGCAACGACAACCCAGCAACCGCGCTCGCCGTTCCCGCCGCCCTGACCGAAGCCTACGGCACGCGCCTCTCGCTCACCAAATCCGGCCCCGGCGCCGTGACGCTTGGCGGCCCGGTCACCTTCAGCGGTTCCCTCCTGATCAGCGAGGGCAGCCTGACGTTCGATACCCCCGCCGGCAACACCACCTTGCTGGCCGGGCCCGTCAGCGGCTCCGGCTCGCTCCTCAAGGCCGGCCCCGGCGCTCTGACCTTCTCCCAGTCCAGCCCCTACGCGGGCGGCACCGCCGTCCAGGCCGGCACGCTCTACCCCGGCATGAACGGCTCGCTCGGAACCGGTCCCGTCACCCTCGCGGACGGCGCCGCGCTAGACATCGTCAACGGCCCCGCCACCGTCCCCGCCACTGGAACCGCCGCCATCGCCAACCCGGTCTCCGTCGCGGGCAACGGCCCCGACGGCCTCGGCGCCCTGCGCCACAGCGGAACAATCACGCAGCAGAGCGCCTTCAAGTCCGTCACCCTCACCGGCGACGCCGCCGTCTACTCGGCCTCGCGCTTCGACGCGCGCGGCGGCGCGTTCGACTTCGGCGGACACAGCCTCACCGTCAACGGCGGCGGCGAGTTTTCCATCGTGCAGTCGGCCATATCCAATGTCACCGCCGGCACCGGCGTGTACGTCGCCAACGGCATGATGCGCTTCGAGCAGAGCGACTTCCTCGGCTCCTCCGCCAACATCGCTTCCGCCGCCTCCGGCGCGGGCGTCACCCTCTATCAGATGACCGCGCCGATGCAGTGGGCCCTTCAACTCGCTGACAACGCCTACTTCCGCGTCAACAACGGCAACACGGACACGAACCTGAACCGCTGGGCCGGTCCTGTGACGCTCGCCTCCGGCACCGCCCGCCTCAACGCCCTCACGGGCGGTTCCGGCTCGATCACCGGCGCAATCGGCGGCGACGGCGGCCTGCTCAAGGAAGGCCCAGGCTGGTTCTGGCTCTTCAACCCCGCTAACACCTACGCAGGCGCCACCACTGTGACCCAAGGCATCCTCTACGCTGTCTCGCCCGGCTCGCTCGGCGCGCAGGCGGGGGCCGGGCTCGCCGTCTCCGGCACCGGCACCTTCGTCGCCCGCGCCGCCTCCGGTACCTCCGCCGACGGCTGGTCTGTCGCACAGCTCGCGGACATCGCGGACGTGTCCGTTTTCACGGCGCCGTCCACCTCCCTCGGCCTAGACACCGTTTACGCTGACTTCGTTTTCTCCGCCGCTCTCCCCTATGCCGGACTGGGCAAATACGGCCCGCGCAAACTGACCCTTGCCGGTGCGGCCCCGGATCTGGGCGCACTCGTCGTGCACAATGGCGAACTCGACCTCACCGGTACCGGCGACCACAACCTCCACGTCTACTCCGTCACCGTCGGCGCGACCTCGGGCGCCTCGACCGTCTCGGTCCTGCGCGTCGCCGGCGCGACCCTCCGCACGGACGACCCCGGCTACAACCGCGCCGGACCGGCCCTTACCGTGGCCTCTGCCGCCAACACGCGCAGCGTCCTGCACGTCGGAGCGGGCTCCGCCCTCAACGGACGCCTGACGGTCGGCGACGCGGCTGGCGCGACAGGCGCCGTCTACCAGACCGGCGGTGCCGTCACCAACACCTGCGGCACAGCCAATGAGGCCGCCCTCGGAGTCTCCGGCTACGGCTACTACCGCCTCGACGACGGGATCTTCGCCAGCAAGGGCACCACCCAGTTCGCGCGCAACACAGGCGCCACCGCCCTCTTCGAGCAGCGCGGCGGTTCATTCGTCATCAACCCCGGCCTCGCGCCCGGCGACGGCGTGGTCGGTGATTACTATAACGGCTCCTTCTCGACCCGCGGCGGCATCGGCGTCTTCCTGCTCTCCGGCGGCACCTGCAACCTCAACTCGCACACTTTCACGCTCGGCGACTGGGTCAACGTCAACAACTACAGCAACGGCACCGGCGTGCTCACGCTCGAGAGCAGCGCGCAGGCCGAGATGGCCCAGATCATCCTCGCCAACCGCAACGGTACGCCCGAGGCGCACGTCAACCTCAACGGCGGCACGCTGACAACCCCCTATTTTCAGAAGGGCGGCAACAACACAGCGGGCAACGCGGCCCTAGCCACGATCAACTTCAACGGCGGCCTGCTGCGCGTCCCCACCGCCGGCAACGCCCTCTCCTCGCTCGTGCGCACCAGCGCGAACAACACACCGGCCCTGCTCAACGCCTATGCGCGCGGCGCCGTGATCGAAACGCTCGGCACCGACGGCGGCGTCTCGCTCGACCTGCCCCTGCGCGCGCCTGCCGGCT
>CAYMLQ010000022.1:0-33140 GCA_964390795.1 uncultured Lentisphaeraceae bacterium
TACCAGACGCGCGACATGGGCTTCGGAAATTTCTTCGGCGGCGGCGACCCCTTTAGTCCGCGCCCCATCCGCTTCCGCCTCTCGCCCAACCGCATCACCGTCGACGGCAAGAAGTACCGCGAATACACCCTCTCGCTCAGCTACACGCCGACCAAGGAGGGCGAGTTCACCTTCGGCCCGCTCTCCTTCAAAGGCACGGTCATCGCGGGTGTTTCCGCTGACCGCCAGCCCCTGCTCAAGGAGAATATCTATACCATCGGCCCGGCCGTGACCGTGCGCGTGGTGCCGCCGCCGGACGAGGGCCGCCCCGAACACTTCATCGGCTCGGTCGGAAAAGCCCTGAAGGCCACAGCCGCCTTCGACGCGACGGTCTGCAAGGTCGGCGACCCGCTCACCCTCACGCTCGAACTCACGGGGCAGATCAGCATCTCAAACCTGCGCACGCCGCTCCTCAACCTCCAGCCCGAACTCTCCAAGGACTTCCGCATCTACGACGACAACGTGACCGCCGACACGCTGCCGGACGGCAAGCGTTTCAAATACCGCGTGCGGCCAACGCGTGAAGGCACGCTGGAATTTCCGCCAATCAAAGTCGCTTACTACGACACCGCTCTCCGCGCTTACACCACCGTCACCACCGCTCCCATACCCATCCAAGCGCGCGCCACCACGCAGATCGCCACCTCGAATGAGCGCGGTCAAGAGCATGTGTACGAAGCGTCCGGCTCAGTCTCTCGCCCGCGCCCCGCCGGCCTCTCCGCTTCACCGCTCGGCACGTGCAGCGCCTCTCTGTGGCCGTCACGCGGGCTTTCGCGCCCGTTGCTTCTCGCCGGCCCCCTGCTGTGCCTGCTGGCCGCGCTGGCCGCCCCTCTCGCACGCGGCCTTCGCGCCCTGCGCGCGCGCCGCCGACGCTCCGGCGCGTTGCGACGCGCCGCCGGCGCCCTGCTCCGCGCGAGCACGGCCGAACTCGCCGCCCGCGCCGTCCGCACCTACCTCGCGGAGCGCCTGGAGGTCTCAGGTTCCTCACTCACGCCGTCAGAAACGGAGCAGCTCTTGCGCCTACGGCGGGTCTCTCCTGAAACAGCCGAGGCCTGCCGCACGCTGCTCGTCCAGCTCGATGAGGCCATGTACCGCCCGGATGCCTCGAAGCCCCTTGCGGAGATCACGGTCGCGCTGCAGCGCGTGCTCCCGGCCGTTGACGCCGCGCTCGACGCGCCGCCGCCCCAACCGGAGGAGCTGCCATGAGTGACAGAGGTCAGAGGTCAGAGGTCAGAGGTCAGAGGTCAGAGGTCAGAGGTCAGAGGTCGGAGGTCGGAGGTCAGAGGTCAGAGGCCGGAGCCGCCGAGCCTCTCCGTGTCTCCCGCCAGCCCTGAGCGTGCGGAGGGGCGTCTCCACCTGTGCCGTCTCTCACTCTCGAACTTTAGAACTCTCGCACTCTCGCACTTTAGAACTTCTCTCCTTTGCCTACTGCCTATTGCCTGCTGCCTGCTGCCTCTCCCTCTTCGCGCCGACGAGGCGACCCGCGCCTTTCTCTGGGAGCAGGCCAACACACAGGCCGCAACCGCCGCGAAGCCGGACGATTTCCTGAAGGCCGCGAACACCTACAACCGCCTGGTCGCAGACGGCGTCGCGAACGGCACGCTGTTCGCCAACCTCGGCAGCACGCTGGTTCTGGCGGGCGACGGCGCGAACGCCGCGGCCGCCTTCGCGCGAGCGGAACGTTATCTGGGCGCCACGCCCGAAACGCGGCAGGGACTCGCAGCAGCCATGGCCCTCAAGACCGGGCGGACGCAAGCGGACTTGCCGTGGTCGCGCACCGCCTTCTTCTGGCACTTCGCCTTCCCGTGCCCGGTGCGCGTGCTGACGGCGCTCTGCGGCTGGAGCCTCTTCTGGTTCGGCGTGTTCTGCCGCATCCTGTTCAAGCGGCGGGTCGTACACTCCCTCGCATGGAGCCTCTCCGAAACCTGCATGTTCACCGGCGGCTTGCTCGCCGTGGTCTTCGCGGCCTCAGCCCTGGTGACCCTCGCTCAAGAGCGTCATGACACAGCCACCTGGGGCGGCCGGACATTCCTTTCCTCCACGCCAGCCGAGATGGAGGACACGCCATGAGAGACGGAGGTCAGGGGTCGGAGGTCAGCGGTCGTAGGTCAGCGGTCGTAGGTCGGAGGTCAGAGCCGCTCATCCCCTCCGCGCCTTCGCGCCTCCTCGTAAACCGCTTCTCGGCTCCGTACTTTAGAACTTTAGCACGCTCGCACTTTAGAACTTCCCTCCACTGCCTACTGCCTATTGCCTACTGCCTCCTCTCTCTCCCCGCCCTCGCGGGCGAGCTGCTCTCGGGCCGCTTCTACACCGTTCCCGAAAATATCTACGTCGGACAGGCCTTCGAAATCCATTTCGAGCTGGAGGTCACCGGCGGCAGCGAGGTTCAGGACCTGCGCATCGGCGATTTCCCCAACAACCCCGAGGTGCTCACCGTCGGCCAGCTCCAGACGCGCTCGAAGAACCGGGTCGCCCGCGAGGGTCAGCCGGTCGACGTGCTGCATTTCACCGCAGACGCGCGCGGCCACAAGCCGGTCGGCCACACGTTCAATCCCCGGCTGGAGTGTATGCTGGTCGTGCGCCGTGCCAGCGGCTTCTTCTCGCAGTGGCAATCCCATCCCAAGCAGCTCCAGCTCGCCCCCTTCTCGCTCCGCATCCAGCCGCTCCCGGAGACCGGCAGGCCCGCTCACTTCAGCGGCGCGGTCGGCACCTTCCGTCTGACCGGCCAGCTCTCACAGAGTTCGGTACATCCGGGCGATATCCTCACGCTGACCCTTGAACTCGCCGGGAACGGCTGGCTGAACAACGCGACCATGCCCGCGCCGCCAAGTTCGCCCCTCTTCAAGACATACCCCGCGAAAGAGAAATTGCGCGAACCGCTCCGCGTCCAGACCGAGCAGGTGTTCATCCCTCAATCCACAAACGCTACGGAGATCGCCGCAGCGCGCTTCAGCTTCTTCAATCCGACAACCGGCGTTTATGAAGAGAGCGTCGCGGGGCCCTTCCCTCTGACCTTCTCGGCAACACCGGCCGCTCCTCAACCCTCCGACATCCGTATCCTCGCACCTTCCGAAAGCGCCGACCCCGGCGTAAGCCGTCAGAGCGTCACCATCGAGCGCGTCAATCAGAGCGTGAGGCATGCCGTTCCGCTGCTGATCGTCGGCGCCTCTGTGCTCGCCGCCTTTTTCGTCTTTTTCCAGCTCTACGGACGCCACACGCGGCTCGCCTTCCTCTTCGCCGCCCTGCTGCTGGCCGCCGGCGGCGCTGCCGGCGCCTTCCTGAGCGGCAAGTCGGCTACAGCCCAAAACGTCACGTCACAGCGCACCGAAGCGCTCTTCGCGCCTGCGCGCGCGGCCATGCCGCTCTTCATCCTCACTCCAGGCACGCCCATCACACCGCTGGAGTCGGTCGGCGCCTGGGTGCGCGTCGACGCCTCAGGGCGCCGCGGCTGGATTCCGGCTGACGCGATCAAAGATGCCCCTGGCGCGACGCCCCAAAAATAGACCTGCCCGTCGTTGCGCCGATCACCTCGTTGACGAGCCGCCTGTCAAATTGCACACTTCCAGAAGTGTGCAATCGGGTCATGCGCTTTTCCCCGGTTGCGCGCCCCGGGAGCGGGGACGCTCCTGTCCCCGGTGCGCTACCCGGGAGCGGGGACGCTCCTGTCCCCGGTGCGCTACCCGGGAGCGGGGACACTCCTGTCCCCGGTGCGCTACCCGGGAGCGGGGACACTCCTGTCCCCGGTGCGCTACCCGGGAGCGGGGACACTCCTGTCCCCGGCTACAAGAACAAGAATGTGTAGACAGCAATAAGCAGTCGGTAGTAGGTAATGGGCAAACGTGACGTGCCATACCCATCCTCGCTCAAGCCTATCGAGCCGCGCGGTTTGAGGGGATGCAACGCTCACTCAGCGCCATTATTTTTCTGACTTCCCTGATGATGCCCTGGTTATCTTAATTGTCTCATCAACTCTCTCGCATTCTCTGCGGCAAGTTGTTTCTTTTCTGAGTCAAACGGTCAATAGCTGTTCTGTTCGAGAAAAGAATGACGGACGGTTCAGGCTTTCTAGCGCAGGAAGGTCTTGCGAGGCGCTTTCACACTTCATGAAGTGTGGAATTGGAAAGACGAGATAAAGGATCGGATCACGGGTTGAACCGGAGGCCTCGGGCGGACAAAGGAATGTGATGACGACGTAGAGATCTGAAACCAGGAAAACAGCTCACTCATATCGCATTTTGACGGCTCAGCTCAGCTTCGCCCTCCAGTTCCCAAGCGAATCCGCAGTTTGGAGGGCGAGGCTGTGCCGAGCCGCAGCTTATCTTAGCGCCACTCGTATCTGACCGTCCGTCGCTCGGTTGCTGCGCATCTGCCTTGCACAGACTTTCAAACAACGGGCGGGGACGCCCGCACTCCTGGCGCTCCGCACACGATACGCACTTCTATCGTATCCCCCTGTCATGAACCGATTACAAGAAAGAGCAGGGCTGACATTGCACCTAACCTGCGTTGGGTGTAAGATTTGGCCCTTGGAGGATCTTCTATGCGTTACCTGAAGGCGTCTGTCCCGCTGGCGCTCGCGGCCCTGCTCACAGCTCATGCCGAGTCGACCCTTTGGCTCGACGAACTCGACCTGACCGCGATGACCTGCGGCTGGGAAACGCCACGCTCCAAGCTCTCCGTGGGGGGCAATCCTCTAACCGTCGACGGCAAGCGCTTCGAACGCGGCGTCGGCACGCACGCGGAAAGCTGGTACGTGCTGGAGGCCAACGGCAACGCCTTGTCCTTCGAGGCGCGGGTCGGAGTGGACGACGAGGAGCTGATCCGGGGCAAGGGCTCCGTGGTGTTCCGCGTCTATGCGGACCAGAAGCTGGTGGCCGAAACCAAGCAGGTGCGCGCCACCATGCCGGCCAAAAAGATCAAGGCCGATCTCACCGGCGCCCAGCGGATCATCCTCCATGTCTCCGATGGCGGCGACGGCGATTCGTTCGACCACGCCGACTGGTGCGACGCCTTTTTTACGCTGAAGGACGGCACCACGCTGAAACCTTCCGGCCTGCCGCTGACGGAGCAGATGGGTATCCTCACGCCTCCGCCGCCCGCCGCCCCGCGCATCAACGGCGCACGCGTCTTCGGGGTTCGTCCCGGCAGCCCCGTGTACTTTACCGTTGCCGCCACCGGTGACCGCCCGATGACCTTCACCGCGCAGAACCTTCCCGCAGGCCTGTCGCTGGACCGCGCCACCGGCATCCTCAGCGGCTCCGTCAGCAAACCCGGGACCTACGCCGTCACCTTCGGCGCCGAAAACGCCAGAGGCAAAGCCGCGCGTGCGTGGCGGCTGGAGGTCGGCGAGCGCATCGCCCTCACCCCGCCGATGGGCTGGAACTCCTGGAACTGCTTCGCGCATGCCGTCTCAGACGGCAAGATCCGCCAGGCCGCCGACGCGATGGTCGCGAGCGGCCTGATCAACCACGGCTGGACGTTCGTCAACATCGACGACTTCTGGCAGACCCGCCCCGGCGAGAAGGAGGATACGTCACTCATGGGCGAAGCGAGAGACGCGAAGGGCCGCATCCTGCCCAATTCGCGGTTTCCCGACATGAAGGGTTTGGCCGATTACGTCCACGGACTCGGCCTTAAAATCGGACTCTACTCCTCGCCCGGCCCGACCACGTGCGGCGGCTGCGTCGGAAGCTGGCAGCATGAGCGGCTCGACGCGCAGACCTATGCCGAGTGGGGCTACGACTACCTCAAGTACGACTGGTGCAGCTACTCGCAAGTCTCGGGGTCTTCCGGGCTGAAAGACCTCATGCGACCCTACCTTCTGATGACGGACGCCCTGCGCGCCCAGAAGCGCGACATCGTACACAGCCTCTGCCAATACGGCATGGGCAACGTTTCCGCGTGGGGCGCTAAGGCGGGCGGCCAGTGCTGGCGCACCACCGGCGACATCACCGACACCTGGGACAGCATGTACAAGATCGCCGACTCCCAGGACGGCCTCGAACTATTCACCCAGCCCGGCAACTGGAACGACCCCGACATGCTCATCGTCGGCATGGTCGGCTGGGGCAACCTTCACGCCACGCGGCTGACCGCGAACGAGCAGTACACCCACATGTCGCTCTGGTGCCTGCTCTGCTCGCCGCTGCTCATTGGCTGCGACATGACGCAGCTCGACGCCTTCACCCTCAACCTGCTCACCAACGACGAGGTGCTCGAGGTCAACCAAGACCCGCTCGGACAGCAGGCCGCGCGCGTGCAGCGCACCGACAGCGGCGACGTCTGGGCCAAGAAAATGGAGGACGGCAGTCTAGCCGTCGGCCTCGTCAACCGCAGCTTCATGACCGGCAAGGTAGCCGTCGATCTCAAGACGCTGGGCCTGAGCGGCAAGCAGCGCGTGCGCGACCTCTGGCGGCAGAAGGACGAAGGCGAAGCCGGCGAGCGCTACGAGTCCGAGATCCCTGGCCACGGGACAAAACTGATCCGGCTCTTCCCTCTCTAGGCCGACACCAGCGGCTACCGAACACGTGAACAGAACGCGGCCGAAGAATCGGTGGTCGCCTTGTTGGGAACACGCTCTCAGTTCTTTTCGGATTTTTCGAGGGTGCTGGAGACCAAGTCGTTTACACTTGTCTTCTGTCATTCGCAGACTGTGATGACGTTCCTCGATTCTCACACCTCCGGAGGTGTGAGAACGCATTCACATGATCTTCTCAGCCTAGAATTTCTGATCGGCGCTACTTCGACACATGTGACGCCGACTGCGGTTTCCCGGCTCACGCGAACAGCCGGATTCGTGCGAGCGTCTCGATCGCGCCGTCCACCGTGGCTTCGGACGCCACCGCATCCGGGTCGCGCCCGAACGACGCGAGCGCAGCGGACGTGGGCTTGCCGATGGTCACGACCGTCTTTCGGCTCAGCGCCTCCTTCGGCGCCTGCGCCATAAACGCCTCGACCGCCGACGCGCTGGCAAAGAAGACGGCGTCGAAAACGGGAAGCGCCGCATACGTGACCGGCTCGTTCGTGTAGAGCTGAACGTCATCGACCGCAGCACCTTTGCCACGCAGCACATCGGCTAAGAGCGAGCCGGCCTTCTCGGAGCGCAGCCGCAGCACACGCTGCCCGCCAAAATCGATGCCTCCCAGCAATGCCGCCAAACCCTCGGCGCTGTAGTCCATGGGCGGTGAAAGCTCGGGTGTCACGCCGTGACTCTTGAAGGCCGCCACACTGCCCGGCCCGCACGCCATCATTTTGGGCAACGTGCGGATGTCGACTCCGGAATTGCGCACCTCGTCCATAAACACGTGTACGGCCGACGGCGAGGTCAGCACGGCCCAATCATAAGCTGCAACCCGCTCAATGGCCGCGCCGGCCTCCTCGCACGGCACCAGTCGGATCAGCGGACGCAGCAGCGGCACGCCGCCGAAGTCGATCACCCGCATCGCGGCTTTCTCAAGCAGCGTCTCGCTACAGGTGAGCAACACGCGGCAGCCGCGCAGCGCGCCCGTGTCGCGCCGATACGCGCCCGCCGCCGCCGAACCAATCACGAGCAGCCCCGGAGCGTCCGAAGCAAACGCGTCCGCACAACCGTCGCGCAGCCCGGCCAGCGTGGTCCGGAAGACCGCTTCGTCGTCTGCCCCCGCATTGAACACGATGGCGGCCGGCGTCTCGCCGTCCCACGCCTCGTCAAGGAGCTGCCGCGCCATGTCGCCCGCGACTTTGACCGACATAAACAGCACCAGCGGCAGCCGCTTGCGGACCTCCAAGGTCACGCCGGCCACGGCACCGCCCTCGGCGCGCGGCGTCAGAGCCGCGAACCCGCGCGAGACCCCGCGCCGGGTCAGCAGCATTCCCGTGCCCGTCGTGGCCACCGTCAGCGCGCTCACGCCAGCCCGCACGCGATACGGCAGAGCCAGCCGATCCAGTTCGTCGGTCTCCTCGGCCAGGCGTCCGAACAGCCCTGGGTCGCCGCCCTTGAGGCGCACCACGCGCTTGCCCTGCCGCACATACCGGGCGATCAGCGAGGTGATTTCAGGCTGCCTGACCGCGTGGTCGCCGCACCGCTTGCCCACGAACACACGCTCAGCCTGAGCAGGAAGGAAGGCGAGCAGAGCCTCGTCCATCAGCACGTCGTACAGACACACGTCCGCCTGCCGCAGGTCTTTGACCCCTCCCCACGTGCAGAAATCAGCCGAGCCCACACCCGCCCCCACGAAGCGCACGGACTTCACAAAATACGCTCGCACGCGTGTCCAAAAAGGATCACCCAGACGGAAGGTCACTGCGAGGTACCCCTGCCCCGCAGGCACGGGAAGTTCGGAAAGCGGCACCCACTCCGTCACGCGGTCAGCCAGCCCCAGCCTGTTGAGCGCAGCCCCCGCCATGAGCATCGCATCATACGCGCCCGCATCGAGCTGCTCGAGGCGCGACGGGATCGTCCCGCGGATCGGCTTCATGACAGCAGCCGGGAAACGGGCGCGGCAGCAGGCCTCGCGCCGCTCGCTGCTGATACCCACCACCGGCTCGGCAGGCAGGTCGCCCATCGCCTTGCCGCGCGGCAGGATCCACGCGTCGCGGGGATCCTCGCGCCACGGCAGCCAAAACCAGTCAAGATCCGTCGGCACGGGGTCAGGCAGATCTTTGGCGCTGTGTACGGCCAGAGCGATGCGTCCGTCGCGCAGTGCGTCGTCGAGGTCGCGAGTGAAAAAATCGCCGGGGCTCTCCCGCAGGTCGGTCGTGAGGTCGCGGTCTCCCGGCGTTGCGACCGGCACAAGCTCGAACCCGATGCCGGGAAAGAGCGCGACCAGCCTGTCCAGCGCATCCTGCGCCTGAACCAGCGCAAGGCGGCTTCCGCGCGAACCGACTCTGAAAACCTGCTTATCCATATCCCGTCCTGACTGCCGCCGAAGCGGCGTCCCTCAGCTCTCCCGCTGAGAAGCCTCGCCCTGGATGCTGCGCCGGATGCGCTCGTAGATATCGCGGTGCTCGTCCATCACCCGCGCGCAGGTTTCGGTCACCCGCATTTGGGCGCCGGTGGTAGCGCGCGCCCATTGCTTCAACACGTCCAAATCCGCTACGCGGAGCGATCCGCCGCACGCGTCAAAAGCCCGGTCGATGTTGCGCGGCATGCCAAGGTCGATCAGCACCAAGCCTTGCTTCAACAGCGCGCGGTGTGCGGCACCGGTGATGACAGGCACCTGTACGTCCACCGCACTGACAACCACATCCGCGTGCGGGAGCACCCGTGCCAGATCGTCGAGTTGCACAACCTCGATGTTCCGAGCGTCCTCCTTGCCCACGACGGGCGCATTGCGGAAATATACCCAGCAGCAGCGGCAGCCCCGCTTCAACAGGCCGGCGACGAGCCCTTGCCCCACCATACCTGTTCCGATCACGACGACCAACCGGCCGGCGAGATCCGCCCTTTCGCCATCGAGATACCGCAGAGCGACATCCTCGATCTCCGCGACATCGAGCAGCGGCTCCACCTCGTGCCGGATATCTTTGGAAACATGCAGGGCCGCGTCACACAGCTCTCGGATGACGGAGCCGGCCCAGCCGCGCACCGTCGCCTCATCCACCGCGTCCTTGATCTGCGCCACCACATGGAACTCCCCCGGCGTTTGCGAGTCCAAGCCAGCCGTCACACGGCAGAGGTGCGAGAACGCCTCGAAACCGGACTTCATGTAGTACAAATCCGGTCGCAACTGATCGAAGCGCAACAGCCGCCGCAAGATGCCGCACGTTCCGACCTCCTTTGAGATCGCGGCCACAACTTCGACGCGGTTACAGGTGTTCAGAATCAGAAACTCGTGAACGCCCCACACCTGACGGATCATGTCGCCGATCAGTTCGCGTTCGCGCAACAGCAGGTGAAAGGGAGCGCGCTCATCGGATTGCAGAAACTCGTGACTGGTTCCGAGCACCAGCAGATCCGAGCTTTCGATAGAGTCCAAATGCTTGCGCAAATTGTCTTTGATCAGACGCGACTGACGGCAGGACCGGCCGCTGGTCGACACCGCTATCAGCACATCCCCGGCCCGGATGATGGCCGGCGTCACGAAATCGCCGTCCGGCCAGTTTCCGTCCGCGCAACAGCAGGGGATGTGAGCCGACTTGGACACCTCGAGGATTTGGCGGTTGACATGCTTGTCATCCGTACAGGCGAACACCAGCGCAGCGCCGGCCACATCGCCTTCGCCAAAACAGCGAGCCTCGTGGAGAATCCTCCCGCCCTGCGCCAGCACGGCCAGTTCACTGACACACAGCGGACAGACCAGCGTGACGTCGGCGCCAGAATCCAGCAACAACTCCACCTTGCGCTGCCCTACGCGACCGCCCCCGACAACAACAACCCTGCGGCCCTCGAGCATGGCATTGATCGGAAACGTCTTTCTTACAGGTCTGCTTTCTCTCATAAACGCAATCAGCGTTTGCGGCCAGATGACGCTTCGTCCGCCAGTCGGGACAATTCGCCCTGATCAAACTTCGTCAGTTCGCTCGCGCGGCTCTTGAGCAAGCGAATGGCCTCTCGGGCGCGCTCGACATCACCCTTCTTAAGCAGAATGCGGGCAAGCGTGATCCGGATGCGAAGGTCATCGGTGTAAAGCTCCATGGCCTTTCTGACCGCACGCTCCGCCTCGTCCAGATCTTTATTGGCATCGAGCAGAACAGCCCCCAGCGTCTCCCACGCCACATACAGTTCAGGGCTGAGCTTAACCGCAGCGCGTGCGAACTTCTCCGCCTCCTCAAACTTCCGGATGCGGCGCAACACTTCTGCCAGATCGTTTAACGCAGCTGCGCTCGGATTGTTTTCCACACTGCGCCGCAAAAAGTCCTCCGCCTCGCCGTAAGAACCCTCCTGTAGACGCAACGAGCCCATCACATAGTTGGCGAGCGGATGCTTGCGGTTCGTCCTCAACACTTGCCGCGCATGCAGCTCTGCGTTCTCCTGGTCGTTCATCGCAATGTCTAACTGAAGAATCATGTCTTTCACTCCGGGAATGTCCGGACGCAGCATCGACGCGCGGATGAACCCCTCGCGCGCGGCACGCTGAAAGTTCTTGCCCTTCTTCATGGCCACTTGAGCACGCGTGATCTGAATGAAATAGTTGTCCACCGTTCCGGCGATGTTCTCCATCTTCGGCAGGATCACCCGGTCGATGTCGTCCATCTCGTTCTGCTGAAGCTGCACCATCGCCAGCATCGCCCACGCCTGCAGGTTTTTCGGCTGAAGGTCAGTCGCCTCTTGCAGGGACAGGCGCGCCCGGCCCACATCGTTGTTCATCAGATGGATAACGGCCCACTCGACGCCCAAGACGCCACGCTTATCTTCCGATTTGGCGGCCTTCTCCAACCACAGCTTGGCTTTTTCAAGCGCGCCCTCTTGTACGGCCAGACGAGCCAGCCCCAACATGGCGGAGCGGTTGTTCGGGTCGCTTTTCATGATATCCTGGTACACGGCTTCCGTTTTGCTCCTGTCGTCCGAAAGCGCATAGATCGACGCCATCGCATGCATCGCGCCGACCCGCTGATCGGTCGGCAACAGATTGATGGCGCGGTTCACGCCGGCCAGCGCAGCTCCGGTCTGTCCCGACAGCGCCCACCCCCAGCCAAGCCGCGCGAACAGCTCAGGAGACCGCACATAGCCGTAATACCGGGAGAGCGACCAGAGCGGATACTTTTGCTTCAGGTTGCCGATGAAGTCTTTGAGTTCGCGCTCGATCACCTCCTTGTTCGCGCTGGCCGATACGACGCCGCGACGCGCCATCTCGAAGCGGTTGAACAGCGCCGAAATATTCTCCGGATCCAACTTGGCGTGTACGTAGGAGTACACCGTGAAGGCGTCTTTGTCATTCCCGATATCCTCCAGCAGAACGCCCAGATTGTTCGCCACAAAACCCATGTGCCGGCGCAGGTTCGAGCGCAGAAGGATCGTCGGGTCATCGCTTTCCTTTTTGCTCAGAGGCAGAACCTTTTCCATCTCATTCCAAAAGACCGTATAGTCCGCGAGAAGCGGCTTCCCTTTGAACTCCTTGATGTCGCGGCTTCCCGCGAAGAAAAAGAACTCGGGCACCGGCGTAATGCCGGCCGTGTACCAAAAGTCCGGAACGCCGAAAACGGCGACCTTCTTTTCGATCTCCTTATCCAAAGCGAACCAGTCCTGAATAAAGGGCAAAATTCCGAGATCCAACGTGCTCTTCATACGCTGCAAGTTCGCCTGATCGAACAGGCGGGAGCGCTCGACCTGTTTCGCCATGGACTTCAGGTAGGCGGGGTTCATGTCTTTCTGCAGGCAGAGGAGGTTCAGTTCCATGCCTCGCTGCCGCGCCATGATCTGCAGATGCGGATCCAGCGTGCCGTCGGTCACCAGCCACGTACGCCCCCCCATCCGATCCAGAATCTCTTTCGCGCAGCGATCCGCAAACGCACCTCGCGCGCCGCCGCACTCGAACGCGTTGATGATCGCGGCCAGCACCACGAGACCAGCCATCGGGTAAGTCAGGATCAGCCCCAACCAGTCACCCGCCTGCTTCGTCAACACCGACGCCTCATGACCCCTTTTGGGACGCTCCACTTTCAGGAGCAGATACCAGTAGGCCACGAGATACCCCGCCAGCATCGCCAGCATCGCATAACTGCAGACCGGCAGCCGTCCGACCGGCCGCAACATCTCCCACGGCGAAATCGCGACGTTCGTCAGCCCCAACACCACGATGATGCTCAGCGTGAAATGCAATATGTACTGGCTCCACGAGCGCTCGTTGTTCAGCGCACGAAAAGAGGCGAACCCGCCGGCCACCCAGGGCACAACGCTCATCAGCAGCAGGATCAGCCACCCCACCCGGGGCAAGCCCGAGCGCAACTGGACCACCTGATACTTCCATACCGTCACAAGAACGTCCAAGACACTTTGCATTCCCAGCGCCGCGCAATCGTTCCCTTTGAAGAACCTCCAGGCGAACACGTAATAGAGGCTCATCGCCACGGCAACAAGAGCCCCCATCCATGTGACCCGATACAGACTCAACTCGCCACGCTTCCAGAGAACATAGATCAGGAACGCGAGGAATACCGGCGCCAACGGAATAAAGATAACCGACTCGACAATGCCCATGCCATACAACAAGGCAAAAACGACCAGAAGCACGAGCCCCCCGCGCGCCGCGAAAAGCACCAGCAGATAGGCTGCCACGAAAGCCAGCATCAGGTCGAAACTCTCGTTCTGCAGGCGCGTGGCAGCCTGCCAAACCGGCACCGCAAAAAGAAAGGCCAGCGCTGACACCGCGCCCGCAAAAACCGAGACCTTCGGCGCATGCTCGACGGAGTACTCTTCGTTAATCGTGTCGTGAATCAGATACGCCATGATCCGGTACATCAAAACGACCGAGACCACTGAACACAATGCGCTGAAAAGGTTTAGACGGAGCGGCAGTGACAACACGGAAAGCGTGCTCAGCCAAGAGACAACCATTCCCCACATCGGATGCAAGGGCAGATCGAGCGTTTCCGCGCCACTGTAGACCGCCATCAGATGCGCCGACTGCCCCGGAAAAACGCCGTGGGAGACAGTCAGCCCGTAAACCACGAGCGCCAAGACCCCCAGCCCCACAGCGACCATCTTATCCACTCTGCGCATTTCGGAGGGAACCACTTTGAATCCTGTAGTCATCTCAATACCCATCCCCACGTACGGTTTCCGTTTCAGCTCGCGCCCTTGGAGAAAAACAGAAACAATGAACACTAAAACAATTAGTTTATCGGTTTCTTAAGCACTCTGCAAGTACGGAGAATTTCTCGGGCGCGGATTCAACTCAGTTGAATCGCACCCGAATTTCTCGAAGAAGCCCGCTCCATCCCTTCGCTACAAGCCCTCCCGAGCCGCGTCAACCCCGCCTCCAGCCTCCACTTCCACGCGCACAGGAAAATGATCCGAATATCCGGTCCGGTACACATCGCCGACCTCCTTGTTCCTCACCCTTCGAAACGGCAGCGGCGCCCCTGACTGCGAGCACTGCTCCCTCAGCTTGAAGACGCCATACGAGCCACGCCTCACCCGCCAGGGCGCGGCAGGCGTCACACCGTCCAGCATGCCGCGCGTCACGCTCATCGAATCAAACGCGCTCCACTGCTTGGCCGGCGAATAATAGTAGGTGCCGCGCGCAGCCTCCGGGAGGCCCCCCGACAAGTTGAACAGGTGAGACCCGGAACGCTCCTCGCGCACGCGGCTTTCTTCCAGGAGGAAACCCGCCTCCTCCGTCAGGGCCGGCGAGGTGAGCGCGTCATTGAAGTCGCCCGCTACCACAATCGCCGCCGCCGGATCGGCTTTCAGACGCGCGTCCAGAAAGGCGCGAACCGACCGCGCTTCCCGCACCCGTATCGCGTCGCTCTCAGCCTTCTTGCCAAGTTGGGACTTCCAGTGGTTCGCCAGCACCGTCAGACGCCGGCCTTCGAAAACAAAGTCGCACGCCAACACGTCGCGCTGCCCGGCCACCGCGCAGAACCAGTTGGTCCCATTAGGAGCAACCTTGGCCAGCATGGCTACGTCGATCCCCCGCACATCCCCCCCGTCGCGATGCACGATCACAGGCAAGTCGTAGCTGTGACGCTCCTTCAGCATCCGCGCCAGATCCTCAAGCACGCGCCGGTTCTCAACCTCGGCCAGACACAACACATCCGGACGCATCGCCGCCACCACGTGCGCGAGGTGCTCCAGCTTCAACGCGTACCGGGCTTCCGTCCACCGGCTCCACCCGCGCGGCGTATACCCGTCATCCCCCTCGACCGCAGGATCGTCTGCGGTGTCGAAAAGATTCTCCACGTTCCAACTGGCCACCACCCGCGCGTTCGACGCGCCCCACGCGCACAGAACGCCAAAAAGCACCCCGCAACCGGCCATGGCCCAGCCGCTCAGCAACCACCTACAGCCTGCCCTCCGTGTCACGCGCCAACCTCCAATGCCGGAACCACGTCCAGCCGCATCGCCGCCTCACCCCGCACGCCGCCGCCCGCACCCGCAAGCCCCGCGATCATCGCGGCGTTGTCCCCGCAGAAGCGCGGCTCCGCCAGCAGCAGCCGCACGCCCGCGCGCTCCGTAACCTGCGCCAGCCGCTCGCGCAGCCGCCGGTTCAGCGACACCCCGCCGCCCACCGCCAGCGCACGGTAACGACCCGGCAGCAACGCCTTCTCGCACCGCTCCGCCAGCGCCTCCACGATCGCCTCCTGATACGCCGCAGCAATCTCGGCGACCTGCACCTCCCCCTGCGGCGGATGCGCGCGCAGATGATACATCAGGGAGGTCTTCAGCCCGCTGAAACTCACGCACAGGTCGGCCTGCAGAGCGCCCAGCGCCGGGTTCCCCGGCCGGGGACGCCCCTTCGGAAAATCCACGGCATCCCGCCGCTCCGCCTGCCGGGCCGCGCGATCGATCGCCGGCCCGCCGGGATAGCCCAGCCCCAGCAGCTTGGCCGCCTTGTCGAACGCCTCGCCGGCCGCGTCGTCCAGCGTCTGCCCGATCACCCGGTAGACGCCCGCCTCGGGCACGTCAATCCAACACGAGTGCCCGCCCGACACCACCAGCGCCAGCAGCGGTCCCACCGCTCGCGGGTCAGGCGCGTCCGGACTCAAGAAAACAGAGTGGATGTGCGCCTCGAGATGGTTGATGCCGATCAGGGGTTTGCCGAGCCGCAGGGCCAACCCCTTGGCGGCCGAGAGCCCCACGATCAGCGAACTCGCCAGCCCCGGTCCGTACGTCACCGCCACTGCGTCGATCCGCCCCCACCAGTCCGGCTTAATCTCGGCTGCAACGTCTCCGCCAAACGCCAGTCCCACCGCCTCGCGGATCACCCCCGGGATCTTCTCCACGTGGCTGCGCGAGGCAATCTCCGGCACAACGCCTCCGTACGGCTGATGCAGCGGCACCTGACTGAACACCACGCTTGACAACACCCGCCGCCCATCCTCGACCACGGCTGCAGCCGATTCGTCACACGACGTCTCTATACCCAAAATGATCATGTGTCTTCCGCCCGGCCGCGCCTCACCCCTTGTTCAGGATGCGCGCACCTTTCAACACGTCTTTCGCACGCTCCAACTGCTCGTCCTTCACACCCTGCATCAGGTTCTGCATGCCACCCTTGGCCGCGCCGGGCATCTCCTCGTACAGCCGGCGCATCTGCGCCTGCCGCCACTCCGCTTTCGGCACCGCAACCTGCACATCCGGCACGATACCCGTCCCGTGTATCATCTTGCCGTCCGGCGTGTAGTAATACGCCGTCGTCAGCCGCAGCGCGCAGTCCGGACGCAGCGCCAGCTTGATGACGTTCTGCACCGAGGCCTTGCCGTAGGTCGTCTCGCCCACCAGCACCGCCCGCTTGTGCGACTGCAGCGCTCCCGCCAGAATCTCAGACGCGCTCGCGCTGCCGCCGTTCACCAGCACCGCGATCGGCACCTCGGTGTAGCGATGCTCACACGGCCCCGCGTCGAAACGCTGCTCCTGTTTGACGCCGTCGCGGCCGCGCACCGTCACGATCTCCTTACCCTTGGGCAGAATCTGCTCGGCCACCCCGACGGCCGACTCCAGCAGCCCGCCAGGATTGTCGCGCAAGTCGATGATGAGATCCGTGATCTTTTCTTTCTCAAGGGTCGCGAGCGCCTTGCCAAAGTCTTCCCCCGCAGGCTCGTTGAACTGCGTGATGCGCAGATACCCGATGCCGTCGCCCAGCGACCGAACCCCCTTCACCGTCGTCGTTTTGATGTCGTCACGGACCAGCGCCACGTCCACCTTCTCGCCGTTCGACCGCTCGACCGTCACCTTCACCGGCGTGCCCTTCTCGCCGCGCATCGCCTTGACCGCCTCATCGACCGACACCCCCTCCAGCCGCTTGCCATTCACCGCCGTAATCGTATCGCCCGCATGGATGCCCGCCTTAAACGCCGGCGAGTCTTCGATCGGCGCGATCACTTTGACCCCGCCGTTCTCTACGCCCACGCTCACGCCGATCCCGCCGAAGCTGCCCTTGGTCTCCTCCTCAAGGCTGGCCAGCGGCTTGGGCGGCAAGAAGGAGCTGTTGGGATCCAGCTCGGCCAACATGCCGTTAATCGCCCCGTACACCACGTCTCTGAACGGCTTCTCCTCGACGTAGAACCTGCGCACCAGCAGCAGCGACTCGGTCAGCACCGCCAGATCATCGAAAGCCTCGTCGCCGCGCTCCGGCGCCACCGCAGCCGCATCGGCTCCCGCCGTCGCCGCCTTTGGCGCCGTCGTTGCGCAGCCGCCGGCAACCGCCAGCAGCCCGGCTGCCACGCATCCGCGCGCCCATCCCGTCTCAATCCCTGTTAACATTCGCCGCATAAGCCCCCTCAATCCTTAAATTTCCCGCCTCGTCCGCTCACCAGAATTTCCACCACGGCTTCTTTTCAGGCTTCCCCTCATCCGCCATCTCCCCGTATAGCGCGCGCACCCGCTGCGACGCGGATATCTCCGGATCCAAGAGGTTGTTACGCTCCACAACCTCCAAACTGTCCGGCAACGACCACAGCACCGTCCGGATGAACGCGTCCTGCGTGGAGCGGTGTACCACGGTCACCTCCCCTTCCGGAGAGATGTCGAGCTTGGGCGCCGACTGTTGCAGCAGCAGGCCCAGATCCAGCGTGTCCCATAGCTTGCCGTCCGGCTCGTCCGCGCTCCTCAGAAACAGCCGGTCAACCTGATTGCGGTTCCAGTAGACCAGCTTGAACACCCGCCTCAGGCTCTTCCGGTTCACAAACATCTGAGAGCCGTCTTTCAGCGGAATGCCCGGCACCACGTCGAAACTCTTCAAAGGCGACTCGTAACGCGCTCCGCCATGCACCAGCACCAGCCTCACCACGTACTTGCCCTCTTCGACAACCGGGAACCACTTGTCCAGCTCCACCTTCCGCTGGAACGACTGCCCAGGCTTCAGCACCAGCGCGCCAACCATCGGCGCAGGGTTAAAGGACGTCAACTCGTTGTACTGGCCGCCCTTGGTGATCTCGACGAACAGCGCGTCCTTGGAGTCCTTGCCGCCGATGTTGATCAGGTCGCGCGTGGCATTGAGCGCCTCAAGCTGCACCAGCACCGGCTCGCCAACCACGAAGGCGCTGTACGCCAGCGTCATCGAGATGTCCATCTGCTGCGCGCCCGCGCTCCACACCGCCAGCGCGGCCCCGATCATCGCCAGCCCGCCGTTGTTGCTTCTGAATACCATGTCGCTTTCCTATCCGTTAAAGTCCTTGCCCTTCACTGTATCAAAAAACCGCACACCTGTCATGCGAGCCGCAGCGTCAAACCGTCGCAGCTCACGCGCACGCCAGGAGGCAGCCGGGCGTCCAGCTCGGCGTGCTCCACATCGTGGCACAAGTGGATCAGATACGACTGCTTCGCGCCGATCTCGGCCAACAGCGCCAAGCTCTCCTCGACGCAGATGTGCGACGGGTGCGGGCGGTACCGCAGCGCATCCAGAATCATGACGTCCACGCCGCGCAGCCGCGCCACCGTCGCTTCGGGCATCACATGGCAGTCCGGCACGTACCCGACCCGGACCCCGTCGTGCTCGATCAGATACCCCGTCATTTTGCGTCCGTGCTGCACGTCGAGCGGCGCCAGCCGCACGTCGCCCACGCTGAACGGGCCGGCGACCTCCACGAAATCGACCAGCGGCCGGTAGAGGCCTTTCGCAGCGGGCCGGTTCCCCACGTAATGGAAAACGCGCCGCACGTCTTCGAGCGTCTCGGCGTCCGCATAGGCGGGAATCACGCAGTTCTGGATCGTGTTGAACCGGCGGATGTCGTCAAACCCGAAAATGTGATCCGCGTGCGCATGCGTGAAGACGACCGCGTCCACCCGCTCGATGCCGAAGTCCAGCACCTGCTGCCGGAAGTCAGGCGGCGTGTCGATCACAAACGCCGTCCGCTCCGTCCTGACGTACAGGCTCGTCCGGCGGCGGTTGTTGCGGGGGTCTTTGGACATGCACACCGCGCAGTGACAGCCAATCATCGGCACGCCGACCGAGGTGCCCGTTCCCAAAAATATCACTTCCATGGACATCGGCGACAGTATAGCACAACCGGCCGCGCGCGCTACCCCCCGATTTCGAGGGTCATGCACTCTCTTGAGACGGTCGCGGGCAGGTTAAGCAAGCCTCTCGCGCGGTAAGGCCTCTGCCATGCTTTTCATCCTTCCCATATTGCCGACCTGTGAGGGAACACGTATAATACGCGCATGAACAAATTTTGTATCCTATCTGCGGTCTGCGTCTGGGGGACTTACGCGGCGCACGCCGCAGGGTATAAACTCTGCATCGAAGCCGAAACCGCTCAGCCGTGTGAAGCGCCGATGGCCGTGAACACGAACGGCCTCGCCGGCGCCTCGGGCGCCTGTCTCGAAATCCCCGAGGGCGCGGGCAACCCGCCCAAACTGGAAGCCGGCAAAGCCGTGTTCAGCGTAGAGGTGCCCGAGGACGGGCAGTTCACACTCTGGTGCCGTGTCTGGTGGGAGGGCGAGTGCAGCAACTCGTTCACGGTGGGCTTCGATGACCAGCCGGCTTTCCTTTTCGGCGAGGATGCCACCTACAAGGCTTGGCACTGGGTCAAGTATCCCGTCTCCCGCACCGTCGCGCCGCTCAAGCTCGCCAAGGGCAAGCACTCGCTCGTCTTCCGTAACCGCGAGGACGGCGTGCGCCTCGACCAGATCCTGCTGAGCGCCGACAAGCGCTTTGTCCCGGTGGATATCGAGCCCGCAGGGGCGCGTCCATGACCGTGACGCGCCTCCATGCCCTCTTGCACACGCTCTTCCGCGCCGGCGTGCTGCTTACCCTCTTCGTCGCGCCCACCCAGTGGGCTTTGGAACTGCGTCCCAAATTCTATCTCTCTCCGGCGGACCTGACCCTGTCCCTGACGGCGGGCGTCTGGTGCCTGGACATCCTTGTCACGCGCGAGTGGCGGCGCCTGCTGGCGCTGCCGCCCTGGCCGAGCCTGCTCTTCGTGGCCCTCGCCGCCGCCTCCGCAGCGGTCGCCCCTTTCAAGGCGCTCGCCCTGAAGGATCTGGCTCAATTCATTGAGTACTTCCTCATCGGCAACATACTCTTCGCGGCCTACCTGCGCACCAGCCCGCGCGCCTACCGGCACGCGCTCATGGCGCTCGGCGCGGCAACGGCGGTGTCGCTGCTTCTCGCCGCCATGCAGTATGCGGATGCCGCAGCCGACGTCCTGAGTGTCCGCGGCGCCTTCAGTAACCGCAACGTGCTGGGCGGTTACCTGGCGCTCGCCCTGCCGCTGTTTTTTGGCATCGCGCTGTCCGTCCGAATCTGGTGGCCTTTCCGCCTCGCGCTGGCTCTGCTTCTGGTTGCAGGGATGACGGTCAACCTCTCCGGCGCCGCCTATGCCTCCGTCGCCATCGCGTTCGCCGGCCTCGCGGCGGCGCGCGGGATCAAGGTCTTCGTGCCCGTGGCGGCCGGACTGCTCGCGTGGCAGGCCCTCGTGCTGCCGCACCTGCCGCGCGAGAACGACCTCGTTCACTTCCAGTCGGTGGCGCTCTACGACGGCACCGGCCAGGTGGAGCGCCGCTACCCCGACTGGCAGGCCGCCTACAGCATGGCGCTCACCCGCCCCTGGCTGGGCGTCGGACTAGGCAACTATCAGAAGCACGTCGGCCAATACTACGACAACATCCCGCGCCAGACAGGCCCGTCGGAGCCGGATATCCAAAACCTGTACCTGGTGCTCGCCGCCTCTGCGGGCCTTCCCGCGCTGCTGGCCTTCCTCACGCTGCTGATGCGCGCCGCGCAGGCGGCCTGCGGGGCGGCGCGCGCGCGAACTCTTGAGGCGGCGACCGCGCGCGCGACTGTGGCCTCGATCACGGCCTTCGCCCTCGCCGCCGTCTGGCATCCGCTGCTCGTCCGCGGCATCGGATTGCCGCTTGTCTTCGTGCTGGCCCTTGCCTATCATCTGAGACAAACAGAGGCTGTTGATGCAATCTGACAAAGCAAATACGCAAATCCCGCGCATCTTCGAGTTGCCTGTACACAAGATACGCAACCGGGTGTTGCGCGTATTCGCACGCCTGCTGAAACGTCCGTTAGAGAGCCTGTCGGGACTTCGAGCGGCGGATGACATCTACGCCCGCGCCTGGCGAATGCCGAAGGATATCCCCTTCAGCGACCGCACCCTTCAGGCGGCCGGCGTGCGAACGCTCGTTTTGGAAGAGGATCTGGCCCGTGTTCCCAAAGAGGGGGCGGTGGTGGTGGTCGCGAACCATCCCTTCGGCGGCGTCGAGGGCGTCATCCTGCTCTCCCTGCTCAGGCGCGTGCGCCCAGACATCAAGGCCATGGCCAACTACCTGCTGAGCAGCATCACTGAGATGCGGGACGACTTCATCTTCGTCGACCCCTTCGGCTCCAAGGGCTCCGCGCGCGTCAACATGCGTCCGATCAAGGAAAGCCTCAGATGGCTCAACGACGGACACCTGCTGATCGTCTTCCCCTCCGGCGAGGTCTCCAGCTTCGACCGGCACACGTTCCGCGTGCGCGACCCGGCATGGAGCCCCAGCATCGCAGCCCTGGTGCGCAAGACCCGCGCCACCGTGGTGCCGGTGTTTTTCCCGGGGCGCAACTCGCTGTTCTTCAACGCCGTCGGCTTCATCCACCCGTTCTGCCGCACCTCGCTCTTGCCACGCCAGATCGCCAACAAAAAAATGCGGACGATCCCCGCCCGCATCGGCACGCCGCTGACCCCCAAGGCGCTCGAGCCCTTCTCGGGTGACGACGCCCACCTCATCCGCTATCTGCGCTTCCGCACGTATCTGTTGGCGGAGCGTGAGACGCACCGCACGCGACGCTTCATCTCGCTCAACCCGCCGATGATGCCGCCCGATCCGGTCATCGCACCGGTGCCGTCCAACATCCTTGCGAACGAAATCGCAAGTCTGCCAGACTCCTGCAAGCTGATCGCCGCCTCTGACTTCGAAGTCTACATCGGCGCGGCCGAGCAGATCCCGTTCTGCCTGCGTGAGATCGGCCGTCTGCGCGAGGCCACCTTCCGGGCGGTCGGAGAGGGCACGGGTAACGAGATCGACCTCGACGCGTTCGACGAGTACTATTCCCACCTCTTCATGTGGAACAAAGTGAGGCAGGAGATCGTGGGCTCGTACCGGCTCGGACTGACTGACAAGATCCTCGAGGCCCACGGCGTTCGCGGGCTCTACACACGCACGCTCTTCAAGTTCGACGAGCGGCTGATGGACAAGATATCGCCCGCGGTCGAACTCGGACGCTCGTTCATACGCACCGAATATCAGAAGGCTTACGCGTCGCTTTTCCTGCTCTGGAAAGGCATCTCCACCTTCATCGGACGCAACCCGCGCTACCGCATCCTGTTCGGCCCCGTCAGTATCACGAACGAATACCGCGAGGCTTCGCGCTGCATGATCCTCGCCTCCATGCGCCAGACCTGCATGGCGGACGGACTCGCCAATCTCGTGAAGCCGAAGTTTCCTCCCAAACCCCCGCGCCACTCGGAGTGGTGCCTCAAAGAATACAGGGAGTATCTCGACGACATCGATCAGATGGCCGGTTACGTCTCCGAGATCGAACCCGACGGAAAAGACATCCCCGTGCTGCTTCGCCAATACCTCAAACTGGGCGGAAAGCTTCTCGCCTTCAATGTCGATCCCGACTTCAGTTCGGTCGTGGACGGGCTCATCGTGGTCGATCTCTCGAAAACCAGCCAAAAAACCATGCGCCGCTACATGGGCAACGAGGTGGCCGACTCCTATCTCAAGTTCCACGGTATCACCGACCCCGCCGACCCGTCCCCCGCCCCCCGCCCCCTCCCAACTCCTAACTCCTAACTCCTAACTCCTAACTTCCCCCCCCCTCCCATGCTCCAACACCTGTCAGTCCGTAACCTGGCCATCGTCGAAGAAGCCGCAGTCTCCTTCGGCGCCGGCCTCAACATCATCACCGGTGAAACCGGCGCGGGTAAATCGGTGCTCATGGGCGCTCTCGATCTGGTGCTCGGCGGCCGCGCCGACAAGTCAGCCATCCGCGAGGGCGCGTCTGAGGCGTGGGTCGAGGCGGTCTTCGACCTGCCTGACACGCGCACCGTCGACGCGCTGCTCGACGCCGGCGGACTCCCGTCCTGCGAAGAGGGGCGACTCCTTGTCCGGCGCTCTGTCGCCGCCGCCGGCGCGGGCCGCTGCCTTGTCAACGACGCGTCCGTCACCGTCCAGACCCTGAGGCGGCTCGGCAGCCTCCTAGTCGACATCCACGGGCCCTACGACCATCAGTCGCTGCTCGACCCCGACTTCCAACGCAACATTCTCGACGCCTACGGCCATTGCCTCCCTCAGCTCTCCGCCTACGCCGAGACGTGGCAAGCGCTCAAAGCCCTCGAACAGCACCTGCTGGAACTTCAGGGCGGCACAGCCGATCTTGAGGCGGAAACCGACCGCCTCCAATTTATCGTTGATGAGATCTCACGCGCCGGGCTGACCGACGCCGATGAGGAAGACCTCGTCCTGCAGCATGCCCAGGCTGCCAACGCCGAGCAAATCCTCTCGCTCGGCTCATCCGTCGCCAACGCGCTGACGGATGGCGAGACCTCCGCGTTCGACCTGCTCGCCAATGTCCAGATCCAGCTTGCCGAACTCGCGCGCATCCTGCCCGCCGCCAACGAGTGGCGCGCCGACGTTCAGAGCGCCGCAGTCCAGCTCCAGGAACTCGGCAGAGCCATCAATGACAGGCTCAGCCAGATCGACGCCGATCCCGCACGTCTCCAGCAGCTTGAGGAGCGCATGGCGCTGGTGCAGCGCCTGAAGCGGAAATACGGACACACCGTCGCCGAGGTTCTCGCCACACAGGAAAAGCACCAGACACGGCTTCACGACCTCGCCACCCGCACCGAACGGGCCGAGCGTCTGAATGCGGAGATCGCCGCAGCCGGCACGCGCCTCACGGAAAAGGCCGCGCTGCTATCCAAGGTCCGGGCGCAAGCGGCTGGCAAGCTGGCGCGCGCCATCACCGGCGAACTGCACGACCTCGGCTTTCTCAAGGCCGGCTTCGCGATCGACCTCTCCGCCATGCCGCCCAGCCCCCACGGCGCGGACGCCGTCTCCTTCGGTTTCGCGCCCAATCCCGGCGAGCCGATGCGCCCGCTCAAGACCATCGCGTCCAGCGGTGAGATCGCCCGCGTCATGCTGGCGGTCAAAGCCGTGCTCGCCGCGCACGACAGCATCCCGGTGCTGGTCTTCGATGAGATCGACGCCAACATCGGCGGCGAGGTGGGACGGGCCGTCGGACAGAAAATGCGCCGCGTGGCGCAGAACCACCAGGTTATCTCAATCACCCACTTGCCTCAGGCCGCGGTCTACGGCCACCAACACTTCGTCGTATCGAAAGAGGTGGTCAAGGGCCGCACCAAAATGCGCATCGAGGCGCTCACGGATGCGCAGCGCGTCGACGAAATCGCACGCATGCTGGGCGGCAAGGGCCTCACGAGCGTCATCGAAAGCCACGCTCGCGAGTTGATCGCCTCCGCCCGCTGAGCCCGTAGAGAGACCCTCACGGAATCGGGTCGCAGCGGCGAATGGTGATGCGATCCTCCCAGACCGCCTCGTCCTTCGTTGCGTCATAGACGAGAATGCGGTCTGCGCTTCCCTTCGCAGGCGGAACGTCGGGTTTCGGCAGCCATTTGCGATGGCTGGCCATCAGGTCGGCGCAGCGCCCCTCCTTCGCGAGATTGTTCCACTCGTACGGATCTTGCCTGAGGTCGTAGAACTCCTCCGTGCCGTCCGCATAATGGATGTACCGGTATCGCTCGCTGCGGAGTCCGTGATTGCCCTGATTGTGCGAGCAGATCGCAGGCCGCTCGCGCCGGGTCTGAGCGTCTTTCAACTGCGGCACCAGGCTCAGGCCTTCCAGATCGTTCCGCTTGGGCAACCCGCAGAGGTCGCTGAGGGTCGGATAAATGTCCAGCAGTTCGGCCGGCTGCAGGCAGCGCTGTCCGCCCGCCACGCCCGGCCCCGCAAAGATCAGCGGCACGCGCGTACCCCCGTTCCACAACGTGTTTTTGCCCGTGACGCCCTTCTCGCCCAAGTGCCAGCCGTTGTCGCCCCACACGACCACGACCGTATTGTCCCAGCGGCCCGACGCCTTCAGCGCGTCGAGCAGGCGCCCGATTTGCGCATCCACGAAACTGGTGCTGGCCAGATACGAGCGGCACAGGTTACGCCACTGCTTGTTCTCCTCCACCCACTTCAGGCGCGGCTCCGGCAGCTCCCAGTGCAGGTACCACGAGAAGCGCGGCGTGTCGTCGCGGTCGCCCCGCAGGATCTTGGGCAGCACCGAGTCGTCGTCGGGGTAGAGGTCATACCACTTCTGCGTCACGTAGCACGGCACGTGCGGCAGAAAGTAGCCGACCGCCAGAAACATCGCCTCGTTTGTAGGTGCCGCCGTGAGTCGGTCGATGGCCCAGCTCGTGATCTGGTAGTCGCCCTTGTCTTCGTCCCGGTGCGGAAAGACGCCCCAGTCCATCAGCGGATGGTTGCCCATGGGCGTCGGCGGGATGAGCTTCTGCGGCGGCTTGGCGCCGATGCCGCCGTGCGGCCCCCACACGTCGAACTCGGCGGCCCGCTTCGCCGGCCCGCCGGGATTGCCGTGGTAGATCTTGCCGGTCGTGTAGGTCTTGTAGCCGTTGGCCTTGAAGTGCTGCGGCAGCGCCACGCGGTCCTTCCACTCGGGCAGCTCGCGAAACCAAGGTGCCAAGCCGTACACGCCCGTGGTCGTCGGCCGCAGCGAGAGCATCAGGCTCGTGCGCGAGGGGTTGCACAGCGGCGACTGGCAGTGCGCGTTGAGGAACACGGTGCCGCGCCCGGCCAGCGAGTCGATGTGCGGCGTCTTCGACAGCGGATGCCCGCCCAGCGACCCGATCCAGTCGTTCTGGTCGTCGATGGCGATGAACAGCACGTTGGGCTTGCTCTCGCCCGCCTCAGCCGCGCGGCAGACGCCGCAGCAGGTGAACAGAACAACACACAAAGTCAGAAGCGAACGGGTCGTTGAGATCTGCGTCATATCGTGCGTCTTTCCCATTTCATAGTGGACGATCTCTCTGGCTACGGACGCGTCCTTCCATCCGCCTTAGCCTTCTCGATCAGCGCCCGCATGACGGCTACGCGCTCGGGATGCTTGCCGGCCACGTTATCCGTCTCGCGCGGATCAGCCGCGGTGTCGTACAGTTGCGCCACGTTCCAATTGCCGTTGTCATGCTCGCCCTTGACGAATGCGTCGGGATCGCCCAACAGTCCCGTATCGGAGCGCTTGGGGCCGTTCTTCCGTCCGTTCTCAGGGATGAATTTCCAGACGCCCTGGCGCACCGAAAGCACCGGATCCTGCGCGATAAACGTGACGCGGCCCGCAGCGGCCGGATCAAGCAGAGCGGCCGACACGTCGAAGCTGTCGGGCGCATCGCCTGCCGCCAGCGTCTGTCCGGTCAGCGCGGCCGCGGTCGCCACCATGTCCACCAGACTCACCAGCGCGGCGCTCTCCGCGCCGGCCTTGATCCGCTTCGGCCAGCGCGTCAGAAAAGGCACGCGCGTGCCGCCCTCGAACGCGCTGTACTTGTGGCCGCGGAACTGACCGGCCGGACGGTGCGCGCCGAGCTTCTCGACCGCCTGATCCTTATAGCCGTCGTTCAGCACCGGGCCGTTGTCGCTGCTCAGGATCACCAGCGTCTCATCGGCCACGCCGCAGCGGTCCAGCGCGTCAAGGATCGCGCCGACCTGAAAATCGAACTGCAGGATGGCGTCGCCCCGGGCGCCCATCCCGGTCTTGCCGGCGAAGCGGGCGTTGGGCACGCGCGGCACATGGATATCGTGCGTGGCGAAATAGAGGAAAAAGGGCCTGTCCTTGTTGCGATCGATGAAGGCCGACCCCTTTGCCGCCAGCGTGTCCGCCATATCCTCATCAACCCAGCGGGCCTTCTTTCCGCCCGTCATGTACCCGATGCGACCGATGCCGTTCACAACCGCATAGTTGTGCCCGTGGTCCCAGTCCAGCTTCAGCTTGTCGCGATCCTTTCGCCCGTCAAGTTCGCCAGGGTAGTTGTCCTCGTTCAGCTTGTAGTTCACCTGGATCGGCTCAGCAGGGTCAAGGCCGACCACGCGCTGGTTCTCGACAAAGACGCACGGCGTGCGGTCGCCGGTGGCGGGGATCAGGAACGAGTAGTCGAAGCCGATCTCGCGCGGTCCGGGAACGATTTCCACGTTCCAGTCCGTCTTGTCGGGGCCGGGCCCGAGACCCAGATGCCACTTGCCGACCACACCGGTGGTGTAGCCTGCCTTTTTCAGAACGGAAGGCAGGGTCGTGCGCCCCGGCTCGATCAGCAGCGCGGCATCGCCCGTCGCGATGCTGGTCCCTTTCTTGCGCCATGCGTACTCGCCCGTCAGGAGCGCATAGCGCGTCGGCGTGCAGGTCGCCGCCGACGCGTGCGCATCCGTGAACCGTACGCCTTCGCGTGCGAGCCGGTCGACATTCGGCGTGGCAACCGCCTTTGCCCCGTAGCAAGAGACATCGCCCCAACCCAGATCATCCGCCAAGATCAGAACGATGTTCTTCGGCCGCGGCAGCTCCGCTCCGAACGCAGCACTGACACACCCGATCGCCAAGACAAGCGAAGTAAACTCCCTCATGAACCCTCCCTTTTCGACTCGCGACTAGCGACTCCCGGCTGCTCCGTCCTTCGTCCTCTGACCTCCGACCTCTGACCTCTGTCCTCCGACCTCTGTCCTCCGAACCCTGCCCCCTCGCCTACAACTCGCGAAGGTAGATGTTCTTGAACTCGATCGGATCGCCATGGCACTGCAGCTCGAGCTGCTCCTTGGCGAAGATCGGCTGGCTGCGGTCCCAGTAGTTCTCCAGCACCGTGTTGTCCACGACCAGCACGCCGTTGAGCTTGACCGTCACCTTGTCGCCGACCATCTTGACGTAGAAGGTGTTCCAGTCCCCGACCAGGCGGTCGGCGATGGCCAGGGCCTTGCTGGGGTTGCTCTTGTTGTTGTAGAGGCCGCCCGAGCCGATCTGCCACTGGTTGTGCGCGTCCCAGATCTGCACCTGCGGCGAGCCGCGCAGGTAGAGCCCGCTGTCGCCGCGCACGGTCAGCAGCCGCCAGTCGCAGAAGAGCTCGAAGTCGCCGTAATCCTTGGCCGTGGCGAGGCTGTAGCCCTTGCCATCGAAGAAGAGCGTGCCGCCGTCGCGCACGTGCCAGCTCGCCCGCATCTCTTCGTCCGCCTTGGCCTGGATCTCGGTGCGCTTCTCGGGCGTCGCCTTCTGCCGCACGAGCGGGCTGTCGAACTTCTCTGTGCGCGTCACGCCCTTCCAGCCCGTCAGATCTTTGCCGTTGAACAGCGCGACGAAGCCAGCCGGGGTCTGGTTGTCGGACGTTTGCGCCACCGGGTAGTCGGCGGGCACCTCCTTGATGCGGACGTTGCGCCAGTCCACGCGCGTCCCGCGCCCCAGCCAGCCGATGTGGCCCTTGGGATTGTGCAGGCCGGGGTGCTTCTTGCCGTCCATGGTGTCGGTGATGCCCGCGAGGTCGGCGTCCACGATCACGTTGCCGTTCAGGGTCACCGTGATCTTGGAGCCGATCGCGCGAACCTCCTGCACGTTCCACTGACCGACCTTCTTCTGCGAGCCGCGCTGGGCGGGCACCACGCCGTAGATCGAGCCGTGGTACTGATACGGCTTCAGACTCGTGTACTGCGAGCCGGAGTCATCCAGGATCTGCAGCTCCATGGCGGCGTACGCCGAATCGCCTTGGCCGGGGCAGCGGATGCCGAGCCCGTTGTTGGAGTTGGTGTAAACCAGAAACTCAAAGCGCAGGATGAAGTTGTCATACTGCTTGGCCGTATAGAGGTTGCCCCCGCCTTTCGGCTGGCAGAACAGGATGCCGTTCTCGACCGAGTACCCGTTGGTCGCCCCGATCCACCCGTCCAGATCCTTGCCGTTGAACAGAGAGACGAAGCCCGCCTCCGGCTCAACCGCCCACGCCCCGCCCGCCATCAGACACGCCGCAACGGCGCCACGAAACACGTTCTTCATGTCATTCCCCTTTTGAAGTCCCTGCGGCCTTTGCCGCCCAATCCAAACTGGCACTATTAAACGCGATTCGGGGCGCGAAAGCAATCCACGTTTTACCCTTTCCGGAGAGAGGCGAAACCGCGAAGCCGCGCCTCAAGCGTTTCATAGTCGCCCAGATGTGCCCGCATCAGGCTTTTCCAGAGTTTTCCGTGGTTCGGCACAGAGAAGTGCAACAGCTCATGAACGATCACGTAGTCGCCGAGCGTTTGATCCAACGCCAACAGTTCGTCGTTGAAGCTCAAGGTTTCCGCTGTGGAACACGACGCCCACTTGCGCCGCATGGGGCGCACATAGACGGCGCTGGCCCTCACCTCCAGCTTGGCCGCCCACTCCAGCACGCGGGCCTTGAAACTCGCTCTGTCGGGCCAGGCGCTCATACGCAGGCACACTTCTGCAAGAGGTTGAAATCCGCACTTTATATAAAGCCTCGGGGATCAAGACTTCAGACCAAACAGGGGACGGATTCAACCCGTCATACAGCGGACTGGAAAGTCCGCTCTCCGTTGCTTTTTCTCCGCGCCTCCGCGTCTCCGCGTGAGCCTCTTTTCTCTCTATCCGCTCACCCATACCGCGCCTCCTGTTCCCGGACAGCGAGGTCGCGTTCGCGCTCGATTTCGCGGCGCAGTTCCTCCTCGGTTGGCAGCACCAGCCGGTACTGGGAGGCGAAGAGCTGTTTACTTTCGCTCAGCACCGAGTACTTGACCACCGTCGCGTCTTTGCCGGTGCAGAGGATCAGGCCGATCGCGGGGTTGTCACCCGGATTCTTGCGCTGGTCTTCGTAGAGCCGCACGTACATGTCCATCTGCCCGATGTCCTGATGCGTGAGTTCGCCGGTCTTGAGATCGATCAGCACGAAGCACTTGAGGATGTAGTTGTAAAACACGAGGTCGATGAAGAAGTCCTTGGTCTCTGTGGAGATGCGCTGCTGCCGTGCCACAAAGGCAAAGCCCTTGCCCAACTCCAGTAGGAACGCTTGCAGCTTGCCGATGATCGCCTGCTCCAACTCGGACTCGCGGAACGGGTGCGCGTCGGGAATGCCTAGGAATTCAAGCACGTACGGGTCTTTGATGAAATCTTCGGGTTGTGCCGCCAGTTCCCCCGTCTTTTGCTTCGCCTCTTTCTCGACAGGTGCCCGCTTGCAGCGGCTCATCAGCAGCCGCTCGTAATACAGCGAGCCGATCTGCCGTTCTAAGGCGCGGGTGCTCCAGTTCTGATCCGCCGCCTCGTTCATGTACCACGCGCGAGCCTCGGGCTTCTCCACACGTAGAAGCAGACGGTAATGCGTCCATGTCAGTTCTCGGCGCACTCCAATAGAGTCTGAACCTGTTGCAGGGCAAGCTGTTGTAAATTCGAGACGCACTGCGTCGCGAATTGGGTAGGCCAGAAAGAACTGACGCATGTGCCGCAAATTTGACAAGTCATAGCCTTTGCCAAACTCACGTGTCAGCCGTTGCGACAACCCTTCAATCATTAGCTTTCCATAAGCGGCGCGGTGATTCCCCTTTTGTTCCTCCTCGACGATCATCCGGCCGATTTGCCAGTACGCGGCAACCATCGCAAAGTTCGTCGCACGGTACGCGCTGGCCCGGGCAGTCCGCACGATGTCGGCGATCCCCAGATAAAATCCCGCACGCACAGGATCTTTGACGGCAACCTTGTCGTAAAGCCTCCGTGTCGGGCTCGAAAGTCCGTTCCCCTTTGGCTTCGCGCCTCTTTTGCTCTGTTTCCGTTCAACCATACCGTCCCAATCCTGAAAATCCTGTTCATCCTGGCAAAGAATCTTTCCGCGTTCTTGCGCCTTCGCGTGTCTCTCTCATCACCGCCTTGTCCGATACGCCGTCCGGCGCTCCTTGACCCCGAAGCCGATCCGCTTGCGCGGGGTCTCCTCCGCCGGCGTCTCGCCTGGATCGATGATGTCCATGAAGCGGCGCAGGATGTCCACGATGGCCGCGTCCTGCGTGTCGAGCCGGGCCTTGACCTCCGACTCCAGCCGGGCCAGTTTACGAGCGAGTTCGCGCGTGTCCATCAGCGCTGACCGCATCGCCACGAACGCCCTCACCACGAAGACGCTCATCTGCACCGCCTGCGGGCTGTTCAGCACCGTCGCCGCCATGATCGCGCCGTGCTCGGTGAACGCGAAGGGCGGATACTTGATGTTCATGCCCCGCTTCAAGGTCACAGTTTGTGACCTTGAACGGTACAGGATTTCCAATTCATCCGCATTCAGCCTGAAAACAAAGTCAATCGGGAATCGCTCGGCATTGCGCTTCACGGCCTGGTTCAGGGCTTTTGTCGAAACGCCATAGATCTCCGCGAGGTCGGCGTCCAGAATGACAGTCTGCCCACGCAAAGTGATAATGCGATCACCGATCACACCTCGCATATCGCTCAGTTCCTTATCGCTCACATCGGCCTCCTCCCCGCTCGGGGAGATGTTGTAGTCGTTCTTGGCGATCTCCTCGCGGCTGACCACGCGGCTGTACTTCTCCACCTCGCGCCACGCGGAAAACGTTTCGGCGATGCGCCGCACCGCCTCGGCGGGAATGAAATGCTTAGGGGCGCCCTTGGCGAACTCGGCCGAGGCGTTCAGCAGGAAGATGTTCCCCCGACACGCCATTTTCGGAACAGAATCCTTAACGCACACTCTTCCGCACGCGCTACGCCTTCGTCACGCGGAAGACGCGCTTGGCCTTGCCTTCGCTGCGCGGCAGGGTGCCGGGCTTGAAGATGTCGCCCTTGGGGCTGAACCCGAGCCGCTCCTTGAGGTGTTTCTCGACCATGTAGCCGGTGACCCCCTCCTGCGCCTCCACGTTGATCGTCACGTCCGTCACGCCGTGGTCGTCCTCGAGGATGATCTGGTACTCGGGCAGCACGCCGGGCAGCTCCATCAGCGCCTGCTCCACCTGCTTCGGGAAGAAGTTCACGCCCTTGACGATCAGCATGTCGTCGCAGCGGCCCTCGATGCGGTCGATGCGCAGGCTGGTGCGGCCGCAGGCGCAGCGCGCGCGGCTCACGATGCGCGTGAGATCCCGCGTGCGGTAGCGGATCACCGGCAGCGCCTCGCGCGTCAGCGACGTGAAGATCACCTCGCCGATCGCTCCGTCCGGCAGCGGCGCGCCGGTCTCGGGATCGAC
Organism: uncultured Lentisphaeraceae bacterium; assembly: GCA_964390795.1. Classification (GTDB taxonomy): domain Bacteria; phylum Verrucomicrobiota; class Kiritimatiellia; order RFP12; family UBA1067; genus CAYMLQ01. The sequence goes on from CAYMLQ010000022.1 coordinate 32,324, forward strand.
GATCTCCGTGAGATACTGATCCTGCCAGACGTGGATGCCGCAGCGCGCGGGGCAGTCCATGCCGGTCGTGCCTACGCCCCCGGTCTCGGTCATGCCGTAGATGTCGAACGCCTGGATGCCGAGGCGCGACTCCACGCGCCGCCGCATTTCATCGGAGAAGGACTCCGCGCCGAAAATACCGATCTTGAGGTCGGGCAGCTCCATGCCCTTCTCATCCAGCATCTCGATGATGCGCGCCGCGTACGAGACCACCGCGCCCATGGCCTTGACCTTGAAGTCTCGCATCAGCATGATCTGCCGCGCCGTGTTGCCCGAGCCCGCAGGCACCGTGAAGAGCCCCGCGCGGCGCGCCCCGTGGTAGAAGCCGAACCCGCCGTTGAAAAGGCCGAACGTCGGCATGATCTGGATCGCGTCGCCCGCCTGAAGCCCGGCCATGACCATGCAGCGCGCCATACACTCGGCCCACTGCGCGAGGTCCGTTTCGGTATAGGCCATCACCACCGGCGTGCCGGTGGAACCCGAACTCATGTGCATCTCGCGCAGCGAGGTGCGCGGCATGGCGAGCATGCCCAAAGGATACTGGTCGCGGAAATCGTCTTTTGTCAGGAAGGGCAGTCCGCGCACATCGTCCAGCGAGCGGATGTCGCCGGGCTTGAACCCCGCCTGCGTCAGCCGCGCGCGATAAAACTCGTTATTCGCCCAGACATGCGTCACCGTCCGCTTCAGCCCCTCAAGCTGAACCGCCGCCAACTCGTCTGCGGACATCGTCTCCGCCCGCTCGTTCCAATACCGAAGTCTGTTCATAACCCGCCGTTCC
>CAYMLQ010000023.1:0-33111 GCA_964390795.1 uncultured Lentisphaeraceae bacterium
AAATCAGTCCTCCGAGCAAAGGCACTACGCATAGACGCCAATGCAATAATAGGTGTGGATGTTAAATACACTGATTTTGGCGGAGTCAAAAGCATGGTGTGCGTATGCATGACTGGAACTGCAATTTGCCTTAACAATCCAGAGATTTATGACACGGACTTAAGCTCGAATGCATCGCGTCTCAAATTTGCAATAGAACGCTTGGATTTTCTAAACAAGCTCTGAGCAAGCCAATCTTTGCGACGGTCAAGGGCACCACGGATGCGCGAAGCCCGGGATGTCTCCCCGCAGGCGTCAGCGTTCGCCAAGACCTTCCGCACCGACGACTGGAAGTGAACAGGTTTGGCGAGACTACTGAACCATGAGCAGCGTGCGCGCGGAAGGCGGCCAGACGGTCTTCAGGTAGCCGTCTCCGGACAGGTGGGGGAACAGGTTGTCTTGGCCGTAGAGGCCCGCCGTCTTGGGTCTGCCGTTGATGTAGAGCGCCTGCACAGTCAGCGTGCCGGTGAAATCGAGCCGGTTGGTTGCGCCGGCCACCAGATGCACTGCGGCGGAGGCGGGCAGGCAGGTCAAGCTCGTCAGCCGCAGCGTGCCGTTGCTCACGATGGTCGCCCCGGTGTAGGTGTTTGTGCCCGCAAGCGCCAGCGTGCCGCCGCCGGTCTTGACCAGCGGCGCGCCGCCGTTGAACTGGCCCAGATTCATCAGCGTTCCGGCCCGCGCGCTGAAGACATCGACGCGCTGGGTCGCTGTGCCGATCGCATATCCGGTCATGTCCAAGGTGCCGCCGTTGAGGATGACCGTGCTGAGGGTGTTGCTGCCGGTGTCGCGGATGTCGGCGTACGAGATGAAGGTGCCGCCGTTGAGGTTGAGCGTGCCGCTGGCGGAGCCGCCCCCGCTTTGCGAAGCGAGCGTGAAGCTGCCGCCGGAGCGAACGGTGAACACGCCGCCGCTGACTGTCAATGCGGCCGTTGCCGCGCCGGTGCTGATGCCGCTTTTGGCGGCCATCGTGAGGTTGCTCGCGGTAAAGGTGCCGCCGTCGAAAGACAGGTATCCGGTGGTTCCCCCGTTATAGGTCGTCGTTGTACTGTCCTCCTTGCCGAGCGTGAGAGAGCCCGCCGCGACGGTGGCGACATGCCCCCGCAGGTCGAGGGTGCCGACGGGTGTCGCGGAGGTTCCGGTGCCGCTCTTGCCGCCGATGAGGAAATCGGCGGTCGCCCCGCTCTTGCCGCCGATGGTCACCGTGCCCGGGCTGCCGGCTGCCTGCGAGGCGAATTTGAGCGTGCCGCTGGTCTTGGACAGGCCGATGTTGACGGTTCCCGCCGACAGGATGTTGGTGCCGGCACCGAGGATGACCGTGCCGGTGCCGCCGTTCCCTCCGTTGGAATGTCCGATCTGAAGGGTTGTGAAGGTGAGTGCGTTGTCGGCATCGGAGAGCGTCAGCAGGCCGGAGCAGGTCAGACCGAATCCGACGCGCAATTCATTGGTCGCGGTGCCGCCGCTGCCCAGCGTCACGCGGGAAAGTCCGGAGAGGTCGAGCGTGCCGCTGCTGCTGTAGTTCTGGCTGGCCTGGGCTTTGCCCACGGTGACGTATGCGGAGGCGTGGGTGACGAGCAGCGCGCCGCCGCCCGACATCTTGCAGCGGGTCAGACTGTTGGTGCCCGTGTCGGTGCCGACGACAAGACCTGCGTTTCCGCTCAGGGTCAGCGTCTGGCCGGGTGCGATACTGACGACGTTGGTTAAGGACGAATTCGTGCTGGCAACCGCGAGGCTCGAAAGCGTTTGGCTGAAGCCGCCAAGGGCGAGGTTGCCCGCGCCGCCGGGTATGCCGAGGGTGACGGCGCCGTTGACGGGCAGGGCGTTGAGCGCGCCGATCTGGAGGGTGCCGCCGCTGACGGTCGTTGCGCCGCTGTAGGTGCTCGAGCCGGAAAGGGTCAGGGTGCCTCGGGTCTGCAGCAGAGCGACCCTGCCGCCATTCGTGCCGTCGCTGATTGCGCCACTCAGGATGCAGCCGGTGGGGGAAGCGGCGGTTCCCTGGGTCAGAATGTTGGATGTGCCGGCGCTTGCCGTTCCTGAGATGTCGCCGCTGAGAGTCGCGCCCGCCGCGTCGCTCGCGATCGTGGTGTCGCCCTGTAGCGAGATCGCGCCGGCGAGCGCGGCTGTTGCGTTGCCCAAGCGGATGGCGCCGCGTCCTTCCGCATTGCCGGAGCCTCTGACGGAAATGCGGGCGAAGCCGGCGGGCGAGGTGCTGATGGCCAGCGTGCTTCCGCTGTCAATTTGCACGGTCGCTCCGGGTGCGTTCACACCTCCCGCATCCCACTTGTCCCCGGTGCTGCCAAGGCTGGAAAGGTGTACCGTGCCGGCAAAGCCCGATACGCCGGGCAGCGCGGTCGAGCGGGGTGGGGCGTTCGTCGCGAGGTTCAATGTGAGCAGGCCGGAGCCGGTGAAGGCATTCGCTTTTGAAACCGTTGCATCCGACGTGTTGAGGTTGTCCATGAGCAGGGTGGATCCCGCGCCGATCGTGACCGGGCCGGTGCCCAGACCGTTCTGGGCCGTGTTCACCGTGGCCCTCGTGACGCCCGAGCTGCTGTTGAGGGTGATGCCGCCGCCAAAGGTATTCGCGCCAGAAAGTGTGAGGTCGGCTGTGCCGGACTTGACCAGCCCTCCCGCGCCCGTGACAGGTCCGCCCAGCACGAACGAAGCCGTTCCCGTGCCTTGAACGGACGTGCTATCGGAGAGTGCGAGGGCGTTTGAGAGCGCGTAGGTGAGGCCGCCGGCACCCGCGGCGGCGTCGAGCATGATGGAGGTGGGAATGCCTTCTCCGATGAGATTAAGTCCGTTACCGTTCAGCACGACCGTTGATGCGCCGGAGGCGGGGCCTGTTCCGGCGAGGCGCAGGGCGGCAAGCTGGAACGTGCCCGCGTTGTCGTTGCTCGCGGTGATCGTTCCAGCCGCAAGCGTCTGGCCGGTGAAAAATTCGACGGCGCCATGAGCTGAGGAAAGGGCGGGTATGCCCTCTTGCCAGTTTGCCCCCGTCGTCCACGGCAGCGTCGTGTCCGTCGTGGCGTTCGTCCAGACGCTCCGAGTGATGACGCTGAGGACGAAAGCGCAGCTTGCGGTGTCGGTGCCGTCGCTGACCGTGAGCGTGACGGTCGCGGTGCCGGTCTGGTTCAAGGCGGGCGTGACAGTGACGGTACGGTTTGAGCCGCTGCCGCCGAACACGATATTGGCGGTCGGTACGAGGGCGGTGTTCGCGGATGAGCCCGTGACGGTCAGTGCGGCGGTGTCGGTCTCGACATCGCTGACAGAGAAGGCCAGCGCTTCCGTGGACGTGTTGCGATTCACAGTTTGATTCGGGATGTCGCTGATGGCGGGAACGTGGTAGGGCGACAGCACGACGTCGTTGCCGGTGCCGCCGGTGTAGGTGATGCGCCAGTTGTAGCCGTTGGTGGTGAAGGCGCTGTGGTCGGCTTTGTTGAGGAAGGTGCCGCTCACGGCTCCAAGGCCCGTGTTGTTGATGAGGGTGAACGCGCAGCCGGGTGGAAGGTCGGGGCCTGCGCTGATATCGAGATCGCCAGCCAGCGTGACGGTGCCGCTCACGGTAAGCTGGTCGTACTGCATGCCTGCGTCCGGGCCGTTGAGTCTGACCGCAAAGCGTCCGCCGCTGCTGATGGCGACGTTGCCGGCGATGTGCGGCGAACCGTTGGGGGCGAGCGTGCCGGCTACGGCAGTCACGCTGTTTGTCAGGTTGCCATTGAGGAGGAGCGTGCCCGCGCTGATGGTGGTTCCTCCTGTAAAGGTGTTCGTGCCGCTCAACGCGAGCGTTCCGGGGCCAATTTTGGTTAATGCATACGCGCCTGAGACCGGCGCGTCAATGACGATATCGCCAGTGCCGCCGATGCTGGTGTTGGCGGCGAGGATGACGCTTGAAAGCGAGGCTGTGGCGGCGGTGCCGCTGCCGCTGCCAAAGATGACCATTGGCGCAGGGGAGTAACCGCTGCCGGGGCTCGTCACGGTGATGCCGCTGACGATGAAGTTTGCGTCGTTGCCGGTGCCAGTCGGGTTCGTGCCTGCGGTTGTGACGGTGCCGCCGGAGAATGCAACAGCAGGCGCGTTGGTATAGCCGATCCCCGCCTGGGTGATCGTGAGTCCGCTGACGATGCCGTTACTCAGGACTGCGGTTGCCGCTGCGCCGCCGCCGCCACCGCCGCTGATAGTGACAGAGGGTGCGGCTGAATAGACCGTGGTGCCTCCGGTAACTGTGAAACTGGCCGCGGACACGCCGAGCGTGGCAGTGGCGGCCGCATTCGTTCCCGGTCCGCTGAACGCGACCGTCGGCGCGACGCTGTGCGTGCCGCCTGCGGTGACCGCCACGGAAGAGATGGCCCCGCCAGCGATACTCGCGGAGGTGCTGTTGTTGTTGATCAGTGCGCCAAGGCCGCCGACGCCGGTGCCCCGAAGGGTAAGCACTTCGTTGACGCCGGTCTGTCCGTTGAGATTGAGCGTGGCCCCCGCGATAACAGAGCATCCGCCGATACTGTTGCCGAAGTTCGGGCCTCCGTTGCCCAGTGCGCTGGAATGCCCGAGCGCGAGGGTGCCCGCGTTGAGTGCGGTGTTGCCGGTGTAGCTGTTCGTGCCGGCGAGCAACCAGGTGCCGGCATCGTTCTTGGCCAGATTGAGCAAATACAACCCGCTGTTCGTAATAGATCCGGCGATGATGCCAGTTCCCGAACCTGAGAGCTGGAGCGTGCGGCTCGTGGTGTTGGGCGCGATCGAGCCGTTCAAGGTGAGGGTGCCTGCTGCAACGAGAATCTTCGTGTCGCCGCCGCCGCCGGTGAGCGTGATGTCGCCGCTGACGGTATTGCTGCCGGCCTCGTTGACGAGTGCGCCCGAAGCGCTGCTGGTCCTATACGTGATTGTGCCAGGCAAGTCGATGGGCGCTGAGCTGCCGTCGAAACGCAGTTGCGGCGCGCCATCCGTTCCGTTGCTCAGCGTGATCGTTTTGGCGCCTGAGCCGAGGGCTTCGCTGCGGGTGATACGCAGAGCGCCGGAGTTCACCGTGACGCTCCCGGTGAAGCTGTTTGTGCCGCTGAGCGCGACGGTGCCCGCATTGATCGGGCAATCGATAGTGACGTAGCCAGAGCCCGTAATGTTGTTGGACACGGCGAGTGTGCCCGTGCGGTCAAAGCGGAGTTGGCCGTTGTTTACGACGCTGCCTGTGCCGAGTGTGCCGGTGGCGCCGTCTGCGCCGATCTGCAAGGTGCCAGCGTTGATGAGCGTGTCGCCGGTGAAAGTGTTCGCTCCGGAAAGTGTGAGCGTCCTGTTGCCAGACTTGATGAGACCGCCCGCGCCCGAGATCGGCCCGCTGACGCGCACGGTCGCCGTGCCGGCGCCGTCAAAGGTCGTGTCGTCGCCGAGCATGACAGGCGTGGCGAGGTCGTAGCTGAGTCCGGCGCCCGCCGTGGCGTTCAGGTTCACCGTGGGATTGGACAGCCCGTTGTTGGCGAAGGTCAGTCCGTTTCCAGCAATCGCCACCGTCGTTGAAACGCCCGCGGTGCCGTCGAGCGTGAGGCTGTTCAGCACGAAGTCGCCTGCGCGGTCGTTTCGTGATGTGACCGTGCCGCCGGACAACGTTTGCCCTGTGAAGTACTGCAGCATCGTGCCGCGATAGCTGGCCGGCACGCTGCTGCCGGACCAGTTCGCCGCAGTGCTCCACAGCCATGCGCTGCCGGTTAGCGCGTTCGTCCAAATGTGGGTCGCTGGCGCGGATGAAAGCGTGATCGTTCCCGTTGAGCTCAGGCCGCCGAAGTGGCGGACGGTCATGCCGCCCGCAAGCGTGGCGAGTGCGGCGGGATCAAGTGCGGAGCTAAAAAAGGAAAGTTCGTCAAGTTTTCCATCGAGCCAGCGCGGGGCGTAGGCTGCTGACGTATCCGTATGGCCGCCGAAAATGAGCGGGTAGGTCTGGTTGAGCGCGAGCGTGAAGGAGGAATCCTCGCCGACCAGCGAGCCATTCAAATAAAGGCTCATGCGGGTGCCGCTGCGCGCGACGGCGAAGTGATGCCACACGCCGGGTGCGGCGTTAGTGGTGATGTTTACGTCCGGCCCAGGGAAGTGGCTCAGGGTGAGAGATGAGGGGCCGCTCGCCATCAGGTAGAGTTCCTCGTTAGAGCCGAACCCATCGCCGTTGTTCAGATGCCAGATCATATCCTCGTTCGTGGCATCCCGGCGTTTGAACCAGCCCGTGATTGTCCAATCTCCAGTGTTGAAGTTGAATTCGGTGGTGTCGATGACGCGGCTCAGCCGGGCCGCGTTCGCGCCGCCGTTCTCGGCGAGGTCGAGGCAGCGGCCCTCGCGGCCGAAGGCGGCTGCGACGTCGGTTTGCAACGTGGCGGTTCCGGTGCCGACGGCGTCGAGCACTCCATCTCGACCCAGGCTGGTGACATCGGGAACGGAGTTTGTGGCAGAGGCGTCAGGTAACTCGAAATCGTAGGCCAAGAGCGCATTCGGCGAGGCGCCGGTATCGGTGGCGGTGAAGCTGAAAGTCGGCACGCCGGTGTAGCCGGGTATCGGCGTGAAGCGCGCGGTGTGACCGTCGGCGAGCAGCACGACGGTTCCGCTGACGCTATTGGAAACACTGAAACGCATCCATTCCGGCGGTGTGGCGTCGTCGGTGACGTAGTCGCGCAAATCGATGTCTACGGAATTCTCGCCGACAGCCACAGCTCCGCCATTCACGGCAACGGGCGCGTCGTTGGCGGCCGCGAGACTCCACGTGTTCAGCGCTGAGAGTGGTGGCAGCGTGGTCGGGAGCGCATCGCCGCTGTTCAACGGAACAAACCAGATGGCGAGTGTGGTATTTGTCACGGAGGTCAATTTGATCGCGAGCTTCTTGTGTCCGGTGTTGGCGTTTTGGCCGACCGGAGTCGGCGATGTGGCCAGCGGCGTGGCATTCGTGATCAGGAATGTGCCGCCCCCGCTCACGATCTTGCACCAGAGCCGCTCCGCGCCCTGCGACATCATCGCTGAGGTGCCATCGGGATCGAGAACCACGGTCGTTGTCGGCGATGTGAAATGCGCGAACCACCAGACCGTCTTGCCTGATGTCGCCTGAATTTCGTCCTGCACCAGCACTTCATCACGTGCCCCGGTGAGCCGCGTGCCGCGCCAGACACGCGTCATGCCGCTGTAGACGGGGGTGAGGTCATGGATCGCGAAGCTGCCGCTGCCTCCGGGTTCGCTCTGATAAGCGATCAGCGGAGCGACCGCACTGAGCACCATGTCGGCGTTGGCACTGGGATTGATCGTGAGGGTGTTCTGGCCTTCCGGCCGCATGCGATAGTAGTCCCAGCGATCCGTGCCCGTGCTCGGCGTGTCACTGAAGTAGCCGGGGAGCGCGTAGTCATCACCGCCGAGGTCGTGGAACCAGCGTTTGCCGAGCGCGTCGAGAACGAACGTGCCGGCATCGAGATTGCCGTGTGCGGCGCCCATTTCACCGCCTTTGCAGCCGATGAAGGTCGCGCGGCTGTCGCTCCAGTTTCCGCGCAGAGTGACCATCTCCTGCGGCTGGAAGGCGGTGCCGGCTTCGCCGTGGAAAGCCATATCCGGCTGAGCGTCGAGGTCGGTCAGCGAGACGGCCCTGTCATCCCACCACAGCGCGTCGAGCGCGCCGCCGCCGCCTCTATTTTCCCACCAGGTAAAAAGCGGCTGATTATAGCGGCGGGCAAACCATTGGAACACCGGATTGCGCAGCGCGCCGCCCGCCCCGGCGTCTGCGAAATTGAAGATGACGTTTGCTGAGCCGAGCGCGTGGATGGGCGCGAAGCCCGCTTCGGACAGGTTCACTGTGCTGCTGATGCCGAAGTCACTGCCGAGCACCCACTCCAGCGCGGCAAACATGCGGATGCCATACTCCGTGGTGTAGCCGAAGTATCCGGGGCCTTCATACCACGCGCCGTTGTCGGTGGTGAAGTGCTTCCACACGGGCCGCGTGGAGTTGAGCGCGCGGTTGAGGATGTTCTCCGTCAGGGCCTCGCTCTCGGTGCCTAGTGCGAGTGCGCCGATGATCATTCCGCCGTTACAGACCATGTTCCAGTTGTTGCCCGTGCTGCGCGACCAGCCGACATTGGACGTGTATTGCGAGAGGCCCGCGTTGAGTCCGAAGGTGATGATCGCGTTGCGGATCGTGTCGCGCCGCGCGGGCGTCCAGTAGTGATAGAACCAGTCGTAGCCGAGCGCGCAGGCGTGCGTCATCTCTGCGGTGTCGAGGAAGTGCGCGGGGTGCCAGTCGGGAAAAGCCGCGACCGCGCTCAGCTCGTCCCACGCGCGCTCCGCATACTGGCTGTCGCCGGTGAGTTGCCAGGCCACGCCGAGCTTATACATCCGGTCTTTGACCGTGCCGGCCTGCGCGAGGATCGTGCCGCGCACGTCTTGCGCGTATTCGACGGGCGTCTGACCGAGAATCGTGTTGGCGCTGTTGATCGCATTTTGTGCCCAGGACTTCGGTTGGCTCGCAGTGACGCTCTGCCAGGTCGCGCGCAGCCTGGCGAAGCGTTCGGCGGTGGCGAAGAGGCGCGGATGCTCCTGCGCCAGAGTGTTCAGCAAGGACGCTTCCGAAGGCTGAGCCGTGGCCAGACCCGGCTGCACAAGGGCGCTGCCGGGCACCACGCTGAAGGCCGAGTCGCCCGGCCGCATCCAGCCCACGCTCCAGTGATCGGTGCCGGTGTTCTCCTTGTGAAGGAGTTCGACATAATACCGCTGTCCCTGCACCAGCGCGCGCGCTGCGGACTGCTGCGAAGGCTGCGCGTTCCAGACGCGGTACCCCGTGGCTGAAGCGACACTCGCGATGAGCGACCGGTTGTTGGTTGTCGCATCCGTGCTCAGGTAGAGTTCCGCGACATCGTCGCCGCTCACCGCGAACGTGTAGCTCCCGGACACGGGCGGCACGATGTAGCCTGTCACCCGCGTTCCATAGGCGTTTGTCCAGTCCTGCGCCAGGCACTCGAACGACGTGATGAACTCGCGTCCGCTGGGCTTGTGCGGAAAGTTTGCATACGAACCGAGCGACGAAATGGCTCCTCCTTCGATGCCGCTCCAGTGCTCTTTCAAGAGCGCACCGCCCGCCTTTTCCACCCGAGCCGGGAATAATCGCTCAGTCGGGATTACCTCGCGGGCCCGCGATGCGCAAGACCACTCGAGCTTCACTTTCGCGCTGCCTGTTTGCTCCATGTATTCGAGGCGGAGGTTGACACGAGCACCCGCCTGGAGACGCGCTTGTCCCCGCATCTCTAGCGAGGCGGCCAAGACTGAACGCGTGACCAGCAATTGATCGTTCACCCACAGGCGCGCGCCATCATCCGCCGTGACGTAAAATGTGTAAAGCGCGGAAAACTCGGGCTCGAGCTGACCCGACCACGCTACGGAAAACGTATCGGCGCTCGTGAGGGTTGTGCCTGCTGGAATGGCGGCGCCCCAATCGAAATTGACCGCCGCATCCGTGCGCGTGGTCTTCAGCGTGCCGAAGGCCGCTGTGTCGTAGTAGTTTCCCGTGAGGCCGTTCGCAGCGTAGACGCTCCCGGCGCGAAGCAGAACCAGCGCGGAGAGCAGAAGGGACATTCGACACGGGGGGCTAAGGATGCCTCGGGCTGTCGAATGATCGCCGTGTGAGAGGGTGCGTGGCGGTTCAAGGAACATGGTCTTGAGTTTCTGTAGAGCAGTTAGGATGAGAGCGGCAAGGTCTCGCGAAAACGAGTCGGGGAGATGCCGGTCTTCTTTGAGAAAAGCGCGGAGAAGTGGTTGGGGTCGGAGAAGCCGGTTTTCGCGGCTACCGCGTGGACCGGGAGTGCTGTTTCCTTCAGCAGACGCTTTGCCTCGTCCAAACGGAGGCTGAGGTGATATCGGGCGGGTGGCTGTCCGGACTGCGTGGCAAAGACGTGGCGGAGCGTGGAGTAGCTGACACCGAGATCGGCCGAAAGCGCTTTCCAGTCCACAGCGTCCGAGAGGTTAACCGTGAGGTGTCGGATGGTGCGCTGCACAAGTAAGGTCTGATCCGCAGGATCAGACGCTGAAGCGCCTGCCGCCAGGGCTTGGGAGATGCGAGACGTGACCTCGCGAACCGCCGGGGCGTGCGCGTGGAGGCGCTCCACCGTGAGGCGGTTGGTGGGCCCTGTGAGCCAGACGGCTGCGAGCGGATGCCCCTGTTCGTCAAAGACAGGCGCGGACACGCAATGGCAGCCCTCGACCTCTTCGGAGCGGTCCAGCGCGTAGCCGCAGGCCGCGATGCCGGACAGTTCCGCCTTTAACGCTTTGCGGGTTGTGATCGTCTGCGGGGTATATCGGGTGAGCTTGAGGTGGTCCAGCCAGAGACGCTGTTGGGCTGGCCTTAGGAACGCGAGCATCGCCTTGGCCGGCGCGCCGGTGTGCAGCGGAAACCAAGTGCCCGGCGTCAGCGTGAAACTGAACCGGTGGCGTGTGCCCTGAACCGCTCCGATGATGAGTCCTTTACGCGCCTTGGCGTCCAGCACAGCCAGTCCGACCGTCTCGCCGAACTGGTCGTGCAGACGTTTCATGAACGGGTGCGCCGCTTGATGGAGCTGCTTGCGTGTCATAAAAGCGATGTGAATGATAGACTATCTTTGCCAAAAAACAAAGAACGAAGTTTGCCAATCGAAGCATGGACTCTTTTTCGTGATCCGCGTAAGCTTATGTCGATTCATTAACAGGGAGATTGCCCTTAAAAAAAGAAGGCGGCGAGTGAAGAAGGAAATGTCTTTTCTGACAAGTCCCAGTCTCGGAGGGCTTTTCGCGCTGGTCTTGGCTATCGGATTTCAGGCGCTTGCCGCTGTTCCGCCTCTGCCGACGAATCTGGCGCCGGAGGCTGAGAGCTCGGCCGATTCGGAGTTCAGCGCGGATTACGCAGCGCGCTTCGTGTCCGACGGCAAAATCCCTGTCGAACTCAGCGGTCAGGATCTGCGGCAGGCTTGGGCCGTAAACGGCGCGGCGCGCCGGTCGGGCGCAGAGTTGGCGCTGACGTGGAAGACGCCTGTGAGCGTGCGGGAGGTTCTTTATTTCGGGCGCACGGCTTTTCAGCTCGAAGAGTGCTGGAAAACCTGCGAGGTGTGGTGCGACGGAGATGCGCAGCCAGCCCTGGCCGTCGCGCTGCAACGGCGACATGGCCCGCAGCGAATCACGCTGCCGCAGGCACGGAGGCTCAGCCGGCTGCGTCTACGGTTCACGTCTTCGTATGGCGGCAGCAACCCGGGCGCGTCAGAGGTCATGGTTTTTTCCGAACCGGTGAGCGAGGAAGCGCTCGCGCGCTTCAGGGCCGACTTCTACCAGAGCGAGGCGTCGGGCAGCGAGGCGACGCGGCGGGCGCTCGCGGAGGCGAAGTCCGGGGCTTTGGGGTTTGACACGCTGCTGCTGGTCCGGCGCAAGCCGTTGAACCCGTCGCATGTTTACACCTATCACGTTGAGGGTTTGTCCAAGGGGGGCGGACTCTTCGCGCTGTCGCTCAAGGGCGGAAAGCTGACGCGGCTGGTCGACGCGTCCGAAGGGGTGATCCTCGACTGCCAGGTCTCCTACGATGGACTGCAGGTGCTCTTCAGTTGGAAGCGCACGATGCGGGAGCCGTTCAAAATCTGGCGCGTGAATGCCGACGGCAGCGGGCTGGCCTGCGTGATCGGTCACGATTCCAACAACATGAACGCCTGCTGGCTGCCTGACGGCGGCATCGCCTTCATGTCAGACCGCAAGCCCGCCTTCGCCTACTGCTGGACCAGCACCTCGCCCGTCCTGTACCGCGCGGACGGTGACGGCGGGAACGCGGTCAAACTCTCGGCGAACTACCTGACCGACTTCACGCCCTCGGTCATGGAGGACGGCCGCATCCTCTTTAGCCGCTGGGAGTATGTGGACCGGCCCGCGATTCCGATCCAGTCTCTGTGGGCGATCAACCCGGATGGAACCTCGTTGGCGGGCGTGTTCGGCAACCGCGTGCTCAGCCCAGCGACCTTCATGGAGGCCAAGGACGTCCCCGGCCTGCCCGGCAAGATCCTCTGCGTGATGACCAGCCACAACGGTCCGTGCAGGGGCGCGGTCGGCCTGCTGGATCTGACCCGGGGCGGCAACGCGCAGGAGGCGATCCGCAACCTGACTCCCGAGGTGCGCGTCGGGCCGGTGGACGACGCCGGTGCGGGTAACGGGTTGCGCGGCCCATACGAGAGTCCGGTTCCGCTGGACGCGCGTTACTATCTGGTTTCGCGCGAAGGGCGGATCCTGCTTCGGGACTACGCGTGCACCGTGGACGCGCCGCTGTGCGAGCCGGAGGGCGGGCTGGGCTTCTACTCGGCGCAGCCGTTGCGCAGCCGGCCGCAGCCGCGCACGCCGCGGCCCTCGCGCGTGGATCCGAACGCCGAGCCATGGGCCGAGGTGGTGCTGCACGACGTGTCCATCGGACTTGGGGACGCGGTGAAGCCTGGCGAGGTCAAGCGGATCGCGGTGGTGCAGGAGATGGAAAAAGACCTCCGCTCCGAGACAGGCCAGCGGCAGTTCGGGTTCCAGTTTCCTGTTGTCTCGTGCGGAGCGACCTACGCGCCCAAGCGGGTCTGGGGTTTCGCCGACGTGGAGTCGGACGGCTCCGCACATTTCAAAGTGCCGTCAGGGGTTCCGCTCTACTTCCTGCCGCTAGACGCCGAGGGCCGCGCCGTGCAGCGCATGCGGACGTTTACACACTTTATGCTAGGTGAGAAGCAAAGCTGTATCGGCTGCCACGCGGACCGCAACTACGTCTCGCCTTCGGTCGTGACACGCGGCGGCCGCTCCCTTGCGGCCGGGCGTCCGGCGCAGGCGCTGTCCGAGCCGGAGTGGGGCCGGCGCGACGGGTTCAGCTTCCCCCGTGTGGTGCAGCCCGTCCTGGACCGGCACTGTGTGGAGTGCCATGATGAGCGGTTGGCGCCCGACTTGAGCGGGGACCGCACGGACTATTTCAGCGTGGCGTACGAGAACCTCGCGCGGCGCGGCACGCAGGCGGAACATGGCGGCGACGCGCGCGGCGGCATGGCCGCGTTCGGCAAGAACCCCTACACGTCGTGGATACCGTCCTACAACGGCTGCGAGTCGAACATCCTGCAAATCCAGCCGAAAACGTGGGGATCGCCGGTCAGCAAGCTGGCGGACATCGTGATTTCTGGTCATCCGAATGCGCAGGGAAGAAAGCGCGTCAACCTGACTTCCGGCGACCGCCTGAAGATCTTGCTGTGGGTCGATCTCAATGTGCCCTATTACGGCACCTCGCAGTCGCGCCAGCCCGAGCTGCGCGGCTGCCGCCGTGTTTTGCCGAAGGGTTTGGACGAGACGCTGAAGGAGGTCGCCGCGCGGCGCAAGATCGCGCTGCCGACCACGTTTTACGTGCGGCTGGACCATCCCGAGAAGAATCCTTTCTTGGCGATACCGCTGGCCAAGGGTGAGTTCGCCTCACGGGACGACCCGGACTATCTCAAGATACTGGCCTGTTTCGACGGCGTGCAGGAGGCGCTCGCGCAACGCGTGGACGTGGACTTCCGGAACGTGCTTGGATTGTGCGAGCGTGTGCCTTGACTATGATGATACTAGAGTAGTACCATTATTCCATGCTTGGAAAGCTCAAAGAGCTAGAGAAGGCCTTACAGGAGGCGCGGCTATGAAAGCGGGTGATCGGTATCTCAAGATTGTGGAGTGGTCTGAAACGGATCAGTGTTATGTCGGAACCTGCCCTGGGCTTATGTTCGGTGGCGTTCATGGGGATGATGAGGCCAAGGTATATCGGGAACTCTGCCAAGCGGTGGAGGAGTGGGTTGCGGTCTATGAGAGGGATGGCGAGACTTTTCCCGCTGCCACGGCAGGAAAAAGGTATTCCGGAAAGTTCGTCGTTCGGGTGGGGGAGGAGCTTCATAAGGCTCTCGCGGTCGACGCCATCCGATATGGGGAGAGCCTGAACGCCTACTGTGTCCAACTTTTACGCGAAGAACGAGCTGTCTATGGTAAGGGCAGGATAGGGCGTCGTACTGCGCATGTTGATTGCATAAGAAAGGTGGCGGATGGTGAAGAGAATCGAACTTGACCAGCGGCTGGCTGCGTGCTGTAGCAATGTCGAACCGCCGCCTGAAGGCGGTACAACGTACGGACGTCCGAGGCCTGTGCAGCCAAGGCATGTTGTCCCGGCTTCAGCCGGTCCCGGTCCTTGCACAATGTTTGATTCGGGAAACTTGGGAGATAGGTCATGAGAAGGTTGTTTTTGGTAACGGTGGGTGTGTCGGCAATGTGGACAGCGATGTGCCGCGCGGCGGAGCCTGCTTCGGCTGATCGCACGGCGCTGACTGCCCCGATTCTTTTCTGCAAGCGTTTCAACTATCAGGGCCTGCATATCTACGACACGTTCTACCAATGGCGGCCGGGCGGCGGCCTTTACGTTCTTGAGAATCCCGCAGATCCCCCGGAGCAGCACCGCGTGCGCGCGGTGATCGATCCGAAAACGCCTGAGACGCTGGGCGAGGGCATCTACTTCGACCCGTCGCTGTCGTACGACGCCAAGAAACTTCTCTTCTGTTTCAAAGGCTCGGAGCAGGGCAACTCGGTGATCTATGAGATCGGTTCGGATGGCAAAGGCTTGCGGCAGGTCACCAACCTCGATGCGAACGGCAACCCGTATAAAGGCAAGGGCGGCGGGCACCACGACGTGAAGCCTTGCTATCTGCCCGACGGGCGCATCATCTTCACTTCCACGCGCTACAGCGGCCTGGTGCCGTGCGCCAACAACGGCGTGGCGATCCTGCACGTGATGAACGCCGACGGCAGCGACATCCACACCATCTCCGTCAACAACGTCACGGAGTTCGACCCGTGCGTGCTGCCTGACGGACGCATCCTGTTCGGTCGCTGGGAATATGTCGACCGCAACGCGCTGGTGATCCAAAGCCTCTGGACCGTGCTGCCGGACGGACGCAACGAGATGGAGCTGTTCGCCAACAACATGGTCTTCCCCGAGGCAGTCCTACAGGCCAAGCCCGTGCCGGGTAACGAGCATCTGGTGGTGGCGGCCTTCACGCCGCACAACGCGCCGCCGCGCGGTACCATCGCCATGATCGACATGCGCTTGGGCAAGAACAACCCGGCGGCGATCTTCAACTTCGAGTCGCCCGACAAGCCCACGCACGACCGCGGCGAGTCGTGTGACCCGTGGGCTCTGAGCGAAAGCGTCGTGCTCTTCAGCGGCGTGCCGCAGGAGAAAGACGCGCCCGCCATCGCGCTGGAGACCACCGGGTTCCGCAGGCGCAGCAATCCGAAAGTCAACGCGCTGATGCTGGTCGACCGCACAGGCAAGCGCGTGGTTGTCCACAGCGATCCGGCGAGCGACCTGCACAACCCCATTCCGCTCACGCCTCGTCCGGTGCCGCGGGTCAACATCGATATGACCGACCGTACCCAGGCTACCGGCAGCTTTTTCGTCAGCGACGTGTACGCCTCGATGCCGACGGTCAAGCGGGGAACGGTCAAATGGCTGCGCGTGGTGGAAGAGACGTCGCGCGTAAGCGAGAGTCCGGGAGGGTCGTGGATGAACCAGACCTTCATGATCTCCGCGGCCATGGCATGGAGCGCCAAGATTGTCCACGGCATCGTGCCTGTGGAGCCTGACGGCTCGGTCTATTTCGAGGCCCCGTCTGGACGCGCGCTGTACTTCCAACTGCTGGATCAGGATTATCGGCTGGTGCGCGGCATGCGAACCTTCATCCAGGCCGTACCGGGCACCACGCGCAGTTGCGTGGGCTGCCACGAGTACAACCCCAAGTCTGCGGGCATGCAGCGCTTGGCCAATCGCAAGCCGCTCAAGCTGAAAGAGGAGGCGTGGGGAAGCGGCTACATCGATTATTCGGCCCGCGTGCAGCCGATTCTCGACGCGAAATGCGTGAGCTGCCACGGCGGCGAGAAGGGCATGGCGAAGGGCCTCGACCTCTCGCGCGGCTGGACCGAGTTCTTCAACATCTCTTACGAGCACCTCACGGCTCGGCGCGGGCGGATGTACACGGCAGACCTGATCGCGGGCATCTGCGCCATGAACGGCACGGCCTACTGGTCGTGCAAGGTGTTCGGGCCCTACTCGCACGGCAGCGGCAAAGCGCCGCTGGCCGAGATCCTGCTCGCAGCGCCGCACAAGGATCTGCTCACGCAGCGGGAGCGGGAGACGCTCTTCGCGTGGATGGACTCCAACGGCGTGTATTTCGGCACCTGGGATTACACGGAGGCCGGTCCGACGGCCAAGCCGTTCTTGGCTGCGGTGGCGCGTGTCAAGGATGTCATGAAAGAGGCGGGGTGCGTGCGCTGCCACGCCAACGAGAAGGGTGAGATCAAGCGGTTCGACCAGTGGATCAACTTGGACCGGCCGGAGCTGAGCCGCGTGCTGCGCGCGCCGTTGCCGCTCGCGCCGACCGCTGAGGGCGGGTATGGCCTGGCCTTGTGCCGCGACCGCAAGGTGGACCCGAGCTTCAGCCGCAAAGGCTTGATTTACGGCTTCGGCTATGCGCACGCGGTGAAGGAACTGGACAGTTTCCCGACTCAGACGTGGCCGAAGGCCTGGCCGCCTGAAGGCGTGCCGGTGGCGCCCTTCGCCTCTGTCCGGGACCCGCACTATCAGAAGATTCTGGGGATCATCCGCGAGGCCCGCGCAGCGCAACTGGCCAATCCGCGCGTGGACATGCCGGGCGCAGACCTTGTGGGCGGAGGTATCCGCGAGGGGCGCTCGCGGCAGATTTTGCCGCAGCCGCTGCCGGAGCCGCTTCCGGACGTGCAGGCGGCGCTCGACGAGAACGGTTTTGTGCGGCTGAGTTGGGAGTCATCCGCCCGAATGATCGGTCTCGTCGCGGAGATCCATCGCGGGACGGACACGGCCTTCGAGCCCTGTGAGGCGACGAGGATCGCTCGCACGGAGCGCTTTGGGTTCTGCGACACGAATCCGCCTCCGGGCCAGGCGCACTATGCGGTGGTGTTCGTCTCCGATCCGGCCGAGACGTGCGGCACCTGCAAGAGCGGCGCGGTGCTTGATTATCAGCACGACGCGGGCAAGGCCGCCGCCCGCGGAACGGGAACAAACGAGGGGGGGACGGGAACGCTCAACGTTCAACGTTCAACTCTCAACGCTCAAGTTACCGACAAGGCCGGTGTGAAGGCGTTTCGCGACGGGCGGTGTCCGCTTTCGAGTTTTGCTCCGCAGCGCAGCGCACCCGTGCGGGCGTCGGTCGAGGTGCCCGCCGCGTTGCCCGCGCTGGCGGTGCCGCGGCCGGAAGCTGAGCCGCGCGAGGGCAAAGTGGTTCTGCGCTGGCCGGCGGTGGGCGTGCCCGGCGTGACGACCTACGACGTGTTCGGACGCGCGGGTGGCCCGGCCGGTGCGGCACGAAAGCTTAACGCCGAGCCGCTACGTCAGGCGGCCTATACGGATGTGGCGTTCCACGGGGGCCGGGAAGCGGCGTATGCCGTGGTCGCACGCGCGCCGCGCAGGGAGGAGCCGGCGATGCCCAGTGCCGCCGCTTGGGTGACGGCCAGCCCGCTGCCGCTACGCAGAGAGCCGGTATTCGTGCTCAACGCTGCTGCCGAGGGCCTGGCGCTGCGGGGCGGAGCGCGTTTCGAGGGCGCAGTGCTGCGGATTCCTGAAGGCGGGTGTGCGACGCTGAGTGCGACTGCTGAGCGCGTCATGGACGGGCCTTTCAGCTTTGTGCTCGAGGCCTTCTTTGACGAGTCGGGACAGATGCCGGTGCTGCTGGGCTTCGGAGCTTTCAATGGCTCCGGCTGGTTCCTGCAGAGCTTCGGAGGACGCTGGCGCTTCCACCTGTCAGGCGTCTCGTGCGACGGCGGGAAAGTACCTGTCGGCGAGTGGGTGCGTCTGGTGGGCGTTTACGACGGACAGGCGGCGAGGCTGTACCAGAACGGCAAGCAGGTAGCGGAAGCGGCCGTGCCTGCCGTACCGGCAACACACAGCCAAGATCTGTTTGTCGGCCAGTACACGGCACAGATGGAGAAGCCCTATCAATTCAAAGGGAAGATCAGGGGGCTGGCCCTCTATCAGCGCGTGTTGGATGCGGAGGGGCAGGCCGAGCTACTTCAGCAATAGCGAAAAGCGCGACCCAACCGGCGCTTGCCGCGGCACATGTTCTTCTGTATTCTATCGCCTGTCTGGTTTGACGTTGGGCGAGTACCCTCCCCGCTCAATGAAAGGCCTGTCTATGCGAATCCCGTTCAAAGTCGTCGCGGTCTGCGCTGTCGCGTGCCTGTACCTGCTGTCCGCCGGGGCCACCGACCTGAACACCTTCAAGGAGCTGTATCAGAAAAACGCGGAGCAGACACTTCAAGGGGCTCAGCCCAAGTTCGCCGGCCTGCAGCAGCAGTACCGGAAATCGCTGGAGGCGCTGAAGGCCCAGGCCCAGGGCCAAGGCGACCTGAAGACGACCATGGCCGCGGTCGCCGAACTCGAGCGCTTCCTGAAGGCGAAGAGCATGCCGTCCGAGCCGGACGGGGCAACCCTGCCGGTGATCCAGTCGTTCCAGTCCGATTACGTGAGGCAGTATAACCGGCTGGAGCAGGAGATGACCGCCGAACTGGCCACGCTCACATTGAAATACGGTCAGGCGCTCGACCGTTTCCAGAAAGAGCTGACCAAGGCCGGTAAGCTGGAGGCCGCCCTGGCGGTCCAGCCGGAACTGGACAAGGCCCAAACCGCGCTGAAAGGCTACGCGGAACAACTTGCCGCTCTCAAAGTGGCGGCAACGAACTCGCTGGGAGCGACGATGGCGCTGTTACCAGCCGAGAAGTCAGCCGCCAGGAAAGACCTCTATCTGGTCGTCGACCTCTCACGCGGACCCAAGGCGGACACGTATCCGGTGCGATTTCTCGCCGCCGAACCCAAGGGCGGCTGGGGCGACGAGTACAAGACCGACAAACTGGTGCTGCGCAGGATCGAGCCGGGGACGTTCCTGATGGGCAGCCCGGACAATGAGTTGGGACGCCACCCGAACCAAACCCGTCACCAGGTGACGCTGACCCAAGCGTTCTACATCGGCGTCTTCGAGGTGACGCAGCGGCAGTGGGAGCGGGTGACGGGCGAGTGGCCGAGCTACTTTAACAATAACAAATACCGCGACGAGCGCCCGGTGGAGCAGGTCAGTTACAATGACATCCGCGGGGCTGTCGCGGGCGCGGTCTGGCCCGCCACCAACCGCGTGGACGCGGCTTCGTTCATGGGCCGGCTGCGTGCGAAGACCGGCAAGACGGTCGACTTGCCGACCGAGGCGCAGTGGGAGTACGCCTGCCGCGCGGGTACGACCAACGCGCTGAACAGCGGCAAGGATCTGACGTCGGCGGAGCGTTGCCCGAACATGGCCGAGGTCGGGAGGTACAAAGGCAACTCAGGGGACTGTGCCCAAAACGGTGACACGGCTGTGGGCACGGCAAAAGTCGGCACTTACCCGCCTAACTCATGGGGATTGTACGACATGCATGGCAACGCCTGGGAATGGTGTCTGGACTGGCGAGGAAACTACTCTGGAACAGAGAGCGATCCGAAGGGTGTGGCATCGGGCTCGTTGCGCGTCCCTCGCGGCGGGGGTTGGGACGCCGGTGCCCACTACTGCCGCTCCTCGGCCCGCGGCAGCAACACTCCGGGAACCGTCTACGGCGGCATTGGCCTCCGTGTTGTCCTGCCAGCAGTCCAGCCATGAGGCCTTCGGGCGCACAGGTGGCGCGGACTCTTCTTGCTGGGGACAGCGCGGTCCATCGGACACGGTGCGGCTGTGTTTTGGAGTGTGCGCGGCACCCGCCGTCGCACCTGCGGTGCTATGGCGTGGCAAGAGCGGTATTCCGCGCGACGCCGCTTTTTCTTGCGCGGGCCGGAAAGCGGTGCCGCGCGGGATACCGCTTGTCACCGCACTCCAGAAACCGTAGGTCGGGATCGCAATCCCGACTCGGTGGCACGGACACGCTCTTAGATCCGCATGCACCAATATTCAGGGCGGCGCTTGGCGTGGGCTACCGCAAGTACCCGTATGCGGTCCGGCTCTATGACATAGAGCAGACTGTAGGGGAAGCGAGCCAACAGTTTCCGCCGCACTTCACGTCCGACAAGCTGGTACGCCATGGGATTGTCGCCGACGGCAGAGGCTGCATTGTCGATATCGTCAAGAAAGGCGTGGCCGAGTCCGGCAGCCTTTTCCTCGTAATACTGCGCCGCTTCCATCAGTTCGGCTTCGGCCTCCTCATGAAAAGTGATGTTCCTCATGCGAGTGCAGTTCGTGCGCGTTTAAGAACCTGTGAAACCGGAGATTCCTTTGCCCGGCCCGCACGCAGGTCGTTCAGGCGGCGTTCGGCTTCTGCAACCCACAGGTGCAGATTCTCCTCATCTGTCGGGGCGTCCAGACTGATCAGAAGTCTTCCTGCTAGTCGTGCTCTTGCGGCAACATCTAACTTGAGGGCAGCGTTCTCCAAATTTTCAAGTGTCATGACCATAGGTCAGTACTCCTTTCCCAAAAACGGCCGATCCTGTCCGTGAACTCGTGAACTATCAACCACAATTCATACGAGGATACTATACCGTTTTGCCTACGATTGGACAAGCTTGAGTCGGTGGCACGGCAGGGCCGACGCATCTAAAAATCTTCCCAGTCTGCTATAACGTGAACATTTCGCAAAAACCGCAACAGATGCAAGCGAATTAAGATGCGTCGGCCCTGGGTGGCACGGTAAACGGGTAAACGCATCGCGGGATACCGCTTGCCGCGCTCACCAAACTACCTGGCGCGGGTGACCCGCACATGTCCGTCCGAAGGCTCGGCCACGCGGCCGATGATCGCCGCGGTGAGGTTGCCCTCGGCGCGCAATTCTCCCACCAGTTTGGCTGCCTTGTCCTCGGGCAGCGAGATGAGCAGCCCTCCGGAGGTCTGCGCGTCGTAGAGGAGCGCCTGCTCGGACTCGGTCACGTCCGCCGCGATGCTCGCGTACTTGGCCGCGAACGAGGCGTTGCGCTCGTTCGCGCCGCTGTACATGCCGGCCGCGGCATACTCAAGCACATCCGGCAGGAGCGGCAGCGCGTCGAACCAGACCTCGGCGGTGACGCCGCTCTCGAGGGCCATGCGGGTCAGGTGGCCCAGAAGCCCGAAGCCGGTCACGTCCGTACAGGCCTTGGCGCCGTGCCGCGCCATGGCCTCGGCGGCGCGGCGGTTGAGCGTGGACATCGAGAGCGACGAGGCTGCTTGGGCACGCTCCGAGGCGCGCCCGAGCTGTCCGGCCAGCGCGACGATGCCCGTGCCGAGGGGCTTGGTCAGCACCAGCGCGTCGCCCGGGCGGGCCCCCGCGTTGGTCGTGAGCTGCTCGCGCTCCACGCAGCCGGTCACGGCGAAGCCGAACTTGACCTCCTCGTCGTTAATGCTGTGGCCGCCCAGCAGCACGGTCTCGGCCTCGGCCAGCACGTCCATGCCGCCGCGCAGGATCGCGGCCATGGCGGCGTGCGGCAGGGTGTGGATCGGGAAGCCGATCACCGAGAGCGCGGTCACGGGCTTGCCGCCCATGGCGTAGACGTCGCTCAGGGAGTTGCAGGCGGCGATGCGGCCGAACAGGTAGGGGTCGTCCACGCCCGGCGTGAAGACGTCCACGGTCTGCACCAGCAGGAGCCCGGGGCGCAGCTCGAAGACGCCGGCGTCGTCGGCCGTGGCCAGGCCGACCACCAGGCGCGGGTCGCTGACCTGCGGCAGCAGGGACAGCACGGCGTGGAGATCCTGCTGCCCGATCTTGCTGGCGCAGCCCGCGCTGCGCACGTGCTGGGTCAGTTTGACCTCGGCGGCGCCGTCCACGGGCAGGTGCTCGCCCGCGCAGAGGCAGACGTTGCGCTCCTGAAAGAGCGGGCACGGGCAGGGTTTGGCCGGGTCGCAGACGCAATGCCCCAGCTTGATGGAACGACCCATCACGCGTTTGCGTTTCTCTAAATCTTCCTGTGTCACTGTTTCGTCTCCGTTTCACGTAAGATACGTTCGTCGCCGACGCGCCGCGTCAGCCCCATGCGGTCCCAGTACTCGAGTAGGGGGATCGCAAACTTGCGCGACGTTTCCAAAACGTCCTTGTAATCCGCAGACCGGACGCGGCCGGTTTTCCGGATGCACGTTTCCAGCGCCACTTTCGAGCGTGCCACGCAGCTCTGGTGCAGGAGCACGTGTTCGGTCAGTTGGACCAGCACGCCGCAGTGCATCAGATAGGTCAGGACTTCGTCGGCGACCGCCTGCCGTACGCCGGTCAGGGCGGGAAGCTCGTCGGGCCGCGGCGTGACAAAGCCAGACTCCTGATACAGGCGCGTGAACTGCTCCGCAGCGCGGACTTCGTCGGGGGAGAGCTTCGGTTCGCGAGCGCTCAGGAAGAAACGCTCCTCCTCGCGGACCAGCCGTCCTTCGGCGAGCAGGCCCTCGAAGGCGCGGTCCACCAGCAGCCGCGTGCCCGGCATGGCGCGCAGGATGTCCTTCTTTTCAAAGCCGCGGTAAAGCGGGTGCGCGTCGTGGAGGGCGCTGAGGCGGGCCACCAGTTCGTTGGCGACCTCTTCCAGCGCTGCAGCCGCCGCGTAGCGGTCGCCGGGCAGGGCGATGACGTCGCCGCGCTCGACCAGGCGGGCAGCCCATTCGCGGGCCGCCTCGAGCGCCACGCCCGCCTGCCGCGCCCAGTTGTCCACATGGCACGGCGCGGTGCCCTTGGCCGTCAGCGCGAGCAGCATCGCGTGCGTCTCGTCGTTGACTGCCTTCTCCTTTTCGATGCGCGTCTCCATCCAGTCGCCGCGGCCGCGGCGCAGCTTGGTCTCCGCGCAGTCGATCAGCGTGCCGCCGCCCAAGGTCTTGACGGGGCTGAGCTGGCGGATCACGAAAAAGTCGCCGGGGGCGGCCACGACGGGCCGGCTCAACTGCACCTGCGCGAAGGTCTCGCTGCCCGGCGCGAGCCGGGCGCGCTCAGGGAGCACCAGGTGGCCGGGCGTGTCGGAGGTGCCGATGTGGAAGCGCACGGCGGTGCGCGGCGCGAGCGGGCGCTCATGGTGCGGCAGGTAGAAGAACTTCACGTTCAGGAAGCGCGTGGGCTGGAAGTAGCCGGGGGCGGCCACGACCTTGCCGCGCTCGATCTGGTCGCGGGAGATGCCGGACAGGCGCAGCGCGCAGCACTCGCCCGCGCGCCCCTGTTCCGCGGGGGCGCCGTACACCTGGATGCCTTTCACGGTGTGGCGCGTGCCGTCCGGCAGCAGCTCCACCTCGTCGCCCAGACGCACCCGGCCGGAGCGCGGGATGCCGGAGATGATGGTTCCCAGGCCTTGCAGCACGAAGGAGCGCTCGATGTGCAGCAGGAACGGGCCTGAAGCGTCGCGTTCGGCCGTGCCGTCGACCGTCTGTTCCAGAGCGGTGTAGAGCGCGTCCAGGCCCGCGCCGGTCTTGGCCGAGAAGCGCACCAGGGGGCAGCCTTCCAGAAAGGTTCCCTGCACGCAGTCGCGGACTTCCTGCTCCACGTCCGCCAGCCGCTCCTCGTCCGCGAGGTCGCTCTTGTTGATCACGACGAGCCCGCGCCGTACGCCCAGCATGCGCACGATCTGCACATGCTCGACGGTCTGCGGCATCACGCCGTCGTCAGCCGCCACTACCAGCATGACCACATCGATGCCGGTCGCGCCGGCCACCATGTTGTGGATGAAGCGCTCGTGTCCGGGCACGTCGACGATGCCCACGCGCTGACCGTCGGAGCGCGTCCACACGGCAAAGCCCAGGTCGATGGTCATGCCGCGCGCCATCTCCTCAGGCAGGCGGGCGCACCAGCAGCCGGTGAGGCACTGCACGATGGAGGTCTTGCCGTGGTCGATATGACCGGCCGTGCCCAGGGTCAGGCTGATCGCGGGCGCGGCGGGCACGGCGGAGGTGCTGCGGGAGGCGGCGCAGGAAGGGGGCGGGGCGCACTTCATGCGTTCGCTCCTTGCTTGTCCCCGCGAGCCGAGGCAGACGCTTCTTGGAACGTCTGCACGATCTGCGCGCACTCCTCCGGCGAGACTGTGCGCATGTCCAAATAGAGGGCGTCCTGATGCACGCGCGTGACGATCGGTACGGCGGCCTCGCGGAGCTGGCGCGCCGCAGCGGCGGCGCGGCCGTCGCGCACGCCCACCCGAACGGCAAAGGAGGGCAGCGCCTGGCCGGGCAGGGATCCGCCGCCCAGGTAAGCGGCGTGCTCCACGACCGCGACGGGGTCAGGCGTCACCGCGCGGAGCGCCAGCGCCAGCGCCTCGGCCTGGCGGAAGAGCGCGTCCGGCGTTTTGGCGAGCATGGCGTAGAGCGGGTGCGTCTGCGTCAAGCGTGCGGGGTTCTTGAAGAGCCGCAGGGTCGCCTCCAGGGCTGCGAGGGTCATCTTGCACACGCGCAAGGCGCGGTAGAGCGGATGGCTTCGCACGCGGTCGATCACCTCTTTCCGTCCGACGATCAGTCCGCCTTGCGGCCCTCCGATCAGCTTGTCCGTGCTCGACAGCACCAGGTCGGCGCCCGCCGCCACACTCTCCGCAAGCGTCATCTCGTGGGGCAGTCCGTAGGCTTCCAGCGCGACCAGCGCCCCGCACCCCAGGTCGTCCAGAGCCAGGAGGCCGCGCGACTTGGCCAGGCTGGCCAGCTCGGCGATCCCGACCTCCTTCGTGAAGCCGACGATGTCGTAATTGCTCTTGTGAACCTTCAACAGCATCGCGGTGGCGGGCGTGAGCGCCCGCTCGTAATCGCGCAGGTGCGTCTTGTTGGTGGTGCCGACCTCGCGCAGGGTCGCGCCGCTTTCAGCCATGATCTCCGGCAGGCGGAACGAGCCGCCGATCTCGATCAGCTCGCCCCGCGAAACAAGGACTTCCTTGTCGCGCGCCAAGGCCCGCAGCACCAGCATCGTTGCCGCGGCGTTGTTGTTCACGAGCAGCACGTCCTCCGCGCCGGTCAGGTCGCACACCAGTTGGCGGATGACGTGCTCGCGGTGCAGCCGCGCGCCGTCCGTCAGATCCATCTGCAGGTTGCAGCAGCCCGTTACCGACGCGACGGCCAGCCGTGCCGCCTCGGGCATCACGGCCCGACCGAGCCCGGTGTGCAGCAGGATGCCGGTGGCGTTGACGGCCGGTTTCAGCACGGGGCCCTGTTCGGCCGCCAGGCGCGTCTCCGCCCGGCCTGCCAGCGCCTCCGGCGTCAGCGCGTCCTCTGCGACTGCCTCGCCCGCTAGCAAGAGGGTTCGGGTCTCGCTCAGAAGCGTCTGGATTGCCGTCAGCACGTCGGCGTGACCGAAACGGGTCACCACGCCTTCGCTTTCGGCGCATGCAAGAATGCGATGCACGGCTGGGAGCCGTCGTACTCGATCATCACCCATGGAAGCCTCTCATATTTTTAAACCTTCTCGAGTCAAGGGTATCACGATGAGATGCAGAGGAAAAGACTGGAAACAAAAAATGGACTTTCGTTCATTCCCCGCCGTTCATTCCCCGCTTGACTTTAGACGCTGACTCAGTAAAGCTATTAGCACTTTAGGAGCAGTGGCGATTATGCGGTCATCGTATATCCATATTCTGTTTATGTTCACCCTCTTGGCAGGTGTGAGCAGAGCGGAGATGCAGACGTGGACAAGCGCAGACGGGCGGACCATCGAGGGCGAGTTTGTGCGTTTGTTTGGAACGTCGGTGACGCTCAAGCGTGCCAACGGCACGACGGTCAGCTGCCAGCTCGCCGCGCTGAATGAGACGTCGCGTGAGCAGGCCAAGCAATTGGCCGGAGCCAATGGCGGAACGGCGGCCAAGCCGTCGACGCTCAAGCTGAGTTCGGTCAAGGCCTCCGGCATTCCCAGCGACGAAGAAATCAAAGCCTTCTTGACGGAGTTCAAAGAGACCCCGACGAGCGACGAGACGGTCGAGTTCTACGCGAATCTCTCCGTTCCGCCGATGAAGCCTGACGATCTGCGCAGCTTCACCCGGAAGAAGAAGGTGCCTTACCGGGTCACCGTGGAACTCAGCAAGGTGAAGATGGTTGACGGGAAAAGGAAATCCATGCGGATGGATGGCCAGGGGTATTTTGTCCTTCTGAACGAGGCGGGGGACGTCGTTGACCGCCAGCGGGAAGCGCTTGGCAAGCTGTGCCCGTCTTGAGGAGGCCGAGGCGGCTACTTCGGTGAAGTGGCCAATCCGGGAAATTACAAGGTGATCGTCTGGGTGAAAGACAAAAAACGCACGTTTGGGAAGGTTATTGAAGCCAACCTCGTTTTACCCGAGACAGCGACATTGAAGCCTTAATTTCTGATTGTTGAGTTTGTTCTGCCAAGCAGGCCGCCCTAACGCAAGAGGGATGCCTGCTTGGTTTGTGTTGAAAGGTCGGAGGCGGACGGATGGCTTGGGGGCTGACAGTGAAGCGGCGCGTCGTGCAGACGGTCTCGCTTGTGTTGTTGCACTCGAATGTGTTCGGCAGCGCCGCCGCCGCCCGCTTCTGTTTGCCCGTCATGAATTGCGACGCTTGCGCCGTGGCGTGGCTGGGTTGTCCGGTCGGCATGTTGGGCCGGTCGCTTGCTTTCAACGAGATCCCCTGGCTCGTGCTGTTGATGGTGCTGGGCGCGGGCGTGTTGGTCGGGAGGCTTTTCTGCGGTTGGGTGTGCCCCATGGGGTTCCTGCAAGACCTGCTCCACAAGATCCCTTCGCGTAAGTTTCATCTGCCGCGTTGGGCCTCTGCCATCAAGTATGCGGTGCTGGCCGTTACCGTTGTCTGCGTGGCCTGGTTTGTCGGCAACGAGTCGCCGTTCTTCTACTGTAACTTCTGCCCGACGGCGGGCCTACAGGTGGTTCTGCCGATCGCCATCGCGGATCACGACTGGTCGGGCGTTACCGGCCGTCTGGCCAAGATGGGCTTCGTGGCTGCAGTTCTGATTTCAGGCGTGCTCGTCAGCCGGTCGTTCTGCAAGGTGATGTGCCCGGTCGGCGCGCTGGTCGCCCTGACGAACCGACTGACGCCCTTCCGGCTCAAGCTGGACGGCGAGACCTGCGTCGGCTGCAAAAAGTGCGACAAGGGCTGCCCGATGGATGTTCCGGTCATGCGGCACCGCGAGGACGGCGCGTCACCCGTCAACCGCGACCTGGAGTGCATCGAGTGCCTGGATTGTCAGGCGAGGTGTCCCGTGCAGGCCCTCCGGCCCCAGATCTTGCCTTCGTCCCGTAAGGAGGTTCAATCATGAGTGGTGTCTTTTTGGGTCTGATGATATGGGGCATTGTCGCCCTGGTTCTGCTGGGTTGGCTGTTGCCGTTGATCGTGGGCGTCGTCCGCAGCCGCCACGGGAAGGGCGGCAAGGTTCTGATCGGCGTCGGCGCGGTCTGGTGCCTGCTGGCCCTCGGACTCGTCGGGCTGGCCGTTAAAGCCTATACGGACTGGAACCGCACCTACAACCATGAGGTGGCGGCCTTCGATGCCTCATCCTATACGGGTGCTGTCGGGACGCTCACGTTTCCCTATACGTATCAAGGGAAATTCGAATTCAGGCAAGAGGGGCTGGAAGGCGACACCTGGTGGAAAGTCGCCGTGAGCAACGGAACCGCCGTAGTTCCGGCGGGACGGCTGAGCGCCGACAATTTGAGTTTCTCCGTGACAGACTCGCAAGGGAAGGCGCTCGGCACCCTCGCCTGCGGGTTCTCCGCGGAACACGAGTCGTTCACGCTTGCGACCCATGGCCAGCACCGCCTCGCGGGCGGTTTCCCGTGGGCTGCGGCTGTTCAGGTCGAAAAGCTAGACGACAAACTTTCGATGAGCTTCAGCATGATGGATTCGGCAGAGAACACGGTCGCGTGGCACGCGGCCGGGGGCGACCGTAAACCGCCGGCTTTTGAGGCAGTGGATTCCTCGGGAAAATGTTTTTGGCGCGACAATTTCGAGTATGGCTGAGGAGGCACGTGCCGGTATCTGGGTCAGATACCAACCGATGCCCCCCCGTCCTTTATTATCCGCCCCGTGGTCGAGCCAGCACCGTTTGCCATTCGCGTCGAGGAGACAAGATGGCCGAGCGAGTGAACTGATCGGCGACGTTTTGCCCGGGTGACGCAACCTGCCATGCCCTTCTCGCGGAGGGACGGCAGGTTGTTTCTTTAAGGGAGCGTTTATGAAAGTGAAGTCAGCGATCACGTTGAAGGATGTGCAGTCCGTCTATTCGGGTGGCGAAGGCGCGTTGTGGGAGCTGGTCATGGGCGAGCAGATTCATATCGGCGGCTTTGCTTCATCCATGGCGCTGGCGGATAAGGCGGGAATCGGCAAGGGGATGCGCGGCGTCGACCTGTGCAGTTGCAACGGCGCGGGCATGCGTTTCCTCGTGCGCTTCCGTGAGGCGGCCAACATGTGCGGGGTGGACGCCACGGCCAAGGCGGTTCGGGACTGCCGGGCGCGCTGCGCGGCCGAAGGCTTGTCCGACCGCATCCGGGTGACGGAGGCGGATGTCTGTGCGACCGGCCTGCCTTCTGGAGAGGCTGATTTCGTCTGGGGGGAGGACGCCTGGTGTTACGTCGTCGACAAGCCGGCCCTGATCGCGGAGGCGGTCCGCTTGGTCAAGCCCGGTGGACTCATCGCCTTCACCGATTGGGTCGAGGGCATCCATCTTGGCGATGCCGAGGCCGAGCGGTTCATGGCCTTCATGAAGTTTCCGTCCATGCTGTCGATCACCGAGTACGCCGGCCTCATGAGGAGCCACGGCTGCGAGATCCTGTGCGCCGAGGATACGAGGCAGTTCGCACGCCATATCGATCTCTATCTCAACATGCTGGCCCTGCAACTGACTTACGATGCGCTGCGCTGCATCGGCTTCGACCAGAATCTGATGCAGGCGCTCGGCGCGGAAATGGCCTTCGTGCAGCAGTTGGCCCATGCCGGGAAAATCGCGCAGGGCCGGATCGTCGCGCGCGCGCCGAGGTAGCTCGGGAAACGTGGAGGGGGTTTCTATGGAACGCTGCGGTATGGAATGGTTCGACGAGATGGTCGGACGCTGTTGCGAACAGGCCACCGCCTTTAAGCAGGCCGGCGGTCATCTGGTCGGAATCATGTGCGAGTATACCCCCAGGGAGCTGATCTTCGCCGCGGGCGCGTGGCCGGTCTGCCTCTGCGGCGGCTCGGCGGACATGATTCCTGCGGCGGAGGCCTTTCTCCCTGCCAACCTCTGCCCGCTGATCAAGTCGACCTTCGGCTTCAGCGTCAACCGGGCGAACCCGTTTCTGGAAATAGCCTCGCTGGTTGTTGCCGAAACGACCTGCGACGGAAAGAAGAAGATGTATGAGCTGCTCGCCGAACGGCATCCGATGCAGGTGCTGGAGTTGCCGCAGAAGGCGGATGACCCCGACGCCCGCGCCCACTGGGTGCGGGAGCTGCAAAAGCTTCGCGAGATCCTCGCCCGGCGATTCTCCACAGAGATCACGGAGGAGCGGATCAGAGAGGCGATCCGTCTGACGAACCGCGAACGCCGTCTGCGGCGCTCGCTGGCGGAGTGTCTGCGCGCGCCTCGCCCGCCGCTGTCCGGCCGGGAACTGCTGGATCTCAAGAGCCTGATCGCCTGCCTGCCCTCCGATCTCGCCGCGTATGAGCGCATCCTGGCCGCGCTGCCTTCGCGGCCTGCCGCAGACAGGCCCAAGGCCGGCGCCGTGCGTGTCCTCCTCACCGGCGTGCCCACGCCGCATGGCGCGGAGCGGGTGGTGGACCTGCTCGAGGCCGACGGCGGGCTGGTGGTCTGCCAGGAGAACTGCACGGGCCTCAAGCCGATCGCGCAGGATATTCCGGAGGACGCGGCCGACCCGCTCGAAGCCCTTGCTGATGCCTACTGGCACTTGCCCTGTTCGGTCATGACCCCCAACACGCGGCGGCACGACCTCCTGCGGCAGCTCGCGTGCGACTACCGGGCCGAATGCGTGGTCGAGCTTGTCTGGCACAGTTGCCTCACCTACGATATCGAGTGTTCGCGGACGCGCGCGCTGGCTGAAGCGCTGGGTCTGCCTTACCTGCGCATCGAGACGGATTACTCTCCGAGCGACGATGCCCGTATGGCCCTGCGCATCGGAGCGCTTTACGAAACGGTTCGCGCCGCCCGGGGGTAATGGACGTCCTTATGGCCACTCCGCAACAGGTGATCGCGACAACCGGGCCGCAGGTTCCGCATGACCGGATCCGTGCGCACGGCTTTGCGCCCGTGACGCTGCCCCCGCTTGCGTCTGCCCAGGGTTCGCCCAGTGCCGGCGTCTGCGCCGCCGCCCATGGCTGGGCCGAGGCGCTGCTGTCCGATGAGTCGCGTTTCGCCGCCGCGGTCCTGACGACCCGGTGCGACCAGCTTCGGCGGACGTTTGAAACGCTCCGCGCGCGGACGCGCCTGCCGCTCTTTCTCTTGAATGTCCCGGCCACGCACGGCACGGAGACCGCCCTCCGCCTTTACGACGACGAGCTGAAACGCCTCGATCGGTTTCTCAGCCGCTTGGGGGAGCCTCGGTGCGAAACGCATTCTGGTAGGGCGGTTTCCCCGCAAACCGCCGCGGACGCCTTCGGGGCGGCGTCCCTACCAGGCAAGGCGCAACGCTTCGCATCCTCTGCCACGGAAACGGCTGACAGCGTGTTTCGCGTGGGCTTGCTCGCGTGCTGCTTGACCGAAGCGGACGACGCCGTTTTGCAGATGCTGCGGCAGGTCGGCTTGCAGATCGCGGTCCACGCGACCGAGGGCACGGTGGATACTCCGACCATCGCCCAGCGTCCCAACGCGCCTTTCTTCGAATGGCTCCGGCAGACGAGCCGCGCGGCAGGCCTCCAAGGCTGGGTACACGTGCGGCAGCCGTGGTGTGACCTCTATCACGCCGAAGTTCCAAGGATGAAAAGCGCAACGGCTCTGCCTTGGCTGGATCTCGAGACCGGGGCGCGTCCGGCCTTTGCAACCCTGCGCACGCGGGCGGAGGCGTTTGCCGAGTCGCTTCAGGCGTGCCGGGCTGCGGCGCGTGTTCCTGCAGAGGGCGTTGGCAGATGAGCGGTATGCCAGCCCTTGAAACGCGCACGTTTGACGCCTGGCGGCAGCGCTGTGCGGTCGCCTCCTCCCCGCTGGGTCGGCACTATGACGGCGGCGACAGGCGGCTTGCCGAGCTGCGCTTTGACCCCTCTCCCGCCGCAGACCGTCTCTGGGAGCTGCTGCTGTCGGAGAACGACCGCCTCGCGGAGGCCCGGCGCCAAGGCTGCAAGCTGGTCGGCACGATGAAGGATCTCGGCACCGTGCCCGTGATGGCGTTCGCCCTGCCCGATGTCGTGGCGTTTTATCCCGATGGCGCCTGGTGGACGCCCTGCCTCATGCAGCAGACGGACGGGCTGTTTGCCCTTGCGGACGCGCTGGGCGTCGACGCATCCTTCTGTCCTGTCCGCGCGATGCTGGGCGCGTTTGTCAACGGCCGGCACTTCCCGCTTCCGGACCTGCTGACGTGCAGCGTGGGCGCGGTGTGCGACGATTTCTCCGCCATCGCCCAGCGCGTGGAAGGGCTGGGGCACCCGGTCCTGTGGTGGGAGATGCCGTATCGCCGCACCCCTGATCCCGGCGAGCCGGCGGTCGCCCTGCCCGGCGGCGGGCTGACTCCGGCGAGTCAGGCGGAGCTCGTCACAGCCGAACTGGCGCGCGTGCGCGAGGCGCTTGCCGCGCTTTCGCGACACGCCCTTACGGACGAGCGCCTGGCCGAGGGCATCCGCTCCGCCAACCGTATCCGCGCCACCTTGCGGGCCTTGCGCGACGCGGCGTTTCTGGCGCCGCGTTCGCCGCTTCCCGCGCTTGAACTGCTGATTGCGGAGATGCTGATCATTCACTTCTGCTCCGACCGTCTGGCGACGGAACAGGTCTTGAACGCTCTGCAGGTCGAGGTTCGCCGTCGCGTGGACGCCGGCCTCGGCTATGGGAGCGATGAGGATGTGCGCCTCTTTTGGGTCAACCCCGTGGCCGACCTGCGCGCCATGCAGTGGGTCGAGGCGTGCGGCGCGCGGCTGTGCGGCACGGATTATCTGTTCACGCACGCGCTCGACCCGATTCCCGAAGACCTTCCGCCGCTGGCCGCGCTGGCCCGCTGTGCGCTGGCTGATCCGATGGTGGGGCCGGCGGAGCAACGGGCTGAGCGCATCGTCAGCGAGATGCGCCGCCTCGGCTCTGAAGCCCTTGTGATTTCCCGCATTCCCGGCGCCAGCCATTGCGCCCACGAGGGAATGCAAATTGCGGCATACGTGTCGCGGCAGCTCAACGTGCCGTGCGTCGAGCTTGAGATCCCGTCGCTGGCCGATCCCTTTTCCGCCGCGCTGCGGACCCGGCTTGAAGCGCTGGTTGAAACCGCGCGCGCGGCGCGCGAGAGCCGGCCGGCGCGGGAAGGCGCGCCGCTCCCAAACGGCTGCGCGCATGCCGAAGACAGTGTAAGGAACGCACGATGACACCTCCTCTATATGCCGGCATCGACGCCGGTTCGCGCGCGATTAAAATCGCCCTCTACGATGCGGGGCGTGCCGAAGTGGTAGCCACGGACGCCTGCGATCAAGGCGTCGGTCAGGCGGCGCTAGCGGAGGCGCTTCTGAAGCGCCTTCTGGACATGCGCGGCCTGACCGAAAGCGACCTGGGCGGCATCGTCGCGACCGGCTATGGGCGTCACGCGATCGGCCTCGCCCGGCAGGCGATCACCGAAATCACCTGCCATGCGGTAGGGGTGCGCTTTCTGCATCCCGAGGCGACCGCCTTGATCGACATCGGCGGGCAGGACAGCAAGTTCGTGCAGCTCAACAGCGACGGGCGCGTCTTGGACTTTTCCATGAACGACCGCTGCGCTGCGGGAACGGGACGTTTCTTGGAGGTGGTTGCGCAACGGTTGGAGGTGCCGCTGGACCGGCTGGGCGAACATGCGTCGCGGGCGAACCGGCCGGCCGCCATCAGCAGCATGTGCGTGGTGTTTGCCGAGTCCGAAATCATCGGGCTGCTGGCCTCAGGCGAAAAGATCGACAACATCATCGCGGGGGTTCAGCAGTCCATCGCGGGCCGCGTGGCCGCCATGGCGGGGCGTGTGCGCGAAAGCGCCGTATTCTTCAC
>CAYMLQ010000024.1:0-33097 GCA_964390795.1 uncultured Lentisphaeraceae bacterium
AATCGTCAGCCATCGTCAGCCAACAGCCAAATACGGCTTGAACGAAACGAAAGCCGCATGTTATAGTACGTTAACGGTGCTTGGTTTGACGGTGTTGCTTGTTTTAACCAGTGGCCATTTCAACTTAATTACGTTTGTCGTTCAGCAAACAAAGGATGGAGGATTCAGTGAATAAAGGTTCCATTTTCGCGGCAATCTGCCTAGGTTCGCTCGTTGCGTCGGCACAGTCCTATGACTACGGGAAATCAGGCAAGTCCTCGGAATCCGTTTTTACACCCGGGTTCCACTGGATCCAGAACCGGGGCTCCGATTTTTGTGATATCTTTCATTTCGGCATCGGCATGACCCATGGAAATCCGGTGACGGGCCCGTTGACCCCCAGCATGGGTATCCACGCCCAAGTGACCGACTACGGCCACCTCGGGTACGTCGTTTTTGCCGGTGGCTCAGTCGAAATGGAAGGCCGCGGCTTCGGCGTTTACCCTGAATTCCGGGAAATAGGCGGCTTTGGCCCTTGGAAGACCTGGGCCGTCTCGCAGGATTCGGACATCGTGAGCTTCTACAAGGATCCCAAGCGGAGCCGGGGCTGGTCCGCACGCATGGACGGCAGTGAATCGTTTAACGACGACTCGGCCCACACCGTGATCCACAAAGACCCGGACAGCATGTCAACCACATGGAATCACCACCCCCGCGGCTGGCACAACTTCGCCTATACCGGCTTAGAGGTCGCCCTCCCAATCGGCATCCCCTATACCCCGCTTGACACCCATCTGGGCATCACGGTCCGCGCCGGCGTCGACACCTCTCAGGTGGCCGACTTCGTGTTGGGCTGGTTCGGTCTTGACTTCTGGCACGACGACCTCCGCCGTTCCGACATTGCCACGGGCACTCGCGGCACCCGCTGAGCGGCGTCATCCTTCCTGATACGGCGGGACGCCAACGCCGTTGTGACAAACCCGTCCCGCAGGTGCGAGACGGGTTTTTTTTGTCAGCCCAAAGCATCTTATGTCCGCAGATCCTACGAGAGCATGCGCGTTCGAGCCGCCGGTTGGTGCGCGGCGTGCCGACGTCTTCCACACCACGCGCTGGACGCAAGTCAGGCACGCCAAGGTGGACTCGCCGGAAGGCCGTCGCGCGCTCTCTGAACTCTGCGTCGCCTATTACGAGCCGGTGACCACCTTTCTGCGTTACGAACTGCGCGACAGAACGGGTGATGCCGCGCGTGACCTCGCGCATGATTTCTTCGCCCAACTCTTGTCAGGGAACTGTGCCTTCAACGCCGAAAAGGAGCGCGGACGGTTCCGCTCCTACCTGCTGGGCGCCGTCAAGCACTTCCTGTCCCATCGGCGCGAAGCCGACAACCGCCTCAAGCGCGGCGGCGGCGCAGAGATGATTCCGCTCGACGACGAGGAGCGGTCTCTGGCCGATGTCATCCCGGACAACACGACACTCTCCCCTGACGCGGACTTTGACCGCCAATGGGCGCTGGCGGTCGTGGCGCATGCGTTCGACGCGCTCACGCGCGAATGCGCAGATGCTGGACGATCGACTTTCTTTGAACAAGTCAAACCGTGGCTGGTCGGCGACGCCGCACACGGCGATCAGGCGGCCATGGCCGGCGCGTGCGGAATGAACGCGAACGCGTTTAAAGTGGCCGTCCATCGTCTCCGGCAGCGCTATCGCGAGTTGATCCGGGACGAGGTGTCCGGCACACTGGAAGACCCCGGTCTGATAGACAGTGAGATGCGCGCGCTGTTCGCCGCGCTTGAAAAAACTTAAAATGTCGTGTAACCGGTCGCCGGTTCCGCGTCAGGAAAGGGTATGACCGAGATGTCACAACATTCACAAGCCTGTCCGAAATGCGGCGCATGCCTGCCCGTCGAAGCCACCGCCGGCCTTTGCCCCCGTTGCCTGATGGAAGGGGCCTTGTCGCAAACGATGCCGGACACCTTGCCGATGACAGACAGGGAAAGGCCTTCGCCTGCGGACCTCGCCCCCCATTTCCCTCACTTGGACATTCTTGAGTATCTCGGCCGCGGCGGCATGGGCGTCGTCTACAAGGCGCGGCAGAAGAGCCTCAACCGTCTCGTCGCCCTTAAGCTGCTCGCGCCCGAAAGCGTGGGCGATGAACGGTTTGCCAAGCGCTTCGCAAAGGAAGCGCAAGCGCTCGCCGCGCTCAATCACCCGAACATCGTCACCATCTACGATTTCGGTCAGGCCGGGGGCTTCTACTACCTGCTCATGGAGTTTGTCGACGGCGTCAACCTGCGGCAGGCCATGCAGGCCTCAAAATTCACGCCCGAAGAGGCGCTCGCCATCGTGCCGCCCATCTGCGTCGCCCTGCAGTATGCCCACGAGCACGGCGTCGTCCACCGCGATATCAAGCCGGAAAACCTCCTCCTGGATAAAGAGGGTCACGTCAAGATCGCCGACTTCGGCATCGCCAAGATGCTGAACGTGGAGACGACCGAAGTCGGTGTCACCGAAAGCCTGCACGCGGGCACGCCGCAGTACATGGCTCCCGAGCAGAAGGAGTGTCGTCCCACCGACCACCGCGCAGACATCTACTCACTCGGCGTCCTCCTATATGAGCTTCTCACCGGCGAGCTGCCGGGGAAACCGCTGACTCCGCCCTCCAAGAAAGTCATCGTCGATGTTCGCCTGGACGAGATCGTCCTGCGTGCCCTGGACGAAAACCCGGAGCGGCGTTACCAGACGATTGCGGAAGTCAAAACGCTGGTCGAGACGGTCGCCTCTGCCACCGAAGCCCAACGGCAGGGCTTGACGACATCTGCTCGCAAGCATCGCTTATTCACACGGGTTGGAATTGCCGTCCTGCTTATGTCGAGTATCGCCGCCACCTGGACGGCCTTAAACGGCATCGGCTGGACGGCTCATTCATACAACGAAAGGAAACAACAAATGAACACCAATACATCGGCCGCGGTTCTCGCCTCGCTGCTCGCAGTCACCGGCTGCGTGGAGACAGCCCAAACCAAACCAGGCGAGAACGTACTGCCACTAACCGTACTTACCGACCCCTCGCAGTTGCAGTACGAGAACCTGGAGGTTAAGCGCGTGTCCAATGGCGACTCTTTGAGTGCCGGAGCCTATAAGTATGTACCCGACAACAGGGCGCACTCCATGCTGCTGGAATTGCAGCCAATCGATCTGTCCAAGGCATCAGAGCTTCGGTTCGAGGTGAAAAAGGACGAGTCCTACGGGCGTATTAAAATCACGTTGCGTGACTTCGAAAATCTGGTTTCGGACAGCATCGATGTCACCCCATACATCTCCGGCGTGCATGACGGGTATCAGGTTGTTCGCATCCCGACGCAAGCCTTCAAGACGCGGGGATGGGACATGCAGTCAGTCAAGCTGCTGTTTATCGGAGATCAAGCTCGGAGAGACAAAGACGGCCCCTCTTTTTCCATCAGGGTGATCGAAGCCGGTTTTTCGCAAAAGGTTCAACCTCAAGCGGCACAGCGTGAGCCGGTGGTGAATTTAAAGGCTCCGAAGAAAGCGCCTTTGCAGGGTGCTGTTGTGACAGGAAGGCAGTCTTGGGCTTCCATTGGCGAAACCAAAGAGGAGGCACTCAAGAGGTACGGTGAACCAACATGGATAGGATGCAAGGATGCTGAAAGTACGGCAATTGGCATAACAAAGGCGCAAGTCCAGGGAGAGCCAGACCAAACATTGACCTTTTATTCCAACAAAGAGGGCAAGTGCATTCTCGGGGAAATAGAGTATTCTCCCAAAGACAAAGAAAATTTAGAGACTTTGAAAAACAGAATCCTCGAAGTCAATTCAGATGGAAAATCATGGACTTTCCGCCCCGGCACGTCTCATGGCTGGCCAACGTACAATCGTGACGGTGCAACCGTTTTCGTATTTGCTAACAAAAACCAATATGCCGCCAGATTAGATGCCTATTTGTATTACTGTCAATCCGCTAAAGCGGAACTTAAGCGGACTGCGGAAAAGAAGGACGTGAGTTCCGATGGGAAACTGACGGTGCCTGAGAAAAAGACCGTGACACTGACCAAGCCCTATCCGACCGCAGACAAGGGCGATGCAACGGACAAGATCTCCGTCCAATATGCCGTCATCGAACTCGGCAAGCAGGCCGGGCTCGGATATCAGTGGGATGAATCGTTCAAAAATACGGCTCCGGCCTGTCAGAGGTGGGTCACCCCGAATATCAAAGGTAAACCGTTCAACGCTGCGATGCAGGCGCTTCTCGACCCCGTCGGCCTCACCTATGAGTTGCGCGGAAACGAAATCGTGTTGAAAAAGAAATAGTCTTAAATCCGTGTAACCAAACACTCCGTTCACGTCAGGAAGGTGTATGAGCGAGATGTCTAACAAGCGTACGCCAGAAAGGTGTCGGATGGGCAACTCACTCCTGCAAAGAAGGGAAACAGCAAATGAACACGACCAGATTGGTTGCAGTCCTCGCATCGCTACTCGCAGTCACCGTCGACGCAGAGACGGCAACGGCATCCGTCAAAGGGATGACAGGAGCCGAGCAAAAACTTGTCACGCTGACAAAGCCATACCCGATCTCATTCAAGGGAGCGACCTCAGACAAACTCGCTGTCCAATACGCCGTCCTTGAGCTTAGCAAGCAAGTCGGGCTCAAGTACAATTGGGACGAGTCGTTCAAGAACACCGACCCCATCTGCCGCGAATGGGCCCATCCTGACATTAAGAACAAGCCCTTCCGCACAGCCATGCAGGAACTGCTCACGCCCGTTGGCCTCACGTACGACTTGCGCGAAAATGCGATTGTGTTAAAGAAGCTGATTGTGGAAGGCGAAGGGTGGAGAGGCTTCAGGATCGGCGCCAAACGCGATGCTCTCATCAAGGAATTGGGGAAACCCGACACC
This sequence comes from uncultured Lentisphaeraceae bacterium, assembly GCA_964390795.1. Classification (GTDB taxonomy): domain Bacteria; phylum Verrucomicrobiota; class Kiritimatiellia; order RFP12; family UBA1067; genus CAYMLQ01. The sequence continues at coordinate 4,893 of CAYMLQ010000024.1, forward strand.
GATCCAAACGGCAAGTGGCTCCAATGGAAGACGAAATACGCCATCCATTGCATGATCGACGACGTGAGAGGTGCCACGGAGCTTCGGTTTGACAGTGACTTTAAGGGCCAAACCGCAGCGGGTATTGGAATAGGATCGTCCCTCAAACAGGCGCTTGCCGCATATGGCGAACCCTCAGCGCGGAAAGACAACGGCAACGTCAAACAATTGACTTGGGAGTCTAAAGGCATCCTGATCGGGTTCATCCAGGACAAAGCCACCCAAGTCGTTATCTTCTTGCCCAAGGGTTGAAATTCATGAAACCCGCCAGCCCTGTTTCACTGACAATTCGGGCGCGCTCTATACGCAGCGACAACGGACCGCGAGCGTCTTGGAGCGGAGCGCCTTCGCGTTCCGGCCGGCGCGGGAAGCCGCGCCGCTCCATGCCCGACGAACACGTCTATTTCCAGTCGCGCGCCAACCTCGAAAGACGCGGGGCGAGAGGTGGCGAGCGGCTTAACGCGGTCGGTCAATGTTTGATGTTGCTTGTGCTAAAGCGTTCCGTTCTCCAAGGCCCATTTCCAATAAGGGAGCACACGTACACCGGGGGCTTCGTCATCCTCAAGCCATGTGACGATCAAACAGCGGCTGCCAGGCATCTCTGCCGCCGCTTCCCTCAGCGCGCGCAGTTCCCGCTCGCGTGTTTCGTCTTTCTCCAACGTCCAACAGCACTGGATTAGCATTTTTCCTATCGGATCGTCCACGATGAAATCAACCTCATGCCCCGCTTTCGTCCGATAGTAGTCAGGACGAGATCCTCGACGCCGCAACTGCAGGAAGACCAAGCTTTCCAGATAGCGCCCCTGATCCGCTGTCTGCCCCAAAGCAAACGCTCTCTGTAATCCGACATCGATCGCATACAGTCGGCGGTCATTTACCTGTCGGCGGCGTACAGACCGGTCGTGAATCTCAACCGGGAAACACAGATACGCGTCCTGCAAGTGATCGAGATAGGCGAGCAACGAGTTCTTGGCAACAGGAATACCTAAGGCCTTCAGCGTCCCCGTAAACCGGGTCAGACTCAACGCCGCACCCGGATTCTGAAGAATCTGCCGCACCAGCGCACGCAGCGCGACAACATTCGTCACCGCATGTCTATCCACCACGTCCCGAAGAATCACGGCACCGATGTACTCTTGCAGAACATCACGCCGCAACGAGGCCTCTACTCCCTGAACCTCCGGGAACCCGCCGGTCTCGAAATAGCGCCCGGCCGCATGTTGCATCGCCGACCTCATCTGCGCACCGACCGCTCCTGTCCTGGACACTTGAATACCGTTAAACGCGCAGAACTCTTCAAAGTCGAGAGGGAAGACCTCCGTCGCCAAACCCCTTCCGCGCAAACTCGACCCGATTTCCGAACCCAACAGCTTGGCCGATGATCCCGTGACCGTGATCTCAACTTTCTCCGCATCGAGAAGCCGCCGAACGAACTGCTCCCAGCCGTCCACCAACTGGATCTCATCAAAGAAGAGATAACAGGTCTGCTTTCTGTATGTGGGATTCAGCGCATAGAAACACTCGGGTATCCACTTCAGATCGCGGATCGACAAACCCGCCAGCCGGTCGTCTTCAAAGTTCAGATAGAGCAACTGCTCCCGCGCAACGCCTTGCGCCAGGAGTTCGCGCATCCGCTGGAAGCAGAGCCAGGTCTTACCTGTGCGCCTCATCCCGATCAGCACGGAGACCTTGCCCGGCAAGCGCTTGACGTTCACAGAACGCGTCACCGGCAACGGGATTTCGCGCCGCAAAGACTCATTCACCAGCTCTTCTATGACCGATTTCATGCGACTATATTAGCTTTATTGAAAAGCCATATCAAGCGAATATCAGCTTTATTGAAAAGCCACATTACGGGCCTACTCCAGCTTTACCCAGACGAAGTCGAGCTTCTCGGACACGGTGACGGTTAATATCCCATCCGCCACGCGGGCGGTGCCGCGACCGCCGAGGACGGTGGCTCGATTCGCGTTTGGGATGCGAGGACACGGGCGAGACGCCCGTGCCACATCCAGAGTGAACTCAGCGCTCGCGTTCAGCTCGCGGAAAAGCAGCGCGTAGCCGCCCTTGCCGTCCGCCGCCGCAGACACGAAGCCGGTCCAGGCCACGCCGTCCGGCGCCGCGCCCACCGGAACGATCGCGCCGCCGTGCATGCGCGCCCGCTCCCGCTTCCACGCCGCCACGAGGGGCCGCATCTGCGCGGCGTGCTCGGCCGGCAGGTTCGAGACTTCGAACCACCCCAGCGGGCTCGCCATCATCGCGACCGCAAAGAGCGTGTCCGGCTTGTACAGCGCAGGGGCCAGCGGATCGCCCTTGTACTTGTCAGCATTGCGCGTGTTGTTTAGCACTTCGATGCGCAGCCGCAGCGGATCGACCGTCTGCGACAGCATCCACAGGTTGCGCAGCGTCTGATGCGGCCAGTAGCGGTGGAAGTCGGTGTAGCGGTTCTCCACAAAGAGCGGCCCGATATCCGGCAGCCCGAAGTAGCCCGGCCGGATCTCGGCGGTCACGTCGAGATCGAACGTGATCGCGCCCGCCGAGCCCTCCAGCATACGGTCGAACATCGCCCGCTGATTGCGCAGCGACGCGGCGCTGTGCGTCTTCATCGAGTCGATCTTGAAGTAGTTGACGCCCAGCTCGCGGTGGAACTTCAGCAGGTGGTCGGCGTCTCGCTGCCAGTTCGCCGCGTCGTTGCTTGAGTCCGGCCCGAACCAGAGCCCGAAGTTCATGCCTTTGTCGCGCGCGGCCTTGACCACCTTCTCCAGCCCACTCGGAAAACGCGCGGGATCGGCGTCCCAGAAATTCGGATCAGCCGCCCAGTAGCCGTTCCACACGCCCTTGCCGCGCGCGGCCACTGAGTTCGCCGAACGCCCCTTCTGCCAGCCGTCGTCGATCTGCACCACGTCCACGCCCAAGGCCGCGCCCGCCTCGACCTCTTGCAACAGGAAGGCCTCGTTGATGCGCGCGTCGCGCGAGCGGTCGCCCCACGTGTTGCTGAGGAACATCCCGTCGCGCTCCGGCCGGTACTCGCGCAGACAGCGCTGAAAGGCGTGCAGCGCGCGCGTGCGGCCCGCGCGCCCGCCGCGGAAGCCCAGCACGGCCACGGGATAGCCGTTGAAAAAAGCGGCGATTGAACGCGCGCCGGGATTGACGCTGAAATCGACCGCCGCCTTGTCCTGCCTCGCGTGCGGCAGCGGAGCGAGTTTGAGGAACGCCAGCCCCGTGCCGTCAATCACGTTCTCCGCAATCAGGACACAGCCCTGCGCGTCGAACTTCGCCTCGTTGGGCATCAGCAGCCACTCGCGCTCGGAGACCAACTCGTTGTGGTTGTCGGTCTGATCCATCAGCGTCACCTGCGTGACGCGCAGATGCTGCGGCTCCAGCGCCAGCGTCTCGGCGCCCGCGACGGCCGCGGCCTCGCCCTTCTGCGGCTTGTCCGACTCGATGCCGCTGGCCAGCGCGTCCTTGGCCACGCCACCGCCGGACTCGCCGTCCAGCCGCTCGGCGAGCACGCCCGCCGCATCGGGGTAGAGCCACAGCGAGAACTGCTGCGTCAGCTTGCCCTTGGCCGTCACGTCCAGCCGCACGCCCTCCGCGCCCACGACGCTGCGGCGACCGGTCGTCGTCTTGACCTCCAGCGTGCCCGTCATCTTGGACTGATGCGCTGAGGCGGCGAGCCACTCGGCGTCAGGGTTCTTAAGCACAAAAGAGACCGGCGCGAGGCCGGCGTCGCCCGCGACCCACGCGCGCTCGAACAGCGCGTTGCCGACGGTCAGCCGTCCGTTCTCCCACGACGCGTAGCACCCTTTGAAAGCCACTTTCTCGGCGTGCGCCGTCAACGCCAGTGCCAAGACCAACCCGCAGGCAAAATTGCTTACTTTCATGTTTCATAATTTAGCACGGTGCCTGCCGCGCAGGCGAGCCGTAAAGAAGCATGTAAAATGAGGCTTGCCGATGGGGAAAGAAAGGGCAAGGCTGAAGATCAGGCTTTTGAATCCGGGGTAAACCGGTTACGATTCCCCTATCTAGAAAAGGTGGCACTCATGAAGCGAATGACCTTTAGGACTTGGACGGCCGTTGCGTGTCAGGCGTTGGCCACGGCGGCAGCCCTTGCCGCTGAAGCGAATGACGTCGCCTTCACGGCCAAGCTAGACGGCAACGAACAGCGCGATGTGATGATCGTGCCGGACCACCGGTTCGTCATCAGCGCACCCGTTTGTAAGCCAGCCCGCGCCTCGCTCGCTCTGAACGGACGGCCGCTCACTCCCGCACACGGCTCAGCGTCGGGCGCGTGGTTCTATGCCGACGTCTTCGGTAGGGACGGTTCCCCGAACCGTCCGCGGACGCCTCGGGGAGGCGTCCCTGCCGGCGAAAGTACGCAGATTCTTCTGACCGGGCACGGGGCCGTGCCGGGCGGGTGGCGGATGACAGCGGTGTTGAACGCGAACGATGAGGTGCGCGTGAGCTTGGATGCCGGTCCGATGACGCTGGGCGAGATCGGGTTTAAGGCAGAGACGATCGAGGGGCAGCCGCTGGCGTGTCAGGCGGCGTCCAATGCCATTGTGATCCGGGCGTCATCGAGCGCGGGTGCTGTGCGAATCACCCGTTTCACCTCCGGCGGCAAGCCACTGACGCTCGTGCCGGAGCGCCGCCCCTTCTCGCGCGAGCCGGTCACCTGTTCGCCTGATCCGCTTCCAGCCATCGCCGAGGCGCTGCTCGAAGGGGACTGGCGCATGCAGGACGGCATCGGCACGCCCCGCGAGCCACGCACCTACGCGCAGGCGGCGGAGCGGCTGCTGCGCCGCATGGCAGCGGCAGGCATGGACCAGGCCGCCTTAGACGCCTTGCGGACGAAACAGCCGAAGGCGACGGCGGACGAGGCGGCGTCGGAGGCGTATTGGCTGGCTGCGCACCGGCTGCGCCGGAGCCTGCTGCTCGCCGCTTCGCTTTTCGACAAAACGCCGCTGCTGTTCGTCAAACACGTGCCCTCCGTGATGAGCCACCAACTCACGCAGATGTATGGCTACTGTTCGCAGCCCGGCGGCGGCCTGTTCGTGCTGGAACAGCCTGGCACCACCATGCGTACGCGGGACCTCACGCCGGGCACGCTTCCGGCTGGAAACTTCATGACGCCGGAGCTCTCCTTCGACGGGCAGCGACTGCTCTTCGCCTATTGCCCCGTCAAGGGGGCGCCGCGCGCATGGGAATTCGGCGACCAGACCCAGAACTTGCGTTACCACCTCTACGAACTCGAACTGACTGACGGCGCGCTGAAGCCCCTCACCCAGGGCGACACCGACAATTTCTTCCCCCTCTACCTGCCCTCGGGTGACATCCTCTTCTCGTCGACGAGGCGCGGCGGCTACCACCGCTGCGGGCGCGGCCCCTGCTTCGTCTACACGCTCTCGCGCATGGGCGCGAAAGGTGAGCACCCGCACAGCATCTCCTTTCACGAGACGCACGAATGGGACCCCTGCCTGCTCAACGACGGCCGAGTCGTCTACACGCGCTGGGACTACGTGGACCGCAACGCCGTGCACTACCAGCAGCTCTGGTCGGCGCGTCCCGACGGCGGCAATGTGCGCATCTTTTACGGCAACAACACCTGGAATCCGGCCGGGATCTGGGAGGCGCGATCGATTCCAGGCTCTTCGCGGATCATGGCCACCGCCGCACCGCACCACGGGATGAGCGCAGGCTCGATCGTCCTGCTGGACGTCACAAAAGGCGTTGACGGTAGAGAGCCGTTGACGCGCCTCACGCCGGACGTGCGGTTCCCCGAATCGGAGTCACCGCTGGCCCGTGGCCCGGACCCCGCGAAGCCTTACGACTTCGACACGCCGACCGCAGGATACTGGAACAGCCCGCTGAAGGAACCGTGGATGGAGAAGACGCCGACCGAGGAGGAGCGCCGCTGGCCGGGCCACTGCTACAAGTCGCCGTGGCCGCTCTCCGAAACGCTGTTCCTCGCCTCCTACAGCTACGACCCGCTGGTCGGCGAACCGGGTCCGAACATCCCCAACATGTTCGGCCTCTACCTGTGCGACGCCTTCGGCAACAAGGAGTTGCTCTATCGCGACCCGAACATTTCCTGTCTCTGGGCGCGGCCGCTAGCCAAGCGCACCCCTCCGCCCAAAGTGGCCTCGTCCATCGACGCCGCCCGTTGCGTCCAGGGCACGGGCACGTTCTTCTTGAGCAACGTGATGGAAAGCTGGCCGTATCTGCCGACAAACACGACCATCACGCATCTGCGCCTCTTCCAAGTGCTCCTCAAAACCACGCCGCATATCGACGCGCCCAAAGTCGCCGCAGGCCTCGGTGCGCCGGGTCGGCAGGTGCTGGGCACCGTTCCCGTGGAGGCGGACGGATCGGCCTACTTTGAAGCGCCCGCACGTACGCCGCTCTATTTTCAGGCGCTCGACGCGCAGGGCCGCGCCGTACAGACAATGCGCAGCCTCGTCTACCTACAGCCGGGCGAGGCGGAAACCTGCATCGGCTGCCACGAGCACCGTATGAAAAAAGAGCCGCCCCGCGCCCAGGCGCTGGCCATCCGGCGCGCGCCCTCCGTGATCGCGCCGGGCCCCGACGGCACGAAGCCTTTCAGTTACCCGCGCCTGGTCCAGCCCGTGCTTGATCGCCGTTGCGTCGCCTGCCACGACGGCAAGGAGCCGAAGCGTCCCGTGCTCACGGGCGAACCCGAAGGCGCGTTCTCGAAATCGTTCAACGCGCTGATCAAACACGTGGCGTACTCATCCTGGAACGCGCCAAACCAGAATTGCGAGCCTCTCACCGAACCGTTGCGTTTCGGCGCACTGGGCAGTCCGCTCGCAGCGATGCTGGCGAAGGGGCACGGCAAGGTGACACTCGCCCCCGACGATTGGGAGCTTCTGAACATCTGGATGGATGCGAACGGCGCGTTCTACGGGACATTCGACGCGGACCAACAGAAAATGCAACTGGCGGGCGACGCGATCGCGGGGCCGAAGGAATGAGGCCAATCTCCTCATGTTGCGCATAGGCAACCCTTCCAAGAGGCAGGGATGTGGACAATCAAACAACCCCGCAGCCCGCTTGACTCATGGTAAGTCGGGCAGGAATGCCCGACTTACTTTTCTCGGCCCCGTAGGTCAGGCATTCCTGCCTGACACGAAGCCGGTAGGTCAGGCATTCCTGCCTGACACGAAGCCGGTAGGTCAGGCATTCCTGCCTGACACGAAGCCGGTATGTCAGGCATTCCTGCCTGACCCGCCAGCCCACTCTCCGCATCAGCCACATACTCCGGGCGCACCAGCGTCCACGGCCACGCTTTCCAGCATCCGGCCAACCCTGCCTTCACCGGGTTCTGCGCGATATACCCCACGCTCCAACGAAGCTCCTCGTCTGTACGGCACCAATGATCGAAGCTCTCGTCCATCCAGAATGGCTGCCCTGTACGCCCCAAGCACTTATTGGCCTCATGAGCCGTGAAGCCCTTCAAAACACCGAGATCGCGGTTGAGTTGACCGTCTCCGTCCCCTCGATGCCGCATCAGAAGATGCACGTGATTCGGCATGATTGTCGCGGCATAAATCAGCCATCTCTTTTTCGCTTCCAACCACTCGAAAGCGCGAAAGACAAGAGCGGCGACCGGCACTGTGTTCAGAAACGTTGGGCTTTCCTTGGCCGAATCCAAAATGGCCTCTATTCTTTTGAACTGAATACGCTGCAACGCAGTCCGCTCCTCATCTGAAGGGTGGCGGGCCGCGAACGCCTCTCGCTCTTGCACCAGATGCTCAGTGACCGCCTGCGGCAAAGAGCCCTTGAGCCGGATCGTCACGAAATAGGCGCGGCCTGATACAAACCAGTGCGGCAGGTGGCGGCGGCGGAACTCGAGCGTCTGGGGGTTGGTGTCAGGCATAAGGCAGTCTCCTTGCCGTGAGCGGGTCAGGCAGGAATGCCTGACCTACCGCACGCCGCAACTCGTCAGGCAGGAATGCCTGACCTACCGCGTACGCAATCTGTAGGTCAGGCATTCCTGCCTGACACCGTTCGGCGTTTGATTGGCTCATACCTTACACCCGTTTCTACCCCGTAAACACCTGAGACAGAGCAGCCTTTCGTTTCACGACGACGTTGCGGCGCCATCGGCGTCTCGGCACACTCAACGCGTCCCGTCTGGGGCGAAGGCGGTGTTGAACATGCGGCCGGTCAGCAGAGACGCGTCGGGCTTGGCCCTGAGACCGGTCACCTCGGCGTAGCGGAATCTCATGTAGGTGAAGTGCGGCTCGCAGGTCTCGACCCCGCCTCCGCGCAGCGTGTAGCGCACGGTCTGGCTCTGCCCTTCGACGAGCTTGCCCGCATGGAGGTTCTCGCGGCAGACCGTGCCGTCGGGGTTCAGAACTTCGCTGAGGAACAGATCCACGGTCGTGCCGGCTTCGCCCTGCACCTTCAGCCTCGTCCAGCCCACGAGGCACTGCCCGAAATCGAACACGTACACGCCGGACTTGGGTTCGGTCACTGCGACCGGCGTCAGCTCCTGCGTCACGCGGATCGGCTCGCTCCGCTGCCACACCAGATCGCCGGCCTTTACCGCGCGATCGATCAGCGCGGGCTGCCAGCGCGCATCTGGCTTGAAGCCAGGCTCATCCCAACCTTCCATCTCCTTGCGCGCATCGTAGGTCTCGCCTTCGTAAATACCCGAGAAACGCAGCGGACCATCGGTTGAGCCCAGCCAGTTCTCATCGGTCGCCACGGTCTGCCGGGCGCCATCGGCGAACTCGATTTCGAGCTGCGCCTTGAGCCGAGGCTCGTACCCGTACAGGCAGATGTCCGGCGGTGGCCCTTGAACGCGTCCGCAGTACCAGCCGTTGCCGAGGGTCGCGCCCAGCGCGTTCGCGCCCGTACGCAGCAGCGCCGTGACGTCGTAGGCCTGCACCTGGACGCGCTTGTCGTACGCGGTCCACTCGGGCGTCAGCAGGGCGTCGCCCACGCGCTGTCCGTTGAGCCGCAGCTCATACAGGCCCAGCGCGGTGGCATAAAGCATGGCCCGCAACGGCTGCGCCACGACCGAGAAATCGCGCCGCAGAACACGCGGCGTCTGAAGGCGCTTAACGCGCGGGGCCGCTGCCGCCTCGTTCTCCGACGCTGTCACGAAAGCACCCTCCGGTGCGCTGGCCGTGTAGCGCTTGCCAGCGATCTCGTACACGACCTCCAGCCGCTTGCCGCCACCGATGGCCGGATCGCCGAAGTTCTCGTTGCTAGCCTGCACCAACAGCACGCCGCCCTTGGTCACGACGATCTCGCGCACCTTTTCGGTCGCGTCCACCTGATGCTGGTTGTCGGACGTGCCATAGACCGCGCTGACGATCGTCAGCTTGGGCGGTGCGGGTTTTGCCGCCAGATCCTCGGGAAACAGCTCCTCGACCCGCAGCCATTCCGCCCGCCAGTCAGCGACATGCAGCAGGCCCAGAGTCCAAAAAGCGGCTTCGCTCCACGGCGTCGCGCGTCCATCACGATCCCACGCGCGCACCTTCCAGTGGCATCGGCTGCGGGCGTCGAGCGGCCGCCCGCCGTATATGATCGGGAGGCTCTTACCCGAGCGCACGCGCCCCGAGTCCCACAGGTCACCCTCATCACGGGCCAGCCGCTCCGGCGCTGACGCCACGAGGATCTGGTAAGCGGCCTGAACCGAGCCCCGGCTTCCCGAGTCGTCCTTCATAACCCATGAGAGCCGCGGCTCGCGCTCGCCGATGCCCAGCGGGTTGACCCGGTCTTCGCACCGCAGGCTGTCAAGTGTCGCGGCCTGCGCACCCAGGGCGAAGGCGAACCCACATAGTCCCAAAAACACCCGGCTCATGGCCTGCCTTTTTCCCTTTTCGACCGTCGGTCGGGATCGCAATCCCGACTCTCTTCCGCTATCCGTAAGTCACGCTCGCAATCCCGACGCCACGATCACCCCCGCGTCGGGATTGCGATCCCGACCTACTTCGTGAAGGTCTTGGTCTTGGGCTGGCCGCCCTTCATGGGGAAGATGCCGACCATCTCCGGCTCCACGAAGAACAGGGCCATATCGTCGCCGAACTTCTTGGCCATCGAGGCCTGCAGCTCCACGAACTTGGCCTTCACGTCCGCGTCGGCGCAGAGCACCGCCTTGCCCTTGTAGCGGATGTACGCGCTTTTGTCCTCCGCCGTGCGCGACAGCTCGACGCTCGGGTTCGCCAGCAATTGCGCATGCATCTCTTTCTTCTTGGACGTCACGAACAGCAGTTTGTTATCAGCGATCAGCGTGTAACGGATGGGTCGGACGCGCGCGCCCTGGCCCTCAACCGTCGCGAGGTCGAAGTAGTCGTTCTTCTCGAAGAAAGCCGCGACCTCTTGCATGAAGAGGTCGCTCTTAACCGCGCTCTCTTTCACCCACACGTAGCTCTTGAGCGCCTGCGGTTCCGCAGGTTTGGGAGCATCCTGACACAAACCGGCCAAGGCCGGCACCAACAGCAGCATCGTCATCATTTTACGCACGAAACACCTCCAGTTTGTATTGCCGTAGTTTAGTACGATCCACGCCTGAAGGGAACCAGCAATTCAAATTTTTTGGCATTTTCGTTCATTCGCATCCGCGCCCGGAGCGGGCTACCTTGCGCGGCGAGTCTTTCAGGGGTGGCGCGCTCCGGGCGCGACCTGCGCATGATTTCGCGCCTGTTTGCGAACGGAACAGTCAAAATTGAATTGCTGGAATGGAACACGAATCGCGGCCTGAGGAAGAATAAAACGGGGTTCAGCGTTCAGGGATCCGGCGCGACACTCAGGCACGCTATGCGCTGAACCCTGAGACTTCACATCTCTATATCAACGTTCTGCGCGATGGCGCGCGACACCAGAAAGCGGGCGTCCCCGGCGCCGATCACCAGGGAGCGTTCGGACGTGCGGTTGCGGAACATCACCACACGCGCTCCCGGAAAAAGCCCCATCTCGGTCGACTTGCGGTCGCCGTTCGTGCGGATAACACCCGACTCTCCGTCCTTCAGTTCCAGCAGGCATCGCATCTGCCCACCGGGCAATCCCTGTCCGTCTGCTCTCATACTCAGAACTTTCTTGATTCAAACCCGCGTGCTCACCCGCGCGTTTCGGGCGGGACGGCTCAGAGAACCGTCCGCAGTCGCCTACGGGGAGGCGTCCCAGACTCGCCGTTTTCCCGCCCATCCTAAAAAGCCATAACCGCCAGCCGCCAGCGCCGCCACCACCGCCAGCCATCCGGCGGCGCGTGCAGGAGCCTCAAAAAAGGTCGCCGACTGATAGTAGGCCGTCGCCACCATCCAGGCCAGCAGGGTCTGATAAGCGATCGAGAAGCCCATCCAGCGCCAGCCAGCCTCGCGCCCCAAGACGATCAGTGCCGCCACGCACGGCGAGTAGATCAGCACAAAAAGCAGATAGGCGAACGCCTCTGCCTGGCCTCCGAAACTCCGCCGCATCGCCTCCAAGAGGCCTTTGCCTTCAGCCGCAGGGACGCCCTGCGCGGATGTCCAGCCGTACCCCTCAAGCAGACCCCTTGCCGCACCTTTCAGCTCGGCACCGAGATCGAAGGCCCCGGCCTCAGGCATCGGCGCTCCCGGCTGATCGGCTTGCGAATACAGGACCTCCAGCGTGCCCACGATCGCCTCTTTCGCCATCAGGCCGGTCAACAGCCCGGCCGCGGCCGGCCAGTTGTCCGCCCCGACGCCCATCGGGCGCAGCACCACCGTCATCGCCCGCCCGGCTACCGAGCGCCGGTCATCCGCCTGACGGTGCCCCGCGCAGGACGCCTCAAAGACGCCGTTGGCCAGGCTCAGCAGCACCGCGATCACCAGGATCACTTTGCCGGCGCGCACCAGAAAACTGACCAGATTATACCAGACATGCTCGAGACAGCCGCGTAGCGCGGGCACATGGTAAGGCGGCAGCTCCATCACAAAAGCCGACGCCTCGCCCTTGAAAAGCGTCTTATGCAGCACCAGCCCCGACAGGATCGCCAGCACCGCACCGATCACATACAGGGCGAAAATAACCGCGTTGCCCTGTTGAGGGAAGAACGCCATTGCGAAGACCGCATACACCGGCATGCGCGCCCCGCACGACATGAACGGCGCGATCAGCATGGTCAGCACCCGGTCGCGCCGCTGCTCCAGCGTGCGCGTCGCCATCAGCGCGGGCACCGTGCAGCCGAACCCCACGAGCAGCGGAATAAACGCCTTGCCCGGCAGGCCGATCTTGTTGAGGAACCGGTCCATGATAAAGGCCGCCCGCGCCATGTACCCAGACTCTTCCAGCAGGCTCAGGCACAGAAAGATCATGAAGATCGGAGGCATGAACGTCGCCACGGTCGTGAGGCCAGCCCCCAACCCGTCGGACACGACCGACACCGCCAGCTCGGGCACGCCCAAACGGTGCAGCCACACGCGCGGGCCGTGCACCAGCAGCGCGCCCAGTGCGCCGTCGATGAAGTCTACCAGCGGCTGGGTCAGCCGGACCGTCAGCCAGAACACAAGATACATCACGGCGAGAAACGCCGGGATGCCCGCCGGACGGCTCAGCAGGAAGCGGTCCGCAACATCCGAAACGCGCCGCCGCATCTCCAGCCGCCGCGTGACCACATCGCGAGCCAGACCGCGTATGAAACCCAGCCGCGCATCCATCACCGCGACTTCAGGCCGCTGCCCGGTGTGGCGCGCGATGCGCTCGCTCTCTTCGGACACAACCGCGTCGAACTGCCCTTGGGTCAGCTCGCGTGCGAAAGGATCCTGCTCCAGCAGCTTGATCGCCAGCCAGCGCGAGTCCACGGCCGCATCATCCGCTGTTACGAGCAGGCAAACCTGCAAGCGCTGAACCGAAAGCTCGGCGTCTCCATACAGCACCCGCGCCGTGGGCATCGCCCGCGACTCCGCAACGTGCAGCACCGCATCCTTCAACGCGTCCAGCCCTTCGCCGCGCGAAGCGATCATCGGCACCACCGGGCACCCGAGATGTGTGGCCAGATGCTCCGGATCGACCTTTATTCCATGACGTTCCGCCGTGTCCATCTGATTCAACGCCACCACCAGCGGCACCCGCATATCGAGCAATTGCGCGGTGAGATAGAGGCTGCGCTCGAGGTTCGACGCGTCCACGATATTGATCACCACCGCAGGCTTACGGCGGATCAGGTAATCTCGCGCGACGCGCTCGTCCTCGGTGTTCGGCGAAAAGGAATAAATGCCCGGAAGATCAGCCACACGGAACGTGCGGCCTTTGACCTTTAGCTCGGCATGGGCGCTGTCAACAGTGACCCCTGTCCAGTTGCCCGTGCGCTCGCGCGCGCCGGTCAGCAGATTGAAAAGCGTCGTCTTGCCGGTGTTGGGATTGCCCACCAGCGCGATGGTCAGCGCATCGCTCATTCCGCGCCCCCCCGCAGCCATTTGTTAGCCAAGGAAAACATGAGCCGCAGAGTATAGGGCACCCCCGGCCCGTAGACAAGCAGCAATTGTCGTTTATTCCCGTTCCGCAGGCGGAAGGCTTGCACCCTTGATGAGCACCACGTCGTCCGAACCGAGCATCACCTCCAGCGCCTTGCCGCGCCTCGTGAGGGTCACGGTTTGCGGCTCGCGGGTCGCGTTGGCCAGCACCACCGCGATCTTGCCGTCGGGCGAGCGGAACGCGTTGTGGAAGACGGCGGGCGTCGGGCGGTCACGATACGTGATCGTCGCGCACGCCAGCTTCGGCGGATGCAGCAGCCGTCCGTCCTGCAGCCAGGGACGTCCCTCGCCGTGGTAGAGCGATACCCACTTCCGCATGAAGCGCGCATCCGCCGAGAGCCCTTCGTTGCGCACCAGCTTCACGCTGCCGTCCGGCTGCACCGCCTCCAGCGTGACGTCGTCAACCCACACTTTGGCCAAATCTCTGGCGTTACACATGATGCGCATCATCTCCGCCCCAGCGGGTACCGTGAAGTCGGCCGAGACGCGCGTCCACCCCGCGCCCGCCGCAGGATACTTGAGCAGGCCGCCCTGCCCCACCGACTTGAGCCCGGGGGCGAAAACCCCGAAGCTGATGCCGTCGGGCTGCGCCATATGATCCGTCTTAAGCCATGCGCTCAGGCGGTACTTTCCGCCGACAGCAAACCCGCGGCCATCCACGTCGACGTTCTGCGACACCTGCACGATATCGCTGCGGTTGGTGTTTTCGAGCCGCAGGCTCGCCGCGCCGCCGTGCTTCTCGTCCCTATCGCTGAAGGCCTGCCCGTTCCAAGCCACGCCCTGATAGCCACGCAAGTGCTCCCAGCCGGCGAACGCGTTGGCGCCTGCGGCCCGCGCTTCGAAGACGCCGTTCACGATCACGTCATCGGCCAGGTCGCGTCCCGTGGGCACCAGATGCGGCATCTGCCCGTCCGCCGCACAGTGGGCGTTCATCACCCGGTCGTTGCCGCGCGGATTGCTCTGGAACGGCGGCAGGAACTCGTGGTAGAGATAGTTGAACACCGAGGCCCACTCGCGCGGCGACTCGCAGTCACGGTAGTCCTGAAGCCCCACGAGGTGATTGAACCACTCGTTCGGCTCTTCGAAGCAGACGACCGCGTCGGGCTCGACCTTACGCATGGAGGTCAGCATGGTGCGCAGTTGCTCAGCGAACGCGTCGGTCATCCACGGCCCGCGCCCTTGAGGATGGCCGTGGTTCGGCGCGTAGCACGCGGGCCAGTTGCCGCCCACCACCTGGTCGACCTGCACCATCTCGCAGCCGCGCTTGGCCAAGGGCACGCAGATCTCCTCGTTCCACCAGCGGATCGTCCAAGGGTCGCCGCCGCACAGGCACGCCGTGTTACCGCCCCGCAGCCAGCTCGGCACACGGAGATAGAGGGCGCCGTCGCGGTTATGCACGGCATGCGTACGGGCCACCTCGTCGAACCGCGCGCGGTCATCCCACTCGAAACTGCCGTCCGGCCGCTTGTTATAGGTCAGGGTCCAGTGATAGCCCGAAGGCCACGGAAACGCGTGGCAGCCGAGTTTGCGCGTGGCCGCCACAAGTTTCGTGAACTGCTCGTCCGAGGGAAAGAGCGGAAAGTAATCAGGCGTCACCCAGTCCCCATGTTTCTCCCAGCCCCAGTAGGCCGTGATCAGCGGCATCGCAGGGAAATTCTTCTTCCAGTACTCTGTCAGCCAGCGCTCGATGCGCGAAGGGTCGGCCAGCCAGTCGCGGCCGAAGCGCACCATGGCCGGCCCGTCCTTGAGCCAGGCGGGCAGGTCGCCGCGCTGCGCGAAGGGCGTCGCGCACCACGGCTGGGTCAGCGCCCACGCCTTGTACAGGTCAGCCGCATCGCGCCAATCGGCGGGCGCACCGTCGCTGCCGCCAAACGAGGACATCACCACGTCGTACGCCTGCGTGACGGTACCTGCCGCAAAGCAGGGACGGAACCAACTGAACTCCACGCCCGCGCCCGCACGGGTCAGGATCAGATCCTTGGGCGTGCCCCGCCCATCCTCGGCGGCGGTGTAGAACCCGGCGCGGTCGTCATAATAGCAGCCGAACTGCGCGGCCATGTTTCCGGGCTGGCTGATCGAGACGCTCGAGCCAGCTTTCATCGAGCCGGGCTGGCGGATCACGCCGCCCTTGGCGGATCCGACCACGGCCGCATCGTCCTCGACACTCGATCCCAGCGGAGCGGAGAGCACGACGAACGGGTACTGCACCGACTCCAGCACCCACCCGTCCCGCATCTGCACGATGATTCCCCAGCGGATCAGAGGGTCGCCCGTCTTCACCCGCGCCGTACAGACCACCCGCGCCACGCCCTTGCTGAAACCCTCATACGTGAGCGTCGCACACGGTCCGCCCGCCTCCTCCTGCACGGCGGCGTCGAACGTCGCGGCATCCCCGCTCGACTGCATGATCTTCTCGCCCGGCGTCTCCGCCTTCTGCGAGAAGGTCAGCGTGAACAGCCTCGGCGCCTTCTGCAGCGCCGCGAACTCGACCCCCTCGGGCGTCTTCAGGGACACGATGCCGCCGCGCTCCTCGCGCCCGAGCCTCACCGTAACCCTGTCGCTGCGCAGCTCCAGCGGCCCGTCCGCGGCCAGCGCGGCATGACAACAACACGCCCAGCCTAGAGAAACGGCCAGCGTCTGATTCAATGAGCGTCGCATCGGATTACTCCTCCAGTGTTTACAAAGAAAAAGGGAGCCGCCCTGGCCCGCGCGTGTCGAGCTGCGGCAACAGCGTTCCAAGCAGCGAGACCAGCCCGTCACGGTCTTTGGGAAAACGACCCTCGAGCGGCACGGGGTTCGAGGTGTGGTTCGCGCGGAACACGGTCTGCTCCAATTCCAGCCCGCGCAGCAGCCGGATCAGCTCGCTCACCGCATCATACTCCGTGGCCGCCTGATAGCCCGCGTACATCGCCGTGCCCGGCACGTCCACGAAGCGCAGGGCCGAGAGCAGGCGCGGCTGCATGCGGTTCAAGAGCGCGGCCGTGGCATCCGCATGCCGAGCCGACCCCTCGCGCCCGCCCAGCCCCAGGAGCACCATCACCGAGCACCTGAGCCCCGCCGCCTGCGCCCGCCGCACCGCCTCGCACATGCCCGCCGCAGTCTCGCCCTTGTCGACCTTCATCAGCAGATCCTCGTCGCCGCTCTCCAGCCCCACGTAGAGCGTGCACAGCTTGAGCTGCCGCAGCGCCACCAGCTCCTCGTCGCTCTTGGCCAAGATCGAGCTGCCGTTGGCGTACACGTTCACACGCGCCAGATGCGGAAAGAGCCGGTTCAGCGCCTCCAGCAGGACGCGCAGCCGCTCAAAAGAAAGCGCCATCACATCGCCGTCCGCCAGAAAGATGCGCCGCTCCCCCGGACACCCCCTCGCCGCTTCTTCGAACTCGGAGAGCACCTCTGCCTGGGGCCGCACGCGATACGGCACGCCCTTGTACATCGCGCAGAAACGGCAGGTGTTGTGCGGACACCCCAGCGCCACTTGAAAAATCAGGCTCTCCGCCTCTGCCGGCGGCCTGAATAATCGTTCCGTATACTGCATGTGTGGCAAGCATACCAAAGCCCAACCACTCCCGCTAAGCGGAATCAGCGGCTTTTCGTGTTTTGTGTTTGTGCATTGACGCCACCGCTTACGTAAGAGTATCGTTCTCTCACACTATTCGTCCATTCGTCCCAACAGGAGCAACAGCATGATCGTCGTGAACACCGAAACCGTCACCGGCTATGAGGTCATCGAAGTCAAGGGTCTGGTACAAGGTAACACGGTCCGCGCCAAGCACATGGGCCGCGACATCGCCGCCAGCTTCAAGAATATGGTCGGCGGCGAACTCAAAGGCTACACCGAACTGCTCACCGAGTCGCGCAACGAAGCCCTCGCCCGCATGCTCCAGCAGGCTCAAACACTGGGAGCGAACGCGGTCGTCAACGTCCGCTTCACCACCAGCGCCATCACCGCCGGCGCGGCCGAGATGATGGCCTACGGCACGGCGGTCGTCGTCACGCCCAGACTCCAGCATTAACGGAGGCTTCCATGGACGGTCTGATCGCCCTCATCCTCTCAGTCATCGCCATCCTTGTCGGGTTCTTTGTCGGCAAGGCCACCGAAAAGAAGCATCTCGCCAGCCTCGAGCAGCGCGAGGCGGATTTGGCTGACATTCGGGTCGACACCTTAAGGCACCCGACCAACCCTTCGGCCGAGCCTCATACGCCCGCGCTGGTCTGCGGCGAGGCCGTCATCGCCAGCGACGCCTTCAAGAGCTGGGCCTCGGGCCTGCGGAACTTCTTCGGGGGCGAGGCGAAGAATTTCGGCCTGCTCTACCAGCGGTCGCGCCGCGAGGCCACGCTCCGCATGTTGGAGGCCGCCCGCAGCCAGGGCTTCAATGCCGTGTGCAACGTGCGTTACGACAGCACCGACATCGGCGGCAACGCCCTCCGCCCCGCCAACCAGGCGGCTCCGATGGCCACCTGCGTGGCATCGGGAACCGCTTACAGGCGCGCCCGGTAGGGACGCCTCCCCGAGGCGTCCGCAGGGCAATGACGCGGCACGGGGACCGGCGGCAGTTTGCGGGAATATCCCGTATTCGGGGTCGTCTTTTTGTACCTTTACTTTTCGGCGGTAGTAGAACCCTTCAGCCTCGCGATGAGGTAGTCCTGCACCGTGGCGTGCTTCACCTCGGGAGCGCCGGGGTAGACCAGCTCGCACGCGACGCCGAGGCTCTTGCAGCGCTCCTGCAATTTGACTCCGAAGTTCGACGTGTGGGTCGGATCCTTTTCTACTTTACCGAGCGCCGGAGGCGTGCCGTAGGAGAGATAGACCGGCGGGTCGTCCGTTGTCACCAGCGCATAGGGCGAGTACTCCGCGATCCACGGCAGGACCTTCTCGCGGCTTGCGAGAAACTCGTCGAACGCCTTGGCGCCGCGCCCGCCGATGCCGAACGCATGGCCGCCGTAAACGCTGTTCGGCGTCCACTCCCGCATCTGCTGCGGGTCGAGCGTGGTCTGCGCGATCGCCACCGCCGCGCACAGCACGCGCGTGGACTCGCGGGCCACGGAATCTGCGCTCTGCGGATCGGCGAGGTCGTCATGGAACGCCAGCCACAGGCTCGAACACGCGCCCGCCGAACCTCCCGAAAGCGCGACGCGCGTCTTATCGAAGCCCCACTCGCCCGCCTTGCCGCGCAAAAACTGCAGTGCGCGGGCGGCGTCGAGGAGACACCCCTTCACCGGCGGCACGACCTGATCGGCCGCAGCCTCCTGAATGAAGCGGTATTCCACCGAGGCCACGGAGATCCCGGCCTTGAGCATGTGCGGCAGCAGGGCGCAGAACCGCTGGTCCGTGCGGCTCCCGCCGGTCCAGCTGCCGCCGTGGATGAAGACCAGCAGCGGCGCGGGCTTCACGGAGTCGGCTTTCCAGAAGTGGAGGACCTGCTTCGGATGCTTCCCATACGCCACATCCTTGAAAGTCGGCGCCGTGATCTCCACCACGCCCTTCTCGTTGTTCACGTTCATCATCGCACCCGACGCCGCATGTGCGGAAATCGCAGTGAGCGAGGTCAGAGAAAGGGACAACAAATACCATTGAGTATTCATGGATTTATTATTCCCTCAGAAGGTTGATCGATTTGAATGAGAGCGCTGGAGACCGTCACCGGACGGTCGTCGGATGCAACCGCGAACCAGTCGGCGGCCTCGGCGGGCAGCTTCGTCTCGTAGGAAGTCGCGCCCGCCTTCGCCATGGGCAGCGACTGCCACGCGCGCTTCATGACGTTGCTGTCGGCTGCAGCCCACCAGACGTCCACGTTCGTCAGTAAGCATGGCGCGTGGACGGACACGCGCGCCACAAGCGGGTCAGCCTCCTTATCAACGGTGACACGCGGCAGCGGTTGCCCCCTGCCATTGAGATAGTAGTCGAAATAGGGCACTTCCATGGCCAGCCAGTTGGCCCTGTTGCCGCTCGGCGTGGGAAAGGGCTGGAACGCCGTGGGCGTGAAGGGCTCGGCCTTCTCTTTCGGAAACACCGTACCGCCGGGCAGCGGCGTCCTGTGGTTCGCGTTCGGGGCGTAGAGGTGGTTCTTCTCGCCGGGAATCGCATCGAGCGTGGCCTGCACCGCGCGCGGCCAGTAGAAGAAATCGTTCGCCGCGCCTGCCGTGAAGAACGCGGCCTTGATGCCCGGCGCGCGGCGGCCCGCGTCCAGCCACCGCATCCACCGCTCGCGCTCCGGTTCCGGCATCTTGAGCAGCGTGGGCTGCTGCGAGGTGAACTCGTAGAAGCCGCAGCCGAACACCGCGAAGCCCGCGCGTACCCGGTCGCCCGCCAGACCGCAGACCATGGTGGTCATGTAGCCGCCCCACGAAATGCCGACCACGCCGACGCGCGAGCCGTCCACGCCCGGCTGGGCGCGCAGCAGGTCGAGCGACTTCACGCCGCTGATGACGGCATCGAAGAGCAGGCTCGCGGTCACGTCGGGATTCGCCACGTAGCGTCCTTCGCCATACTTCATGCCGCTCCAGCGGCCTTTGCTGTAGATGAGTTTCTTCGGCTCGCCAATGCCCGGCAGATCGGGCGCGACCGCCACATAGCCGCGCTGCGCCCAGGCGATCGCCTTCTCCGTTTCCGCGTAGCCGCCCCCGCCGTGCAGCACCAGCATGCCGGGATGCTTGCCCGGCGCCTGCGGCGTGACGATCACCGCGAGAGCCTCGGCGTCGTCGCGCAGACGGATGACCACCTGCCTCACCGTAACCCCGGCGGCAGGCGCGTTCGTGTAAGGCACCTCGCGAAGGATCTCAGGCGGCTTGCCGTCGAGGTACGGCGAGAAAGGGTCGCCGGGCTCTGCGCGGGAGGCAAAAGCAAAGAAACCGCTCGGCAGACATGCAAGCGTGAGCACAAGCGTGGCATGGGCGCCTCGCCCATGACGGACACGGGCGAGACGCCCGTGCCACATTGACAACAGACAACGCATGGCAGACCCCATTATTCTTTTATCTTCAGTTTCGGCGGATTCGGCACCGAACCGCGGATGAACTCTTCTTTGCTCACCACCCCGTCCTTATCGGCGTCGCGCGCCGCGAACCACGCGGCCGCCTCTTCGGGATCGCGCTTCGCCGCAAACTCCGTCTTGTCCAACTTGCCGTCTCGGTTCAGGTCGAGCCTTTCAAACAACTGCGCCCGTTCGGGACTCGTCTCTTTCTCCGCTTTGGCTGCCGCCTTCTTGGGGTCGCTCGCGATGGGCAGCGGCAGATAGTCGAAGTCGAGAATCATCTTGCGCTGCAGCGCCTCTTTGAGTTCCAGCGTCACGTCCGCCAGCTCTTTGCGCCCGTACAGGTTGATCAGTTCGCTCGGATCGCTCTCCAGATCATACAGCTCGTAGACCGGCCGCGGGCTTGTGAAGTAGAGCGACTCGAACTCGGTCGCAAGACTATTTGCTTCATGCGCCTTGACCATCTCCTGCCAGCCCGGATCGCCCGTGCTGTCCACCGGCGTGTAGACCAGGTTGGGCGTGACGTTGTAGATCAGCTTGTGGCGCGCGCTGCGCGCACAGCGGCTGTAATCCACGCTGCTCGCCTTGGTGCGCTCGTCGAACGTCGCGCCGCCGTGCGGGCCGCGCTCGCCGAAGATATGCGTGCGCTCGGAGGGAAACGTCTCGCCGCGCAGCAGCGGCAGGAAGCTCACACCGCTGACGCGCTCGGGCACCTTGAGCCCTGCGGCCTCGAGGCAGGTCGGTGCGATGTCCTCGCCGGAGACCAGCGCACGCGACTCGCCGCCCGGCTTGACTACGCCCGGCCACCACGCCAGCAGCGGCACGTTCAGGCCGGGATCATGCAGCGTCCCCTTGCCGCTCGGGAACGCCATGCCGTTATCGCCCATAAAGATCACCAGCGTGTTCTCCAACCCAGCCCGCTCCTTGACCACCTCCAGCACCGTTTGAAACGCCTTGTCGGCGTTCTGGATTTCGCCCAGATACCGCGACAGGTCGCCGCGTACGCCCGGCAGGTCGGGCAGGAACCCCGGCACGCGCACGTTCGCGGGATCGGGCGGGTTCTCGCCGCTAGCCCACGGGTGGTGCGGGTCGCTGAAGTTCACCCATAGGAAGAAAGGCTTCTCCTTGGGACGCTGGTCGAAGTATTCCCGCATCTTCTCCGGTATCAGCCCCTGCGCAGACGAGCTGACGTAGTCGAAGCGCTCGGGGAACGTCCGCAGCCCCTTCTCCTCAAACACCCGGTCGCTCACTTCAGGCCCGCGCCCGGAGCCATCGAGGTGGTAGCTCCGGCCCAGCACGCCGACGAAGTAGCCGCCCTCCTTGCGCAGAATCTCGGGAAACGTCACCTCCTCGCGCGGCAGCGGGGCGCTGAAGCGCGTGATGCGGCAGGCCACGGGCGAGCGGCCGGTCATGATCGACGCCCGCGACGGTACGCACTGCGGCGCGGTGGTGAACATGCGGTGAAACTTGATGCCCTCTGAGGCGAGACGGTCCAGATTCGGCGTCTTCAACGCCGGCTCGCCATAACACCCGAGGTACGGATAGCTGTGATCGTCCGAGAGCACGAACAGGATGTTGGGCGGAGCGTTCGTGCCTTCGGCTGCATGCAGAACAAAGGCCGTCGCGAACAGCGCGGCTGCCGTGCTTTGAATTGCGCGTCTCATGAATACTCCTCGGTTATTTATTGTGAGCTATTCTGTGGCATGGGCGTCCCGCCCATAATACACGGGCGGGACGCCCGTGCCACAGGACCTACTCGACGGGATGTGTGAACAGATAACGCCACACCGGCTCGTGAGCGACCTGCCCCGAAGCGTTCTTCACGGCCGCGCCGCCCGGCGTGACGCAACTGTGCGCGCGTTTGGCGTCGCCTTTCACGTCAGCGGCGGTGATGAGCCGGCGCGAGTTGCCGTAAGGCGTCTGCGCCCTATCAACGTCAACAACGGGGCCGAACTGCGCGAGCCCCAGCATCTCCCAAGAACGGTCATAGTGGTGCCCTGTCCAGCCGCCGTCCAGAACATGACTGAAGCCGAAGAATCGGTTCCGAGGCGTGGCGGAGGGCAAGGCCTGCCACCGCTCGTACTGGTCGCGCGGCCCGCAGAACATCACCACCCGGTCCACGCGCTGATGCTTGGCGAACCGCGCCGCCGTTGTTGAGCCGTGTGAAGCGCCCGCCATGATCACGAGGTTCCAGCGCAGAGCCTTCCGGTCGTCCGACAGAAACTGCTCCCAGCGTCCCTGCGGATTCTGCTTCGCGAGCCATTTCACAAACTGCAGCGCACGCTCCATCATGCCGTCCGGCTTGGGGATGCTGACCGCCTCGCTGAAATCTTCGCCTGTCGCGGCCTCAAGCCGGATCTTGCCGAGATACAGCTCGTCCGCCGGAGGCGGCTCCTTGCCGAACTGGGCGAACCAGCCGTTCGCATAATGCACGCGGATGGCGTGCAGTCCGTAACTGTTCAGACGTTCGAAGAGCGGCGTGCTCGGGCCCATCAGCCAGACCACCAGCCGGCCCTGCGGCGGCACGCGCGTGTCTACCGAGGCGTGTTCGAGATCCGCCGGCTTCCCGTCTTTCTCGAAAACAAAATTGATTTCGGGATGCGACCGCGTCCGCGGGTCGAGCTGGCTCGCCCGGGCGCTTAGCTCATAGCGCTGCGGCGAAGGGTCGCCGAACGCAGGCGCTGCCTGCGCAGCCGCGTACGCGGCGCTGAGGGTCACAAGCAACACAGAAAGGGATATTGTCATTTTGTCTGCCTCGCAACAACTAACTAAAAGCGCGGCTCACCGCAGGTTCGCCCTCCGCGCCGTGTACCGCCCTTCGATCAGAAGCGTGCCGTCGGGCTTGAGCTCGTGACGGTAACGCCCCTCCACGACGAGGCTGTTCGTACCGGAGGGTGCGAATGGCTTCGTCCAGACCTCCGCCCCGCCTTGGCGCAGCACGCACATGCCGTCCTTGTTGAACTCGCGCGTGTAGGCCCCGCCGCCGGAAGTATACTCCCACACGCCAAGGAGCGCGTGGTCGCCGACCGGCACGGCGACCGGCGAAGGCTCTGGCTTGTAGTCTTCTGCGGTCCAGCCCTGCAAGCGCTTGAGCGCGGCCCACTCCTTCGGCTGCACGTCGAAATTGAGGATGCGGATCTCGCGCGGCTCCAGCGCCAGCTCAAGCGTGGTTCCTGCGTAGACAACCTCTGGAAGCCCCCGCGCGCTTCCCTCCAGCGGCGAACCCACGTGGAACATCCCGCCGCCCGGCGGCAGCCCGAAGGTGCGGTCCAGCTTGACGGTGTAAGTCCGTAATGTGTCCGCGGGATTGTGTACGGACACATACCCTTGATCGCCCTGCCACGCCGTGTAGCCGTACACCTCGCCTGCGCCGGGGTTGCCGCCGTGCATGCGCGCCCGGCCAAAGGTCGGGAACACCTCGTAAGCCCACTGCAAGCCCTCGGCCAGCACGTCCCAGTCGTAGGCGGCCAGCTTGTCCGGCTTGATATACAGCTCGACAAAGCCGGTGCCGCGCGACAGGTTCATGTAGAGGTACTTCCGGAACGCCTCCTTCGTCTCCTTGCTGTTCAGTTTCTTAGGTTCGTGGTTGAAGACCGCGCTCAGGGGAAACTGCGCGTTCTGCCGCGTCCAGAACTCGTGATAGCGTTCGTCGCGGTACACCAGCTCCGCCGTGCGCGAACTGCCGCCCGCCGCGTCACCGGCGTTAATCATCCAGACCGCATCGACGTACATCAGCCACCACGGGCTCAGCCACGCGCCGTTCGAGATCAGCAGGAACACCTCCGGATTGACCTCCGCCTGCTTCTTGAAGATCTGGATCAGCCGCTCCGTTCCCGCCGTCAGATAGTAGATCTTCAGCTCGTCGTACTTCGGATCGTTCAGCCGCTTGTCGCCCGACTTCACCCCGTCGAGCCCGAGCTGCGGCAGCGCGGGCAACCCGTAGCGTTCGCCGTGCAGTTCGAAATTACGGAGGTTCAGGTGGCCGAAGAGGCCGTCCAACTTGAAAAAAACGACACCCTGCCGGGTCAGCTCGACCATGCGCGCCTCCAGCGCGTCCATGTACTTCGGCCCGGCCAGGGACATCCAGTCGTCGAGCGCCTCAAAGCCCTTCTCCCGCAATTTTGGGACTTGCCGACTCGCGCCGAACAGACACCCCGGGCTCAGCCACAGTCCGAGCTTTGAACCCGACGCCTTCACCGCTGCCAGCGTGGAGGCGAAGTCCGGGTCGAACTTGCCGTTCACCTTCCATACCTTGTCAGACCAGTCAGCCTGCGTGTCCTGCCACCCGTCGTCGACCACGTATGCGCTCAGAGGCCGGCACCCGCGCGCGACCACCAGCTCCTGATGGATCTTAGCCACGCTTTCGGCGAAGTTCTCCTTCGTCACGCCGCCCCCGCGGTCGAACCACGAGTTGAACTGCACTTGCAACCGCAACGGCCGGACGCGCACGCGCTCGATGTAATCGAAGAAGGCATCCTTCACTAACGCCGGATCGTCCGCCACGCCCATCACGGACGTGTACGTCGTATAGGGGGTGCCCGCCTCAAGTTTCCGCCCCCATAGGTAACCCACGGTCAAGGTCCCGTCAACGACGCGGTTATCGGCGGCGGGGAACTCGACGCCCCAGAAGGTCGCGCTCTTCTGCCCATAGAGCGGCTGGCCCAGCCCCGGGCTCCATTTGCCCGGCGCGTTGGCGGTGACC
Organism: uncultured Lentisphaeraceae bacterium; assembly: GCA_964390795.1. GTDB lineage: Bacteria > Verrucomicrobiota > Kiritimatiellia > RFP12 > UBA1067 > CAYMLQ01. The sequence continues at coordinate 30,068 of CAYMLQ010000024.1, forward strand.
TCGCGCACCGTGTAGGGCTGATAGGCGTCCGGAAGGCTCAGCGCCTCCACGTCGATCCGTTCCAGCGTCAGAGGCCGGGCGCTCGTGACCGTCAGCCGCTTGCGCAGATAGAAATCGCCCTCAGCAAGCTCGTACTGGACCTCCGCCTGTAACTGCCGCGCGGCGCACTCGAGCGAATAGGTCAGCCGCCGGTCTGAAGCCGCGACCTTGGTAACGAGGAAGTCCGCCGCACACAGCGTAAAGGCGGTCTCCGGTCGGCTCGTGCCCTGCGACAGCCGCACCTTAAACTCGGGGGCGGCGGCGGGCTGGACGGTCAGCCCGATGCGCTTGTTCGTGATGTCAACCGTCCGCAGGACGCCGCCCTCGGTCGAGAAGGCACGCCGGAGAAACGCGTTCTCTAAGACCTGACGCTCCCCCTCGGCCGCGAAGGCACACGCCACCGAGAATGCGCTCGTCGCGAGCGCCCAGAACCTGATATCCCGCAACCCCATCTCCGCCTCCCATCCTTCGGCCTGTTTCTAAAAGATATACCTCAATTTTGGTGAGAACCGGCAATAAAGTCCAGTTCGTTTTCCTCGTTTCCTGGACCGAAAGCGGTCCACCAGGCACTAATCCGGCCCGCCAATCGCCCAGCGCCCTTCGCCCGTGGATCGTACGACCACGGGGTTGCCGTTGATCCGCGCGGCGAGGTTGGGAACGGTGCCTTCAAAGCGCCCAGAGAAGGACTCCGCGTCAGCGTCCACCTGCACGCCGCCATCGGGCCTCCGCGAAAGCTCGACCTTGCCGAACGGAAACGAATCGAACACCAGCCGCCCTGCCGGGCAGCCCACCGTCAGCGGCAGCGCGTCGTCAGGATTCGGCTGATAAGCCACCCACGTCCCCGAAGGCTCGCAGGCCAGCAGCCATGCCGTCTTGCCGGGCAAGGTCTGAAGCGTCGCGCCCCTCACAGCCAGCCTCCCGCTGTCGCCGACCGCGAACTCGGGCGACTGCGCGAAGCGCGGCCACGGATCGTCGCGGCCGAGCCACTCGCTGGGCGCCATGCGGCTGCCCGGGCCGGTGATGCGCTCAAGCGCCGGCGACCAGGTGAGGAAGCGGTTGAGCCACAGCCGTTCCTGGATCAGCCGCGCCATCCGCCGCAGGCGCGGATCGGGAACATGCCGTTTGATGACGGCCCAACTCGCGGTGCCGTTCCAATGGCTCTCCAGCAGGTTGAACTCCCCCATATCGCCGGTGCAGTTCATATGGGCCAGTTCGGCCTTCAGCGCCTGTTCTCCCGCAGCCTTGCACTTCGGGTCGTCGATCAGCGCCGGCGCCAGCACCAGCGGCGTGAGATAGCTTCCAGACACCTGTTCCTCATTCCTTGCAGCGCCTTTCCCAACCTGACACACGTTATCACTTCGCCTCGGCTGCCTTCAGCACGTCGAGGAGATACGCCTGCGTCGTCGCGTGCTTCACATCCGGTGCGCCGGGGTAAATCAACTCACACGGAACGCCGGCCTCCTTGCAGTGCTCCTGGAGCTTCACGCCGAAGTTAGCCGTGTGCGTGGGATCCTTCTGCTCTTGTCCCAAGGCAGGCGCGTCATTAAAGAATAAGGCCACTGGAGGGTCATCCTTCGTCACCAGCGCGTAGGGCGAATACTCGGCGATCCACGGCAGGATCTTCTCGCGATTGGCGAGGAAGTCGTCGAACGGGGAGAGCTTTTTATCTTTGTCGCCCTTGAAGCCGAACGCGTGTCCGCCGTACTTGCTATTCGGCGTCCACTCTTTCATCTGCTTCGGGTCGAGCGTGGTCTGCGGCCCCGAGACCGCCGCACACCACAGCCGCGTGGACTCGCGCGCCACCGGGTCGGCGCTCTTCGGGTCGGCCATGTCATCGTGGAACGCCAGCCAGAGGCTCGAGCAGGCTCCGGCCGAACCGCCCGACGCGCCGATGCGCGCCTTGTCGAGGTTCCACTCGGCAGCCTTGCTGCGCACAAACTGCAGCGCCCGCGCTGCGTCGCTCAGCGGCCCCTTGACCGGCGGCACGACACCGTCAGCCGTCGCCTCGTTGACAAAGCGGTACTCGACCGACACCACCGAGATCCCGGCCTTCAGCATCTCGGGCAACAGTCCCGCTAACCCGCTCGACCGGTTTCCGCCGCTCCAGCCGCCGCCATGAATAAAGAATAGCACTGGCGTAGGCTTGTCCGATAGGGCTTTCCAGAAATGCAGTTTCTGCTTCGCATGCGTGCCGTAAGCGACGTCTTTCAGGGTCGGCTCGATGGCATACGCCTCCACGTTCTTGTTTGTGACCGCCGCCTTCGGCTGAGCAGCCACTTTCGCTGGCGCGTCCGCAGCCTGCACAGCCACAGCCGCCCCAAACGCCGCCAGAGCCAATAGATACCCAATACTCTTCTTCATTTATTCCTCCTGTTTTGTTCAGTCTTCGCTTGAAACGATTACGTCGATTCATTCGAATCGCCCGACACCCTCGCATTTCTCCAAGAATAACCTCGCCCCGCCGCCACGCCCGCTCTACTGCAATACCGGATACACGATCCAGCCGTCGGCTTGGCCGCGCGGGTCGTGATCGTGCCCGAAGAAGGAGGCGTTCGACTCCATGAAGAGCACCAGCCGCCGCATCTCCTCGTCGGTCAGTTTGACCTCGTGGTGTCCCTTGGCCAGCAGGGCGTAGAGCGGCGAGGCGTACGCGCCGAATTTGCCCGGCTCGGTGTAGGGCGGCGTGAAGGCGTCCCACTCGATGCCCGCGCCGTAGTGGTGAACGTACCTGGCCAGGCTGCGCACCGAGGTGTAGAAGAAGTCCTTGTCGGCCAGGAAATTGCCTTTGCGCAGGTCGGGCGCCTTGGCGTCTCGCTTCTCGCCGTGGCAGCTCACGCACTTGGCGTCCAGCACCGGCTGCACGAGGCGCGGGAAGCTGAAGGGGTTCGACCCGTTGACCTCGGGCGCGATCACCGACGGCGTGCGCCGCATGGCCAGCGGCGTGGCCGACGTCTTCTGCGGCACCACGCCCACGCGCTGCTCGTGGCAGCC
>CAYMLQ010000025.1:0-30269 GCA_964390795.1 uncultured Lentisphaeraceae bacterium
GCAGGAGTTGAAAACGCCCGAGCAGGTCTATGCCGAGGGCGAAGTCATGCAGCATTGCATGCGGGAGTCGGCGCACGGGCCGGAGTTTTGCGAACAGATCGACTTTGGCGAGACCCGTCTTTTTAGTCTGCGTAACCCGCAGGGACGCCCCGGCGTGTCAATGGAGTACGACGCGAAGGGGAAGCAATTTGTTCAAATCTTCGCTAAACAGAACGTGTCTTTGGGATCTTCCCTGCAAAAACTCCGAGACGAGGAGGTTGCGAACGAAGACGGCACGCGCCGCAAGCGGCACAAAGACCCCGAAGGGCTATGGCGAGGGATTCAAAAGTACAAGAAGTATGTCGCAAAGTTTATCAACGAAAAGTTCGGTAGTGAGCCCAGCGGACTTATCATGGCCGGTGCGCCCCTGCCGCCAGAAATCACATCCCTAGCAGGCGACGTCCATTATCTCGCAGGGTACGAATACCCTTTGCCATCAGGGCTCAAGAATGTGGAAGGCGACCTTAACCTCCGCGGCTATAACCACCCGCTACCCGCGGGTCTCAAGAACGTGGAAGGATCTCTCTTACTTGGCGGCTACCGCCACCCGCTGCCCGCTGGCCTCAAAAGCGTAGAAGGCTTTCTCTCGCTCGGCGACTACAACCACCCGCTACCCGAAGGTCTTACGAGTGTGGGCGAGGTCCTCTGGCTCCACGAGCCTGGATACGACGACGATGACGAGTCATTACAAGTCTACCCTTATCCCCTGCCTAAAGGGCTTAAGAGCGTGGGGGGCGGCATCGACCTCCGCCACTACAACCACCCGCTGCCTGCTGGACTCACGAGCGTGGGAGGCCTCATCGTCTTCGGCTACAACCACCCGCTGCCCTCTGGACTCACGAGCGTAGGGGGAAATCTTTCCCTTACCGGCTACAACTACCCGCTGCCCGCAGGGATCAAGGGCGTGGAGGGCGAGCTCGACCTCAGAAACTACAACCACCCGCTGCCCTCTGGGCTCACGAGCGTGGGTGGCGACCTCGACCTCAGAAACTACAACCACCCGCTACCCGATGGATTCACGAGCTTGGGGGGTGGCCTCGACCTCAGAGACTACAAGCATCCGCTACCCGATGGACTCACGCGCGTGCTTGGAGGCCTTCTCTTAAGCGAATACGAATTTCCGCTTCCTAAAAGACTTAGGACAATTGGTTATGCCATCAACGGACTGAGTGAATATGATTACCCTTTACCAGCGGGGCTCACGTACACTGGAAGTCTCGACCTCCGCGATTACAACCACCCCCTTCCTGAAAGTCTTGTGGAAGTGCGGGGTATACTGATCCTCGAAAACTACAGCTATCCGCTGCCCGCAGGACTGAGGACTGTCGCCAACAATCTTGCACTCGGTAACTATGCCTACCCGCTACCTGCCGGTCTACGCATAGAAGGTAATATCGTTTCAGCCAAGAACTACCCCTACGAGATCCCCGGCCACCGCCCCGCGCTGAGGCCCAATCGCCGCCGCACCTCGCGCCGCAAGACCTCGCGCCGCAGCCGCAAAACCAGCAGGAGCTGAGCATGACACCGGAAGATATTCTCGCTGGTATGGATAGCGGCGGGCAGTATGAGGGAAGCCTCTACCTCAACAACTACAACCACCGGCTGCCCGCCGGGCTCACGAGCGTGAAAGGCTGGCTTTTTCCCGGCAGATATCGCTACCGGCTGCCTGCTGGGCTCAAGAGCGTGGGAGGCGGCCTCCTCCTCAACGGCTACAAACACCCTCTGCCCACGGGCTCTACGAGCGTTGGAACCGGACTCACTCTCGGGGATTACGATCATCCACTACCTGCAGGGCTCACGAGCGTGGGCGGCTACCTTAGCCTCGGGGGCTACAAGCACCCGCTGCCCGCTGGGCTCACAAGCGTGGGGGGCGACCTCCACCTCGAAAACTACGACCACCCTCTGCCCGATGGGTTCACGAGCGTGGGAGGCTACCTCGGCCTCAGAAACTATAACCACCCGCTGCCCGCAAGTCTCACGAGGGTGGAAAGCAGCCTCAACCTCAGCGACTACGACCACCCGCTGCCCGCTGGGTTCACGAGCGTGGGCAACCTCCGCCTCAGCGGCTACAAACACCCGCTGCCTGCTGGGCTCACAAACGTGGGGGAACTCGACCTCTACGGCTACAACCACCCGCTGCCTGCGGGACTCACGAGCGTGAGCGACATCCGCCTCTACGACTACAACTACCTGCTGCCCGATGGGCTCACGATCGTGGGGGAACTCGACCTCTACGGCTACAACCACCCGCTGCCTACCGGACTAAGCGTGAAAGGCGAAATCACTGGCGCCAAGAAATACCCCTACGAGATCCCCGGCCGCCGCCCCGCGCTGAAGCCTAACCGCGCTCGCACCTCGCGCCGCAAGACGTCACGCAGCAAGCGCAAGACCAGCCGGTCCTAGCCGCCCCGCCGCCTCTTCATCCAGAAGTAACCAGCGGCCGTCACCACGCCAAAGGCCGCGACAGCGGGAAGCCACGGCGCCGCAGATTTCGCAACCTCTTGGACCTCACGCACCGCGCGCTCCCAGTCGATTGGCATCCCCTGCCAACCCTCTCGATCAAAGAGCGCTTTCACCTTCTCGAACGGGTTCACCTTGGCCCCGTTCGGGAGCGCCGCAGCGTAATGGAGGTGCGGACAGCTTCCGCGCGCGCTTCCCGTGTCGGAGCAGAGGCCGATCACTTGGCCTGCGCGCACTTGCTGCCCCGGACGAACGCGCACGTCCCGCATGTGCGCGAAATAATGCTCATGGCCATCCTCGCCATCGATCCACACGTAGTTGCCACCGCGGTCGCTGGTCCCTGCACCGGGCAGCTCCCTGCCTTGGTAGCGCCAGGACATCTTGACGACACCATCGACCGGGCTGACCACTGGGGTTCCGTCGGCGCACGTGATGTCCAGGGCCCGATGCGGCTGACCACCCCGGTCCTCGTTGAAAGCGTCGTACAAAATCGGTCGCTCTGACGGCCACTGCCTGCCTGCGGCCCTGTATCCGCCAGGGTTGGTGGGGCAAGGCGTGCCAGACGAACGCACCACGCGCCGTGTCGCTTGGAACCCAGGCGGAACCATCAGCGGGAAAACCTTCGGCGCGTAGCTCATGGAGCGATACTAGCCGAAGGGCATCCCCAAACAAGCGGCTACCGGCGACGAAGCACCTCGACCTGCGTCGTCAGTCGGTCGCTGATCTGACTCGCCGTCTCCGCCTTCGCGCTCTCGCGAACGCGCTCGAACTCGTCGCCGATCTCCCTGAGAAGCTCAGACGCGTCCTTGTAGCTGAACGCGTTGACGTAGGGAATGGTATCGATCTGACGTTCCCCAGTCTCAGAGTACGTGATGCGCGCGGAGCCGACCTTGTAGCTGTAGCGTGGTACGGGCAGGGGCAGCACGTGTATGTCCACATACGCTTGGCCTCGAACTCGACGCTCCATGAACTGATACTTTAGGTTTTTGTCCGTCATGATTCTTCCTTTGCATGGTTCTGCCTGTGTTCACGGGAGAGACCGCGTCACGGCACGCAACTCTGCCATGGCTACGCAGCGCACGCGAGCAAGCAAAGGCAGGCTACGTCTTCTGCGCAACAGGGAGCTGGTTGCCCCAACTGACCCAGCCAGGTCGCTCGGATCGAGCGAAAAGCTCCAGGTATGGGCCTTTTGACCGGGACTCGATCACCGAATACGCAGCGTCAGGCTTGCGGCTGTGAACCCGCCTACCATTCTGCCTCTCGACTGGAGAGAAGAAGACCGAGGGGATGTCTCTTCGGTCCGTGTAGACATCCGGGTGCTGCCCTCGACCACGGACGCCGAACAGCATCATCTCATGCGCGCCGCGCGCGTACTGCCCGATCCCGTAGTGGAGGTCACGCGACGCGGCTTCCTTGACCTTGACCCACTGGAAGGTGCGCTTGTAGGCGAACCCCAGCTCGCCCATAAGCCATAGGCCGTCAGGCAGGAAGTTGTCTGTCACCCACAGGTACAAGTGGGCGTTCTCGTGAGGATTGAAAGGCGAGGAAAGCACCACGTCGAGAATCTTCGGCGTGGGCAGGAGAGGGTAGTGACGCTGCGCGCCACGAACGCTCTTGCCGCCTCCGCGCTCCATCCATGGCGGATCTATAAGGGTGGTCCTGAAGAGTGGGGCAGAGTTCATTGACTCGATGCCGAGGCCGGAACCGGCGGGCACCTCTCGATGCCCGCCGGGTTCGACTCAGATCACCACACTGTCCCCGTCAGGAAGCATTCCCTCAGAGACACCGTTCGCGTCTCCGTGGTCAGACTTCTTCTGAGTGCGACGACCAGCGGGACGCCCCCTCTTGACGGCTTTCTTCTCAGGTCCGCGCGTGACGATCTTCAGCACGCCCAGAACGATCGCATACTCGATGCGCTGATCCGGCGACGTGTTGCTCCAATCGACGAGCGCGCAGCTTTTCTTGGTGGATGGGTCTGTCGTGTCGCCATGAGAGAAGCCCTTGTTTCGCAGGAAGCCCGTGTACCGCTCGTGAAGCCACGCGGGCATCACGTCCGGGTTACGGGTTGCAAACGAGACGAGGTCCTCCACGGCATCGAAGATGACGCCTTCTGCAGGGCCATAGATCAGGAGCGGTTGCCGGTTGGCCACGGTCGCCAAGGTAGAGATCATCTGCCAGACCGACTCCGCAAGCGATGCGCTATTCCATTCGTTCATGTTGATGGTTCTTTCTTTGAGTGAAGATCAATCGTTGGGCGCGAGCGAGTACTTCGTGCCGCGGGTCTTGCCCCGGCGGACCAGTTTCTTCTGCTCGTAGAGGCGCGTCACCACGCGGCGAATGGCATCAGGGCGCGCTTTGATGCCGCTGGTGATGGCTTCGACGCGCGACTCCGGCGACGACTGGAGGAACGCGATCACCTTCGCCTCCAGCTCCGAGTCATCGAAGCTGCTGACGGTCACCTTGTGAGCCTTGCGCGACGAGCCTTTCTTGCCCGCCTTGGCCTTCTTGCCCGATGCGGCGCTCGCACCAGCGAGAGGGCCGCCTCCTGTGGGCATACGGCGGACCGGGACGCTGGCGGCGAGATCCGCCGTGGTAGCGCGGAGGTGCTCTTGCAGCGCCTGCCTCACCAGCGCCTCGATCGACGCGACGAAGCTACCCGACGTCTCGTTCAGCTTCTTGGCGAGATCAAACGACGGCTTCTTCACGGGCTTTGCCGTTGTGCTTCGCCCCTTAGAGTTCTTCTTGTTCATGTACGTCTCCTACAGTACGCGCCGCCACGCAGCGCGCCTTCGAGTGGTTGTTGAGATTGCCGAAACTGCTGGTGGCAACGGAGATTGCCAGCAATTTTCTATAACACCGAATGCCCTTGCGTCTAGTGCCTGCCGAGCAAAAGCGATGTCCTGCATTGAGATAGTTCCGTCAGCGCGTCCAAAAGCTCACTGCTCATAAAAACGGCAAGCCCGGTCATAAACAGCGTCATCACGAGCATGCCGATCATCGCGACCATCACAAAGATGGCCGTGCCCGATGGCTGAGCTGCGGTTTGCTGACTTGTTTCATTCATGGTGCCCTCTTTGATGAAGCTCTGGGTTCTCGCAGATCACTCTGGATCGAGCGAATCCATGAGAAAAATCGGCGTGTGAGGGCCGACCCACGCGCCTGTGACGTTGAAGTCGAGGTACTCGTACGCCTCTTCCAGGCTCATGCCGTCACGGCTCATGAGCACATCGGCAGCCTTCGAGTAGCTGTAACAGGCGAGCGTCGGCTGGCCGCACCGGACCGCAGGACCGACGAAAGCCTCCTCGAAGCCGTCCGCGAGCAGCGCATCCTCGTTGTGGTCGGCCATGATGGCCGCAATTTCGTCGCGCGTCGGCATCAGTAGGGACCCACTCCGCCGTCAGGCTGCCATTCAACCGGGATCGGCCTGCCATCACCCCATGTGCGCGCGGGCTGGGTCTTCAACCCGAGCACCGGAACTGCATAGGCAAGCACGACTTCCTGCCAAAGCGCTTGCCCAGGGTCGCTACGGCGCGTGGCCGAGGATTGCCGGTGCGCCCAGATGAACTCGATGGGCATCCCCTCGGCGCGACCCTTCTCCATCGCGTAACGAACCGCATCGCGCGCTGCGTTGATCACGCGGGAGGACGGCATCGTGCAGCCAGGAGAGACAAGCCCTGGGTAGACGCCTTCGCACTCAATGCCGAGCGACTCCTCGTTGGCTGAGTTGGCTTGGTACACGTACCACTTGAGCGGATTCGGCTGCACCGCGTGGCCGCACTGGATGTCAGCACCCTTGCCGTCGAAGGCGATGAGGTGGCAGGCGACGTTCAGGCTGCGATTGTGAAGGGCAGCGTGCCGATCTCCAAGCGCCGCGGTCACTTGCTGGCTCGAAACGCCGTACCAGACCGCCGTTTGGTGCATCATGATGCCGCGCACGACCGAAGGATCGCGCACGACGACCTTGCCGCCCGACATCTTGAACTTGCTGGTGTCGGCAGGCGGGTTCGTCTGCTTCGACGTGAGGTCTACAATCTTCGTCGGGTCTTGCATAAGTGCCTCCACCACGGCAGGGGGCACTTCCGGTGCCCACGGTAGCTGCGAGTCCTTCGCATAGGCTTGCAGGCCGGTCCACGTCTCGTCGCCGAGCACGCCATCCGCGCCGTAGCGCGGCAAGGGATACCCCGCGGCAATGAGCCGCTGCTGAAGGTCTTTGACTTGAGATCCTCGGTCTCCGTATCTCATACGCCCTCGTCGATCCTGCTTCCGGGCAGGTAGTCCTGGAGCACTTCTTTCGCGTCGTCGCGTGCTTCGAGCATGGCGCGCATGTCGTGCCCGTTGTTAGGTTGAATGCCTACCCAGCGGAGCACCCCAAAGAGCGCCCGCCGTGCGTCTGTCCGTTGATTTCGCAGCTGATCGATTTGATCGCGCAGCCTGTCTTCAACGTCCTTCGTCTTGCTCTCTCGCGACCCCGTTTTCACCGCGCGCATCAGTCCTTCCCGCCTTCCTTGTCTTTCGGCCCAAGCACGAGGTTCAGCACGAAATCCAGTATCGACCCCACGACCGACCAGAAGAGGAACACTGGAAACAGCAGCACATCCGGCGCGAAGATGGCCATGATCAAGATGACCAGTCCTACCGCGTCGATCATCGTGAAGCTGCCTGCCCGATAGCTTCGGCAGCCTGGTCTACGGCCACCTGCCAGTCGTGCCCGCCGGTCCACGACGCGTCGCGCGACAAGAGGAGAGCCCGGATCGCCGTCCGCAGCGAACCGATCTCTTTCCGCAGTCGCGTAACCTCAAGCTCGTGGTCGTCTTTCTCGGCCGTAAGCTCAAAGACCTCGCGCAGGAGCTGCCGGTTCTTCACGACGATCTCGCGGACGCACATGTACCGCGTGAGCAGGCCGATATACGAGCACGAGGTCTCCTTGCCGGTACTGCGGCATCGGTGCCGCGCCGCGTCCTCGCCGCGCGAGACGTAGACGACCTCGCCCACGTAGTCCGTGCCGTCAGACGGCACGATGATGTCCCCCACCTGGAAGTGGGCGACGTCCTCCATGATACCTACTTGCATTGAGAGCCTCCTTTGCGTTCTTTTATGTCAGAGCAGAAGCGCAGCCTATAATACAGGCCGCCTTGCGTGTCTATATGTCAGCGCGGAATTACAACGAATGGACCGTCGCCGGATTCACCGGTGCCCCCAAGAGCCGAGCACTCGGCTGACGACCGTCTCCGACACGGCGTTGGCTACGTGCTTCATCTGGCGCGCACCCGCGTCCTTGCCCTTTGAGAAGGCGTACGCGACCGCGGTCTGAGCCTTGTCAGGCGCGACGCCAGCCGCAACGAGCGCGTTGACCACGTTCACCAGGTTCGGGTCGGTGAGCACGTTCCCGTAGCCGACCTCATGCCGGATGCTGTGCCAGAAGCCTTCCCAGACAGAATCCCGGTTCATGGCTCGTCATCCTAACACGCAGGGCTCGGGCCACACGACGATGTCGTGCGGGTACGGGCTCTCGGTGCCGTGCGTCGCGCGCTGCTTGCGCTGTGCGCTCTCGGTGAGACGCATCGCGAGATAGGCCTCCATCTGGGACGCGAAGGGGCCGCGTCGTGAGATACCACCACCTGAAGCGAACCACTGGACGTCGGATTTTCTCATTACGGCACCCCCTTCAGCGCGTTGTCTGCGGCACTCATCGCACCTTCTTTGGCTCGACCTCGAACACGTCGAAGTCGTCTCCTCCAAGGTTCCACTCGTCAATGACGCGCAGGATGCCGCCGCTGTCCTCGATCAGCTTTCGCACCTGCTCTGCGTTCGGCTCCTTGGGCATATCGCCGTCAGGCCACATCGCGCTCGCGCTGAGAGTGACGTCGACCTTGTAGACAATCTGAAAGCGCTTCACGCGCTCCCGCTGCTCTCGCGTGCGCAGCTTCGCCCCATGTAGCCGCTCGACCTCGGCGAGTGCCTTGTCGCGCTGCTGCTCATAGGTGCCGCACACGAGGACAATGTGGTGGTAGCACTTTCGGCATACCCAGTCGCTCTCGGCTTCGCACGCATCGCACTTGACCTTCGCTGCCTCGCTCATGACCCCTCATCCTTGTCGGCAATCATCGCCTTCGCCCTCTCGTCAAGACGGTATTGCAGCATCTTCAACTCGACGCGCGCGTGATCTCGCTCGCTCTGAGCGACGATCGCCTTTTGGCGAATTCGCTCGGCGTCACCCCGCGCCTCGTCGCGCTCCCGCAGGGCATCCACGAGTAGCCCTTCCAGCGACTTGATGTGCGCCGCCTCGCCTGCGAGTTTGTGGCTAAGCTCGTCGCGCTCCCGCAAGACCTTGCCGTAGGCGCGGTCCTTCTCGGCATGACGGTCCCAGGCCAAGCGCGCTTGCTTCAGTGCCTCGTCGCGCTGCGCCTCGGCCCGCCTCAGATCTTCCTCAAGCTGGGCCATGGTAGCCTGAGCATCTGGCCGCGATTTCGGATAGTCCTGCGCCGCGACCAAGAACTTCAGCTTCTCGACAGCCGGGTGCGGGAGTTCGTGCGGGTCGCGCGACGGATCGGGCAAGTCCCTGATGGCAGACACAAGCTCCGCGTAGAGTTCCCGGAAGTGCTCGGCGCGCTCGTACTCGACCTCCCGCCGCTCCAGAGCCTCGCGGAGTTCGCGAGCCAGCCGCGCCCCGTGGCCGCCAAGGTAGTCCGGGGGCATGGCTCGAAGCTTCCCCTCAGCCTCGCGCAGCCTCGCCTCCGAGGCGTCGAGCGCCAAGGTCAGCGACTCGACAAGCGCATGGCTCGTGTCCGCGCGCTCGCCCTCTTTGATCGTAGCCCCCTTCTTCTCGATCATGGCCCCCTCCTCCCGCTGAAATCGTTGTCTGACATTGCGTTTGTGATAAGAACTATTATCCGACTCTAGGGAGCCGTCAAGGGCGCTGCATCGATTTCTTCAACTTTGGGGGGTGGAGGGGGGCATGGGGGTCCAAGAACGACGGCGTCCAGGCTGTCCGCGCTGACGAGTAAGGGCGACGATGAAGAATGACCCCCAGGCAGGCGAGAGTTCGATGTGCCAGGGGACCCCGACGAAACAACTCGTGCGGCGTATGCTACCCTCGCGAGATGCCTGCCCGTCGCACATCCAAGCGTCGCACGTCGCTCGCGCGCAACGCGAGACCGATCCCGCTAGAACGTCAGCTGGTAGGAAGGCTGATGGCAAGAATCACCGCGAAGCTGCGCCACTTGGCCTTGCTAGACTGGGAGCAGTATGGAGCGGCTTCGGCGTTCTACGACGGCCAAATACTTTTGAACTTTCCGTTCACGCTGCGCGCCGTGACCGGGCAGGCAAAGAAGCTCCGTCTGTTCTTGATGGCGACCCATAGATTTTCCAGTTTTAGGGGCCTATTCGTTGACCGAGATAACGCACCCTCAGGCTATCTATCAGAGGACGAGGATGGATTGGTAGCCATCTACGTCCCGATATTATTGTTTGTTGACATGTACGGAGATGAAAACGGTCCGAGGTGGCGGGACATTATTGGCGACCGTGCCCTTAATGAAATAAAAGCTACCTTGAGACACGAGTTGATTCACGCGTCGGACGTGGTCAACAGGAAGTCAAAGAAGACGTTCAGTCCCGTCATCCCACAGACGACCTCGCCAGAGGTTCCGTTGCCATACGGCCAATCGAAAGAGTCGTGGAAAGAACAAGCGACTTACTACAACAGGAAGCACGAGCTGCGCGCGCACACGGACACGATACTCAATGACGTGCGCGACATCATCAAGCTTCGCTTACGGCGTTTCCGCAGGAAATCGGGATCGGGTTCTGTAGAATTTTCTGTCTCGGATGCGCTTCGACAAAGTAGGACGTGGAATGAAATGGAGCCGTACTTGACGCCTAAGAACCGGAACCTCGTACTCAAGACCATCGTGACAGCACTTGAGGACGAGCGGATCATCAAGGTGCGCTGACTCGCCTGGCGACTATCGCCCCCCTCCGCGCAAAGCGGGGGTCTCCGAAGCCGTTGAACATCGGCGTCGAGGTCGATACACTACAAGGACATGGGCTTCCTACGGACTTCCTTCGTTGGCACTCTGGTTCTCTGCGGTCTGATGATCGCAGCGGGGATCGTCCTCGCCGTGGTCGGGGGGATGCAACAGTCCTCCCTGTCCCTGTTCGGCGTGGAGGTGACGACGACGAGTGCGGGTCTGGCTGCCATCGTCACAGGGGCTGCCCTCTGCGGACTCGCCGTGCGGCGACACCTCGACAGCTTCGACAAGATCCCTGCGAAAGACCGCGGAGCCGATCTGCGTTCGCGAAGGCGAAAGGTCGCCATCACGATCACGGTCGCCCTCGGGGCCGTGCCCGTAGTCCTCGGCCTGAGCACCGTGACCATGATGAGCGGGTCCACGGGGGACACGGGCGCACCGCCCGGTCGGGGGCACCTTGCTACGGTAGACGACGGCGGCGTACCGAATCTGACAGGCGACGGTGGGATGCTCAGTCGATTCGCGCAGATGGTGCAAGCTCCCGCGCGACATCGGCCAGACGGGGCCGTGTTGGATGGCGGGGTCGAGCCTGATGCGCAGGCGATGGTGCCGCGCTGAACCTTATGTTAGGCTCGAAGGATGGTCAAGACATCTCGTCGCCAAGGCCGCAAGCGCTCGTATGCAGAACGGCGCCGCCAGTTCAGTGAAGACTTCCTGGAGCGAGCCAAGCGGGAGACGAAGGCGGGGTCGTGGCCTAAGATCCGGGACTGGGTTGACTTCAGCAATTACCTTCTTGCTGCCTACACGGGCCCGCTGGACGAAGACACCCTGGAAGCGCGCAGGTGGGTGACGTGGAAAGACTGGTCTGCTGGCCTGGTGCCGGGGCGCGTACCCGTGGCTCGCGGGCTGCACGGCCTTCCATCCATCAACGACGCGATGTCAATGTTTCTTGACTCACGAGGCTTTGAGCCAGGCGAGGAGCACTTCGACAACATCGCAGGGGTTGCCACGAGCAAGTCGAACTACAGCTTGAACGCCGCGGCAGCCGTTTCTCTCTTCTCGCAGCTACAGAAACCGGCACGCGCAAAGCAGCGGGGCTGGGGAGCCTGGGGCGCAATCACAGACGCGATCCATCAGCGCAGCGCTCTTCGGAGGAACCCAGACGAGGAGGCACGCCGCGACCATGCACAGCGAGTCGCTCAACTGGTTCTGACCCACCTGTCGAACGAACTGTACGGAGGCGCGCGCTTCCCATCGATGTCCGACATTCGGCACCTGAGGCTCGACTCGGTAGCCATTTTCTCCAAACTGCCAAAGAGCCTGATTGTTGGATTCGGGCAGGACAGCGAGTCGGGGGATACTCACGAAGCGGAGGTCTACGTATCTCGCTACAACGTGCGCGCCCAAGCAGAAGCGATCTTCATTCTCAGCGAGGGAAGCGAAGGCAGGCCAGCGACCCCGGATGAACTGGCCACCTACGCGCTCAATGCCCACATCGAGGTGAAAACTCGCGACAACATCGTGAATCCCGCCTACGGAGAATCAAGCCTGCGCCTGCTGCTGCATCCGCTCGCCGATGTACGCGCGTTCCCGCTGCGATCCGCGAGGGTCGTTGCACACAAGACGGGAAGGGCACGCTGGCGCCGAATACTTTGACACCGCTACGATTGTCCGACATCATCGCGCCCGTACCGGCGCTCATGCGCCTCCGCACAAGAAGGGGCCGATGATGGGACACAAGCAGAACCTGCGAACGATGAAGGCAGCACACTGGAAGCTGACCTCTCTGATCAGCCGTGAGAAGTACGCCGAAGCGCGCGAGCAGCTGAAGAAGATCGTCGGCGCGGCGATGCAGCTGACGAGCGACCTGCATGCGCTGGAGCTTCGCTCGAACGTCGACAAGTACTACAAGCAGTCGGGCCTGCTCAACGCGCCGCCCAAGCCCAAAGCCGCCACGAACCCTAAGCGGCGACCTCGCCTGCCTCTCACGGCGCGCGACAAGGAAGTCATCACTGACCTGACCAAGCAGGGGCGCTCGCTTCGCGAGATCAGCACACGGACCAAGCGCAGCCCGAGCACCGTGTGGGACTACCAGCAGACCCTCAAGCAGACCGCGAGCGTCGACCGCGCAGAGCGGGCATGGCTGACGCCCGAGGAGCGCGCGACGTTCTGGATGCAGAAGCTGGGTATCAAGCCCGCCGCGCCCAGCGCCGCGACGACGGCGAAAGCTGCGGCCAACTGACGACTGCTCACTGCTCCGGTGCGTTTGCAGCGCGTGAACCAGAGCGAAGTGCGCGCAGCAAGCGCATCCCGAGCGTGATAGATGCAGACGCGGCGAGCGAAGACGTCAGCAAGCCCCTGCGTCGCGGGGACTGGTCATCGCCTACTCGTCTTCTTGCCCCGCGTAGTCTTGGGCTTTGGCCGCGGCCTGCGACTTGTGCGCGACCGCAATGCTACTCGGTTTGGCCGAAGCTTCGGCGCCTGGCCAGGGATCGGGTAGGGGTATCTGTCTGTGTCGACATACCCTTTCTGCGGAAACAGGCCTGGCGGCAGCGGTTGTCGATACTCTTCAAGAGATATGTCGCCTCCGACGAATTTAAGCGACTCTGGCAGCCGATGTGTGTACTCGTCAAGCAACACGCTCCCTCCAACGCTTTCCAAAGACTCCGGCAGCGGGGCCGATTGCTCGCCTAGGAAGATGTTGCCGCCAATTTTCTTTAGCCGGGGTGACAAGATTCCGCTGTATTGCGTCGCCCGCAGGTTTCCGCCGATGATCTCAATATCAGCTGGGAGTGGATGCCGGTATCCCTGAAGCCTGAGGTCTCCTTCGATCACGCGTATCCCCGCTGGCAGCTTCGGTGCCTCTTCGAAGAGAGCGATATCAGATGCGTTGCGGATCAGAGGCACTGGAATGCTCAGGCCATATCTCCCAACTTGTAGAGACCTAGCCTCCAAGCCACGAGGCAGGCGATGGTTGTAGCAGTTTAACGTGAGCTCTCCATCGATCTTTTTCAGTGAACTCGGGAGCGGGTAGTCATAGCCGTACAAGTTTACGTTGGCGTTGATTTTTTTGAGCGTACTCGGCAGCGGATGCGAATATCCAACAAGCGAGAACTGCGGGACTAACTCAAACAGATCCCATGGTTTTTCGGCACGGAGCTTGGCATAGGCCATCGCTTCATCCGAAAGTCCAATTACCTCAGTGCCTTCCGGGAAAGGGAGATTGGACCTAATTTCTTCAATCCCCACAATTTCAACATGAGGAGAAGCGTCCGACTCGCTCTTTTTTCTGCCAGAGCGCTTGCCAGAGCTACTTTCTGGAGTGGGAGGATACGTATGCGACTGCCTTTCGAATTCCGTGTCCGTCTGAAATCCTGATGGAACCGAAAACGGATATGGACAGTTGGAAAGGCTTTCATCGACGACGCTCACGAGCCCAACGCTCTTCAAATGCTCTGGAAACTCAAGAGGATATCCTACAAGATCCAGGCGCCGCTTCACCTCTGACAGAGATGGCGGAATCGGGTGCATGTAACCGTCGAGGACCAGCGCTCCGACTGACTTCAGCGAGTCGGGAAGCATGAAATCATACCCGCGAAGATCCAGGGTTCCCTTTATCCGCTTCAATTTCGCCGGTAGCGGATAATTGTATGCTTCCAATCCGAGCCAATCGACCGTTTCAAGCTTGAAGTGCTTCGGGATAGGCCATTGGTATTTCGCGAGACCTGGTTGATATTTTTTCCCGCGCTTCCTGCGATAACTGCGGAGCCGTCTCGGATCGGACTCGTCAACCAGCGCAAACACTAGACTTTTGGCAACGTTTGTAATTCCTTCAAGCGGGAAGCGGTAGTCTTGGAAAACAAACAGGCTCTCCACAGAAAAACCACTGACCGGAAACGAGTAACCAGTGAGAAACAGCTTACCCACATGCTTCAGAGAACTCGGAAGCGGGTACTGATACCTTTCAAGACTTGTGAGGGCCTCGATTTTTTCTACGCTGTCCGGTAGTCTGCGCGTGTAATTGTGAAAGTCAACTCGGTCAAGATGTTTGACGCCGTCGACAAGTGGAACGTCGCTCAACATAAGTCCACCGACGTTGCCATCAAACTTTTCGACAATAAGCTCACGGATTCGTGGCTTGTACCTCTGAATCGATGCCCACAGCTTCTCTGCGTCTTTGACGCCATCGCTCTTGAGCGATTCTAGCGTTGCGCCGAGCGCAGTGTTTTGTTTCGCATAAACCTGAGCAAACTCTTTTCGCTTGGGAATATACTCGATCGAGACTGCTGGGCGACCCTGGGGAGTCCTCAGGCTCATGATTTGGGTCTTGCCTTTTTTTACATCCTTCGCGTAGTTTGGTCCGTTCTGCTCTTCCCGCAGACAGTTCTGTACGGCGAGCCCTTCTGCGAAGATTTGCTCTGGGGTTGTCAGGTTCTGGACGGTCCACCCGTCGGCGAACCGATAGATGACCTCACCCTGCGGCACGGGGGCATCCGATTCTGGCGGCTCGAACGCGGACGCCTCGGAGATCGCTTGGTCGACGCTCACTGCGCTCAAGTTGGGCTTCGTGTTTGCCGCCCACACCGCAATCTGCGGCAGCTTCTCCTCCAGCTTGAACACCAGCTGGCTGTATTGCTCTTGGGTGGCCTGCTCCTTGCGCACGGCGCGCTGGCCAGCGGCGAGCTGCTGAGCGACCCAGCCGATCAGCGCCTCGTTCGGGTGCGGCTTGTCTGCGCTGAAGACCTCCACCGGCAGCGGACTGTTACTTCGCCGGGCAAGAACGACCGCAACGCGATCGGCTCCTACCGTATGCGCGACGACATAAGCCGTGTCGTACGCTACGTTGGGCATGGACTTGGCGACGAACTCGATGCGACCACGTGGGCTGTTAGGCTGGAGATAGATGCTACGCATGGCTTTGCTTCCTTCTACTTGCGGTCCGCTACCTGAGTCAGTCGTCGGAGCTTGCGGGAAGCCGCGCCCGCTCCGCACGCTTGCGCGCCGCCCGAGCGGCGATCATCCCTAACGTGATCGTGACGGAGGCCGCGACAGATCCCCAGAACAGCTGCCTGCCGCGGATCCCTGCGAGGTACAGGCCCGGTGCGATGAACAGGGTTCTCTTGGCCGTCAGGCCTAGCGTGCGCGGAAGGCCTCCAGGCCGACCGCGTACTAGGGCCTCGATCGCGTAGTCCGAGGGAGGGGCGCCTTCTTCCATGCGTGGCAGCGTAGCAGGGCAACAAGATACTTGCCTAGCTACCGGTCTGCGGGGTAGATTGTCAGACAACCGAGGTCCACGCCAACGTGCAGCGCGTCCGCCTCATCGGAGAAACATGGCCAACGTAAAAGTCGGGGCTCTTGAGTTTTCTGTTCGTGAAGGTCAGCAGGGGTCCTGGGACCGGGGGATCATCGACGAGGTGGTCCAGCGTGACTGCTACCGAATCAGTTCGTGGTCTCCCACGAACCCTACCAAGATCCTCGACATCGGCGCGCACATTGGATCTTTCTCTAAGTGGACGGCCACGCGGCTGCCAAACGCGCAGGTATGGTCTTTTGAGATGATGCCCGAGAACTTCGCCATCTTATCTAAGAACACAGCGATGCTACCCAACGTTCGCGCGACCAACGCGGCGCTCGGTGACCGATCTGGCACCATTCAGATCTCAGCACTCGGCGAAAACACCGGCGGGAACGCGGTGAACTGGAACTCTTCCGGGGATGTGCCGTCGATCGATGTCGCCGATGTTCTGGCAGAATGGAGCTACATCGACTGCCTGAAAATGGACTGCGAGGGCAGCGAGTTTCCCATTCTTCGTCGAATTGCAGCGCTCCCTGGTGGAGTGCAAGCACACGTAGGGTGCGTACGCGCGGAGGTTCATGGGCCTCGCAACTCGTCTGATCGGCTTGAGTTCATGAAGACCCTGTCAGAAAGCTTCCCGTATACGTCGGAGTCATGGACAGGGCCTGCTACGTCGCTCGCGTTCGGCTGGCGATAAGATCAAGCGAGGCCAACCAAATGACACCAAGGGTGGTAGCGGCACTGCAATCTCCAACACTTCTAAACATACTAATCCAGTCGTCTGCATGGAGCCTTTCGGTTCAAGAACTAGGCGACCACGCTGGGCTAAAGGAAACGTCACTGGCCGATTTTCCAATCTTGCGCCGACCAGAAGAGCGCGTCGAGCTTGTTCTGGTCTGTTCTCCGGATCACCTGTTCAACGCTCGAAAGATTTGGCCTCGCGCGAAGATAGCGTGGCTGATCCACAATGGATTCCAGCGCTCGCTGCTCCCTCCGGAGCACGAAGACAAGATCGACTGCATGCTCTGCTTTAGCGACCGAGTTCGGTGGCTTGCTCAATCGGGCAGACAGAAGCCCGCATTTTTCGTTAGCCCGTATTATGAAGCAAAGCAGTCATGGTCTTGGTCTCCGGGTATTTTGTGGAACCTTCGAAATAGACCGGAGACACGATCTGACGACGCCGACGGAATACTTCCTGCAATCACCAGCGGACTAAATCTACGACAGTACGGTCAAGAGCAAGAGCTTGGTTTTGCGACACCCCAGATTAAGCAGCGGCTGATTGCTTCGTGTTCTGCGTACATGTCATATCTGCACCGATCCGCAGGATTCGGTCTTGCTGAGCACGAATGCTTGGCAGCCGGTGTCCCAGTTATTGGGGACTGGTGGGGCGACATGGAAGACGAGCTGCCAGCAGAGTACTGGGGCCTTCGGCATAACCTAAAAGCCATGCGCGATTCCGCGGTTCGAGTCTGCGAGGACGAGAGCGGAGCGCGCGAGCTTTCAAGCCTCGGACTAGAATACATCAGGAGGTACAGAACCAAAGACCGGATGGACGACAGCATCGCTGAAATGCTGTCTCGGATCGGCCTGTAGCTTAGTACCCCCCACTCTTGAACCACCCCGACCCCTTCAGCGTGAAGCTGGTGGCCGGGATCGTGCGCGTAGCCTCGCCGCCGCACGACTTGTCGTTGCAGCGGTCGATGGGCTGCTCCGTGATGCGCTGCTCGACCTCGAAGTGCTTGCCGCACTTCCGGCACGCATACTCGTAGACCGGCATGTCTAGTTCAGCTCGCTCGCGTCGATTTCGCGGATGTCATCGTCGATGTCAGTGTCGTGGTCGTGTGCTTCATGCTCGTGGTTCTCGCCGCAGTCAACGCACGCGCCCCGCATCGGCTCGTCGCTGAGCGCCCACCGCTCCTCAAAGTAGTGGTTTTCGCTGCCGGGTATCGGTTCCAGCTTGACGAACTTCAGTGCCGTGCGGCGCGAGACGGCCATGGTCTGCCCGAGCTTGACGGGATGCTTGCCCTCCCGGTGCTTCTCGATGACGTAATCAGCTATGTGGTTGAGAAGACCAGCCGCTGGCTCCATCAGAAAGAGCGGGATGCCGCGGATTTCAAGCTCCGGGCAGCCGTACTTCGCCATGCCATGGGTATGAATCCACCCCATCTCGGCAGCGCCCGTGCTTACAATATGAATCTCGATCGAGTCTTCGATGCTGTGTGTATTGTTGGTCATCGCAATCTCCTCCTGATCAGCCTGTCTCTACTTCTCGCCCTGTTTGCGCCCAGCTTGCTTGCCGAGAAGGTAGGCAGCCCAAGCGCACGCGCCAACGAGCGCGAGGCTCTTCGCCGTGTACCACCAGACGAAGTACTCGGGATTTTCCCGGATTGCAGAGACGGCGTTCTCTTGCCAGCCAGCGCCAAGCGATGGTCGAGCCGTAGAGACCTGATAACTCATAGCACTCTTCCCCTGTTTGCCCGAGATCTCCGCCTCAGCGCCGCCGCCGACGGCCGCGCCCACGCCGACGACCCGTCGGTGGCGCAGGAGGCTGGAACGGGAGATCGGTTACGGCAGTGACGCTTCGGCGAGCAGGCATCGGCTGGAAGGGTACCGACACGGCCGTCACCGCACTACGCGGCGTCTGGAACCATGCCGACGACGGGACCGGCGGCAGCGCACGCACGGGACGATAGTTGCCAGCGTAGCCGGTGTGCCGCACCGTAGCCGTTGGGCCCATCGCCTGCGCCTGCGCAGAAGCGCTCGTACGCGAAAACTGAGCCACTTGCGTCGGGCGCGGCCCCATCGTGTCCGCAGAGCGCTGTGCGATCGGCGCAAGCGCAGTACGAGGAGCCATCTGGCCAGCGGCAGTCGTCGACCGGATCGGGGCCACTTGAGCAGGACGCACGAGGCGCGGAACCTGAGCAGAGGCCCGACTGAATGGAACGGCACCAAGCGGGCGATGGTAGGACACTGTGGAACTCCTTCGGCGAGGACCGCAAAGGCCTACCATGCCACGACTTGCAAGTCTACGGCTGCCCGGCCCGAGCGCTGCGGGCAAGAGCGATGCGATAGAGCACGAGATAGCCGACGAGGTCGATCACAGCATCTTCGCCCGCCGCGCTGCCTCTTGCGATGCGCGACAGCTTGTCGTCGATACGCACGAGAATCTGCGCACTCGCGTCCATGTCTCGGCTGAACACGCGCACTGGATTAAGGGCAGAGTCGCCGTACGCGATGTTCTTCTCAACCAGCATCTCAGCAATCGCCATGCACTGCGCGAGAATCTCTGGCCCGTTTGGGCACTCCAGGGCGCGTCGCTGTAGCTGCTCGAACGAAACGGTCACTTGGCCTCGCGATCTTTTTCGCGGAGCGACTTGATGATCAGCAGCCTGACCCACGATGATGCCGACAGCCCGTCGGCGGCTGCCTCCGCCTTGATGCGCGCTGACATCTCGTCATCGACCGCGAACGACAAGAACTTGCCTTTCACTTTCTTCTGATCCTCTTCCATCAGTATGCCTCGTTTGCTGGAATCAATCCGTTGATGGGGACAGCTCTTGGGCGGGCAGGGGTTGTATCCCGCGGCCCAAGGAAAACGTTGTGGGTGCGCCCGCAGCTGATGCGTGCAAGAGGGCTGCGCGCCGCGTCAACGGCGCTGCCCCAGTGGATCGCGCGGTTCTGACACGGGTCGCAGAGCATCCCCGGTTGCCATTGGCGACGGCACGGGGCGAGGAGCCGCCCGTCGCCCACGGCGTCCACCAGCTGAACAATGGGGGCAGGCGCCGTCTCGCGTGTTACGAGGGCTGTGCGTGCACGGTTTGCGTTGGCTGGCATTCCCTCACGCACCACAGCTGAGTAGGCACGCGCAAGCTCAACGAACCCCTTGTTCCGCCACGCCGGAAGCTCCTTACGTTTGTGGAGCACGGCGATGATCGCAGGATGGTCGGGCACGAGGCTGTACCCCGCCTCGCCTACCAGCACTTTGATCATGACGAGCCTGGTCTCCTCGTCCCAGACGTTGGCTCGTGCCAGCGGCACAGCAGCCAGCCCCAGTGACAAGGCAGCCAGACACGCACAGATGATTGATCGCTTCTTCATTCGCACCTCCAAACCAGGGCCCATCTAACCCATCAACATCAGGGTAGGCAAGCCTAGCGTCGGACATTTTGATGGTGCCCACTGTATAGCGACCCCTTTTCTCAATGTCAAGGGGCCGATGCTGATGGCGAAGTTTCGGCGCTCCTGCTGGCTGGACGGTCAAGGCGGCCTGTGTCACGGTCCCGGGGCCTGCGGAGGCGTGTGAGAGCGCGCCCAGGCAGGGCCCCCGCCTGGTCGTCGTCTCACTGTCCTTCCTCCCCCGGACGAGACGGCGACCAGGGGGCCCACCTATGGCGCTCCAGGCAGGAGTCGAACCTGCGACCAACGGCTTAGGAAGCCGCTGCTCTATCCTCTGAGCTACTGGAGCCTAGCCTTCGCGCGTGAGCTTCATCGCGTAGGCAAAATTCTCGGCCACGTACCTGGGGGCCATGAGCGCAGAGATGCCACACGGAACGGCGAGCCGCTCCATGAGCATCTTGCACTCGGCGCATAGCGGTAGGCCGTCCGACATGATCACGATCTGAGCGTTCCGATCAAGCGGGAGCCGCTTCCACAGCAGAGCGGCACGCCGCTCGAACCTGTTGACCGTGTGCCATGGGTCGAACGTGCAGATCAGCACCTTGCCCGAGGTGCGTGGCGTCTCATCGTTCTCTTCGTCGTCCACGTTGCCCCTGGCTGGTCACCACCGAGTGGCAACGCCTGTAGAGCGTGATAACATGAACGACGAAGCGTGTTCCTGCCATGACAGATCACATCAAAGTGGGGGGAGTCGGGCTGGTTCCTGCAACCAACCTAGACGCGCTGCGTCGCTTTGGGCGCGGCGACCCTGCGCGCCTGAAGATGCACCTGGAGTCGCTGGCCGCCTTCTTGGAGCAACAGTCGAACCACACCAAGCGCGCGTACGCATTTGCACTGAAGCAGTTCTTCACCCTGCACGACTGGGTCTGCCCAGAGGACGTGAACGTCGCTCATGTCGCCGCGTGGAAGAAGCGCATGAAGACCGAGGGCAAGAGTGACGCGACCATCCAGGCACGTCTCGCGGCACTCACAAGCTACTTCAACTTCTTGATGCTCCCCCATGGCGCCACCACCGAACCGCTGGTTCGCGCCAACCCGGCGATGGCGATCACACGCGACGACGTGCGAGTGACGCCCTTCGGCCGGTCGCACATCCTCGACTGGGACAAGTTCAAGCGCATCCTCGACGCCCTTACTGGCGACGACGCACGAACCGCCCGCGACCGAGCCATCCTGATTTTCTTTGCCTACACCGGGCGCCGTCGCTCTGAGGTCGCTAACCTGCGCATCGGAGACCTTCACCTCGAAGGTCCCGAGCGATGGTACAAGGCCATGGTGAAAGGCCACAAAGAGCAGAAGTTCGACCTGCCATCGATCGTCTACGAAGCTCTTGTCACCTACTGGAAGGCCGCGGGCCGCTGGGGGAAGCTGCGACCGGAGCACGGCGTGTTCAGCGAGGCGAAGCCGAACATCAAACGCCGCATGCTCGGCATCGGTAAGAACGACCCCCTGAACGACGAGACGCTGCGACGCATCCTGATTGAGGCCGCGCATCGCGCCGGGATCGACAAAGATCCCGACGTCCATCCACACGCCATTCGACACATGGTCGCGCGCGACATGCTACGCGCCAAGATTCCGCTCCAGGACATCCAAGACGCGCTTGGCCATGCGTCTCCTGCGACGACGCAGATCTATACGAAGCAGATCGGTGGCCAGCGCAACGCGCACGAGAGCGCGCTGCTCACTGTGCGCGGGGTGAATCCTGCTCCACCCAGCGCCTCAGCAGACGAGATCAAGTAGCCCGGTTCGGGCGCCGCCTACTTGTCTGCCTGCGCGCTCCCCGCGACGTCTTTCGCGAAGGCCGAGGATTTTGCTGCAAATCCCCTGCAACAATGCTGGAGATCTGACCGATTGAATTATCTAGAAGCGCGCGCAAGCCAAAGTGCAACCCACGGACTTTCCGCGCCTCTTGCAAGTTCACCCAGGCCGATCTTTCGTTTTCCCAGTTCAGAACCGGCTTAAACTCGTGAGGGACGACACCAATGAAGTTATAGTACTTGAAATTGCCGTCTTGAAAAACGTACGCGCTGTGCATTGAAAGCGGACCATCGTACCGCGTCTCTTCCTTGACTTCACGGCGCGCAGCTGTCTCGGGATCTTCTCGCCCGTCAATGGCTCCGCCAATCGTCCCCCAGGTCAGCGGCTCGTTAACCTCCGAAGATCGTCGCAGGAGCAAGACGCGTCCTGTGTCCGCAGCCACCAAAAGCGCTCCTGCGCCCATGCGTCCCCAAAACTTCCTGGGATTCTTGCGGATGTCTGGGTCTTTCGGGTCGTAAGTACCGCGATTGAACAGGGCGCTCTTGATCTGCGTGGGCTCGAACACTGCGTACACGTTTGCTAGCTCACGATGATCTGCCGCGATCCACGCGTCATTGATGTTCAAAAAGATGACGCCGTCATATCCGTCTCGCTTGGCAGCCCTTGCAATATCGAAGGTCTTGCGTAGCTTCGGATAAGCCGGAACGTGCATGTTTAGCCCGGTAGATCCCTTTGCGTCAACCACAAGGGGGTTTTTCATGCTGAGCCAAACCCTGTACAGCCCTCGTTCTGTCGCAGGGTGCGAACCGTCAAGCGACGGAGTCGGGTCAGGCGCTGTGCCGAAATCAGACAGCCAGTCACTGTCTCTGTATCCAGAAGCCTGGCGAATATCGGAGGAAAAGTAGAATCCTCCCTGTTTCGGGCCAACACTTTCTAAGTCGAAGCTGGTGAATCCTCCCCTGCCCGTACCATGATAAACGACCCGCGGTGACCCATCCTCAAGCGTGACCTTGCTGCCCGAGAACCAGCGGCGGAAGCTTTCGCTGGTTGGGACAGAGATATCATAATGCTCCTTCAGCCCGGGTGGATTTTTCCAGCCAATATGGGCAGACTTCGGCAACTTGTGCGGGTAATTTCCGGCATAAATAACGGCGCCAATATTTTGTAGCGACTTCGGGAGTGCATGCTTGTATTGCTTCAGGCTGACAAGGCCTCCAACCCCAAAAAATCGCTTTGGCAGCGCATACGGGTAGTAGTCGAGAAGCAGGGCTCCTCCTACACTCGTAAGCGACTCCGGCAATCGATGCCGGTATCCCCTGAGGCTTAGATGGCCTCCGACCCGTTTCAGCTGCGATGGCAGCGGATACTTGTATCCGCCCAAGTCAAGGTCGCCTGATACATCGACCAAGCCCGATGGCAGCGGATGCTTGTAGCCGCGCAGCGGTAGGACGCTTCCTACAATTTTGAGATCACGGGGCAGTGGATGCACGTAGCCACCGAGCCATGCGCCGCCTAAAATTTTGAGACCGGTAGGAAGCGGACGATTGTAGTTGCGGAGGTCTAGGTATCCATCGATGACCTCTAATGACTCAGGCAGCAGATGCTCGTAGTTTTCTATCTCAAGGTGACTGATCCGATTCAGTCTTGCAGGCAACGGATACCGGTAACCACGCAGAATCAGCAGGCCGTTCACGTACCGAAGACTTTCCGGCAGCCGCGGACTACGATCCGTAAGCAGCAGGCGACCCCTGAATTCGCCATCTGCGCCTAAGCCTGTAAGAACCTGCCGCGAAGACACAGCCATGCTCAGCTCCTGCTCATCTTTGTCGACGTTGCCGCCCATACATCCAAACCATCGCCGCCGCCATCACCGAGGCCAGTGCAAAGACCATCAACCCGCCAGCCTTCTGCGGAGCCTGCTCTTCGCGCACGACCGGGGTCCCACGCAGGTCGTCAATGAGCGCCGTCGCCCACGCCCTGTATCCCGCGCGCGTGAAATGCACTCCGTCGGGGGCGTGCCCACCGAACGTGAGCAGGCGACTGTCGATCCACTTCACGCCCAGCTGCGGCAAGAAGCTACCCTGCCACGGCGCGATGCGGTCTGCGCGCGCATCGATCTGCTGGTTTTTCGCGCTGGGCGGGCCGATCCAAACAATGGACCGCGCGCCTGACGCCCGAATAGCGTCGACTACGGCGCGTAGCTGCTCGACGTATGCCTGTTGTCCTTGGGCTGCGTCATTGGTGCCCAGGATGACGATGGCCATGTCGGGACGGGCCTCTGCGACGCGCGCCTTCCACTCCGATTCGTTTCGGTAGCGCCCGGTGCTCCAGCCGACATTCGAGATGCGACCGGCTGGCTCCCACCCAAGGGCCTGCCCGCTCTCGAAGAGGAACGGACCAAGCGTGGCGGAGTGAGAATCGCCGACGATGAAGACGCGTGCCATGCGCTTGCAGCCTACACGACCGCCGCGCAATCCGCACGCCGGGCGCTGAAAGTGTCGTGCGGTTCTTGAGGAAACGTCCGACAAGTGTTAGAGGTGGAGCATGCACTTCCGACATCAACAAGACGAGATCATGTTCGGCAAACTGAAGGCGTACCTTGTTCAGTCGATGCAGGGAGCCCCAGAGCACGTGCTAAACAACGCGCTGCGCGTGCTCGGCCGCATTGAGTCCATGGCGTTCTACGAGGGCGTGCGACAGGGTTCCGTCGCCCGCGCCCTCGAAGACCGGCTGCATCCAGAACTTGACCGTCACCCGATCGCGCAGCACGCGCGCGTCTACAACGCCGGATTCACGCCGCTGGCAGAGGCCGAGCTTGCCTACATCGAGCGCTTCGTGGTCGACAAGGCCGACGCGGACGCCTTCCTGCCCTCGTGCATGGAGGCTGAGCCCCTGCTTGTGCCGCCCATGACGCTGAGCGAAGCCCTCGCGCGCCCCGAGCAGGCTTTTGGCCTCGCCGCACCGCCGCAACCCACGCCGAGCGCGCCGCCCGCGGTCAGCACCCCGGGGCTCGACGTACTCGCATCGCTCATCGGAGACGAGCACCAGATGCTTGCGGAACTGATCCGAAACGCCGACTCCAACGGGATCATCGAGTTCTCAGCCATTGAGTCGGACGGGTCTTCCCTCACCGCTGAGCAGCCCAGCTTCATCGAGAAGTGCCGAGACGTCTTGCAGGGCCGCATGGGCACCGGCTGGAACCCGGGTAGCTGGAAGGACGTCGTTTTCGCTGTGCGAGACGACCTGAAGGCCGATCCCTACATGATCGATCTCAGCCTGTCGACCGATGTAGGCAAGAACATGCTGCGGTCGATCGGGCTCTTTGAGATCGCCGACTCGATTTTGGACGCCTCGCAGATCCAGGCGATGCTACACTCCAGCACATGATGCGAACCCGACCTATCGACCAGTTTCTCTTCATGGCGCTTGCGCCGATCATCCTGCTCGGCTGCCACACGGAGACGCCGAGCGAAGTCAATCAGCCATGGTTCTGGGCACAGGGCGTCGTCGCTGCCGCGGCGCACATCGGCCACACGGTCGATGTCGCCAACGCCGATGGCTTCGAGGCGGCCTACGAACTGGCACCAACTCCCGAAGCAAAGGAGGAGGTCGAGCGCAAGCACGACGAGATCAACGTGCGTGTCCGCCTCCTTCGCGACATGACGTTCAACGCCTCGGCTGCCATCGAAGCGTTGCGCACAGATCAAAACGAGCGGCCCTGGATCGAATGGCTGAAGCTCGCCGTGCCCGTGATTGATGACCTGGTCGAAGCAGCCGAACTACTTGGCGTCGAGGTTCCGAAGTGGGTCTCTTCCACACTGCAACTCGCGAAGACCGCATGGAGACTGCCGTGAAACTGATCGACATCATTCTGCGCGTGATCGAGCTTGCCCTCGAAGCGATTGCGGTGGCCTCACGCGGCGACGACGACGCTCAGAACATCGTCCGAATCTTCAAGTCCACGCACAAGGGCCTGGCGGATGCGCTATCAGGCACCGACAGCGTCGAGGACATCTTCAAGAAGCCCCTTTCTGACATCTGGGGCGGCGACCAGAACGCGCCGACGATCTATGAGGTTCGCAAGGCAGTCGTGAAGGCACGCGCGAGCGAGTAACCATGGGCAAGACCTCTGTAACGCCGCAGCTAGCCAACGCCGCGTGGGTCCAGCTTGGACGGCCGCGCGTGAACCTCGAACAGCTACGCCTCGGTATGGAGGTCGAGCAAGAGCACACGGATAGCTCGCTCAAAGCGGCACAGATTGCGCTAGATCATCTCGATGAGATCGATGACTACTACACAAGGCTCGGCAAGATGGAAGGTCGCGCACGCGCGGGCCTTCCGCCGAACCCGCTAAGGCCGAGCCAGAGTCGCATTACGCCTCAAGAGGCGTTCGACCAGCTTTTTGAGGCGCTCGAAGAAATGTTTCCCGACTTTGGAGAGCTGACGCTGATCGAAGATGACGATGCGCACGACGGCGGGCGCCACTACGCATACTGCGCGCACGACGGCAAGAACATCGAGATCGCGTTTGCAAGCCAGGCCAATCACGATCTGAACCAGGAGCACATGGAGGCGATGATGGCCCACGAGATGGGCCACGCCCTCGACTATCGGTATGGGGCACGACGCCTAGAGCGCGAACTCGACAAGGTTTTGTCGAAGGATGCTGAGCTGCGCGCCGACGAAATTGCCGAGGCCGTGTTCGGCTTTCCGATCAGCTACGACGTCAAGTGCGGCTACGTGCAGACCAAGAACAGCGGCGTGTACCCGAGGCCCAAGGGGCTCAAGTAGGCGACCCCGAAGAGAACGTACTCACCGCCGGGGTTGCTGCGAACGGCGTACTGCTTCGGGAACTTCACGGTTGCTCTGGCGCCGCCAGCCTTGCGCTTTTGAGAAACCCACTTGCGCGCCTTCTCTTTAGGGATCTTCGCAGCGATGCGGGCAGGGCGACACAGGGGATACCCGCCATCGCGCTTGCTGCGACCGCATGCGGCGTAGCCCCCGCCCTTCAACGGGCGAGCAAGGTCTACCCACTTCTCAGCGTACCATTTTGCGAGGGGCTTGCTGCCCTTCTTGCCGCGGAACTTCCCGCCCGCACGTTTGTACTGCTGAACCAGCTGACCGCTTGTGTATGCGTTCCAGCGCTCAGTCTTTGCGCGCAGGCGGTCCTTGATGCGGCACCAGAGCGCCACGTTAACGACGTGCGCCGGTGCCGTGCAGTCGCGAGAGGTCTTTTTAGCGCGCGGCACTGTGGAGCTGCTCCTGAAGCCTAGCGATGATCGCGTCGGCTACCCCGCGAGCCTCTTCTGCGCCTTTGTAGTGCTTACCGCCAAGCAGCTTCTGATCACTCGGCATCCGCACCAAAATCTCGCTGATGTCGAGCGCGTAGGTGACTGCCGCGCGCAGTCGACCCTCCTCCATGGCCGCGCGCGCCTTGCCCGTGACCTCTTCAAGCGAAGGAACATCGATGTGCTCGTAGTGGCCGTACCTGAACATCTCAGGGTTATCACGTAACCCCCCGAGCGTCTGTACTGCCGACCCCGCATACTTCATAGCGCTGGAGCTGTTGATGACCCGTTGCTTTAGCCCGGCACCCCGCGAGGTCTTGCGACGCAGAACTGTCTTCGGCATGGCGAAGTACGGTAGCACAACAAGCGCGCGCGTGTGATAACTTGCGGAGCACCATGGCAGCCTACACCGACTACGACTTGATCTACGAGAACCCGACGCGTAGCCCCTCCGTTGCGAACAACCCGTCGCGCGGCTCCTTGTACCAGGGGTCCTACCCCAAGCTAGACAAGGACCTCGGCCAGCACTTCGACGTCGTCGTTTTCACGGCCGTCGAAAAACAGCCAAAGCCCGCTGCACTCAAGTCCGTGCCCAAGAGCGTTGTCATCAAGAAGTTCCCGCTCGACGACGACCCATACCAGCCGGTCACGCGTGACCAGGCCGCCGCACTGATGCAGGCCGCCAAAGAGCTAGGGTACTTGGTCAAGAGCGGGAAACGCGTGCTGATCACGTGCGCGATGGGCATGAACCGAAGCGGACTGCTCACAGCGTTGACGCTGATGGCGACCACCGGCTGCAACGGCAGGAACGCGGTCCAAACGGTGCAGTCAAGGCGCCGCGCCATGGACGACGGAACCCGGGCGCTCTTCAACCCGATCTTTGCGCGCTTCGTTCAGACACTACCGCCAATTGCCTAGGCGATGATCTTCAGCATGTGCGCGCGGATGTCATCGCAGATCCCTGTGTAGATCTGCGACACGCGGGCGACGCTCACGCCAAGTACCTCGGCTACCTCGGAAAGAGTCTTGCCCTCCAGCACGACCGACTCTCCGACCAGTCGCTCACGAGGAGACATCTCGCGGATCACCGTCTCGATGATCGCTAGAAGCTCACGCGCAAACGCCTCGTTCTCCTGGTTTCCCCCAACTGGACTGAAGAAAAACTCGTCTTTCGCGAACGCAAGGTGCCGAAGTCGCGCGGGCAGCGGCTCCTCTGTTTCGGCAGGCTCCAGGCGCTCCGCCTCTCGTTGCGCTCCAATGGCGTCGAGTTCTGTGCGTGACCGCACGTCAAGTCTGCGGATTGCATCGAGCATCCGGTAGCGAACGCGCCGCGCGACCCAACTGAACTCAGAGCTGCCGTAGCCTTCGTAGGTCGCGACTGCTTCCAGAACAGCCACGCGGCCTTCGGCGACGAGATCGTCGGTATCGAGGCAGTGACCGAGCGCCGCCTGCGGATACATCGATCCTGCGATGCGCTGCACAAGCAGCTCGTACTTTGCAAGGACCGCCGGGGCCCCTGCGTTCGACCACGCGTGCGAGCCGCTCAGGCGGCCTACTTCACGCGAATCGGTTTCGGAGGTTGAGTGCAACGCCTGCCCCGACAAGAAGCAGTCCGACGGCGAAGAGGCCGTAGAGGGGATAGTCTGCTTCGAACTCTTGCGGCTCAAAGCCATAATCGATGACATCGTCGGAAAGGGCCGACCACGTCGACCGAGTCCGATCCATCGCAGAGCCGGGCTGAACTGCAAGGCTCAGGTTCCGGTTGATCACCAGACCGCCAGACTCAAGCCACGGCTTCGGATCGATGGTCAGCGTTCCGTATCCGCGCCCCGCATTCGTACCAAGATACGGCGACGACCCGTCTGCCGCTGTACGCCGAAGCTCTAGGTGAAGATGCGGCGCCATGACCTTACGACGCGCCGGGTCGGATGGATCGTCCGCGCGCCACTGAGCGGGACTCTGCCCAGACGGCGGCGAGAACCGGCCGTTGCTGGTATTACCGATTCTGCCCACCATCGCACCAGCGGCGACGCGCTGACCGGGCGACACGACCACGCTCGACATGTGCCCGTAGAGGGCCCAGGTCCCATTTCCGTGGTTGATCACGACCGCGTTGCCGTACCCTCGAAGGCCCTGGGCGGGGCGCAGGTCGTCGCTGACGGTTTCGACCACTCCACCCTGAACCGCGATCACCGGCGTCCGGTTGCCCGAGTTCAGATCCATGCCCGCATGAACAGTAGGCCTGCCCGACGTGCGCCCCGGACGGGTACGCATGTTCGAGAGCATCTTCCCACGCTCAACTTGGATAGGCGGAGCGTATGACATCTTAGGCTTCTTTCAGACTCCCGTACCGAAGAGAATCTGCTGCGGCACCTGGTGGCGACCGAGGATGTTGCTCTTCACGGCGTTGGCGCAGATGTGACGGATTTCGTCCCAGCTGAGGAACATCGGCTGCTGGGCAGCGCACCGGCGACACGGCGAGATGACCGAGACGCCCTGCTGAAGCGGAGCGATTCCGTGCACCTTCTGACCGTAAACCACACCGAGGATCTCAGGCCACTCCAGGATCATCTTCGACTGCCACCCGCAGGTCTGGCACCCGAACACGCACTCTAGGCCATGCTGAGCGATACGAGTACCGACCTCGCCCATCTCGTCAGCGCCAAGCCCCGACATCATGTCGGATGCGTCATCGGAAGACTCTGAAAAGACCTTCATGCTCATGGCTTTCTCCTGTGAGGCTGACGTTATCGCGCACCTGCGCCGAACAGTCAACCTGCCCGATGCCAGCCGGGCTCAGCCTTCCTTGATCTGAACGCTCGACGATGGGCCTGTTAGGGTCGGCCCGCTGCCGATGGGGATCACGTGCGCGCCGTGCCAGTTTCGCAGGCTGAGGCACTCGCGGGCCTCGCGTACAACTTCTTCGGCCGCAGCAGAAGTCTCGTGCGCACGAGCGCGAAGAGCAGCGACCGCCTCCGCGAGAAGTCCCACCGAGTGGTTCATGCCCCCGTCGTCGTTGCTCATGTATATCTCCTGTCAGCCCCTGCGCGGCCGATTTCGGAGGTCGTCCCCGAACGTGCGCAGCTCATCACCAAACTCACGAAGCTGGTTCCGCAGCTCCAGGGTCGCCTCTTTCTGGCTATCCATGGTCGATGATGCTGTCGTGAGCGCTTGGGTGCACTGCTGGATGACGCTCACCATCTGAGCCTGGGCGGCCTTGGTGTCGTCCACGCGCGCCTTGTGAAGGTCATCGAGCTGCTTCAGAAAAGCGGCGCG
>CAYMLQ010000025.1:30279-32859 GCA_964390795.1 uncultured Lentisphaeraceae bacterium
TCCTTGCTTTCACGCCAGAGCCCATAGATGACCAGGCCGAATACAACGACGAACACGCCGAGCAGGCCCGCTTGCAGCAGGCGCTCAGTGGCTGTCGTGATCGGTGCGACTGGGTCCATGGCGCGAGACTACATCATGATTACGGACGGTGCACGCAAGACTTCTACACTGTCGCGCGAGACTCTCGAAATCCTTGCAGAAATCAGCCGTCGACCACCAGCACAAGTCGGACGCCGTTCGCGCCGCGCATCTGGTGATCGGGCGCCTGCGCCCAGTAGTTGCAGCAGCCGTAGGTTTCCACCGGGACCTTCAGTCCCTTGCAGTAGCCGTCTGTCCCGCCGAGGTACTGAAGCTTCGAGCACGTCCCGCAGAAGTAGCCTGCGCCCGCGCGCGCGAAGCCTTCGACCTGAACGTATCCGGCGCCCTTTTTGATACTGGCTTCGCTCATGCTGAACTCCTTGTCGGACTATGGAACCGGGACCGCCGCGACGACTTGCGGATCGCTGATGCTGCCCGTCCAGTTTGGCGACGTGGCGGCGGGCAGCGGTGCAGGGTCGAGCGCGTTCAACGTGTCGTAGTAGCACCAAGCGCTGAGGCCCGACGAGAGCACGCGCTGGAAGTACCTCACGTTCCCGACGCTGACGACGTTGACGATGCTCGGCGCGTAGTACGTCGCAGGCGCGGGGCTGGGGATCGCCCCGTAGAGATCGCCTGCCGCGTAGTATGTCGCGTTGAAGTCGGCCACGTCACACCGCCGGGACCACGTTCGTCAGCCACGGCATCGCAATCGACACCAAGCCGTTCGCGGTGAGGTAGACGGCGATCTTCGGATCTGCGGTGTTCAAGTTGAACGTGTCGAGCAGATTGTGCGTCGCGGAGAACGTCAACACGCCTGTCGTGTAGCCCTTCGGAATACGAGACGGGATTCCCACAGACGCGACGCCTGCCTGCCCGACAATCAGGGGGTACATAGGCTCTCTGCCGTCATACGGGCTGACGCTGACGAAGTTGTTGACGGTGTACGTCCAGTTGTTCAGCGCGGGGGTGCGCGACGCGACGAAACCCGTCTGCCCGCCAGTGTTGTAGTCCTCTCCCGCGAGGCCATACGCCTGCCAGTAGGAGATGCCAAGAACCTCATTCGTGTACCACGCGCCGCCGAGTTGGAACGGGTTAAGTTGGTTTGCGGGTGTGCCAGTAGCGCCCCCTGAGCTTGTGCCGAAGCGCCACGTCGGGTCTTGGTCGAGGCTCGACGTGGACCCCGGCGCGACGGATTCGGTGAGCGCGACGCGAACGTTCGCGACGGGACCAACGGTGTACCCGATCAAGTACCAAGCGTATGCACCGTAGACGCCGGGGCTTGCGGTGTCGCTTGCCACGGCGCTAACATAACCTGTCCCGTTGGCGAGCACGTTGGAGACGGGCGATGCGTCCGTGCCCGTGCCGATCATAACCCGCCCGTCACCGCCGCCCGTCGTCGGGGCGACCGTCGCCGTCCCGCCTGTGTTGAATCCCGTCGCGCGGCTGTACTTGATGATCGCGTTGACACCGTTTGCGGTGCCGTTCTGTAGAATGTACTCGCGCCCGCCGACACCCCCCGGCTCACGGACGCGCGCCCACGCACCCGCTACGCCGAAGCTCGCCGCAGTGGGCAGGAGATCGCCTGCGCCCGTGACGCCCGCGGTGCCAGTGCCCGACGACACCACGGTCCAGCCCGCGGCGATGAGCGCAGTCTTCAACGCGAAGAGATAGCTACCTGCACCGTTGGTGACGACGTTGTTCGTTGATCCGACGTAGGCCATGACGTGTGCTCCTGATCAGGCGAGGTAGAGGCCGCGGGCGAACGCGACGCCGCTGCCCACCGTGCCTTGCAGGGTGAGATCGTACCAGCCCGCAGGGATGCCTGCGACGGGCGCGGCGAGCGGCTGCGTGCCCAGCGTCCCCGTTCGCGTCCACGCCGCCACCGCAGGCCCGCCCGCGATAGGCACGAGCGAGAGGGCAGTCGTGTCACCCACGAGGGAGCCGCCGATGTACGCGGTGGCCGTGACTGCGAGAGTCGTGAGGGAGGGCAGGTAGACTGCGCCGATGTACGCGACCGCGCCGCCCGTCGAGGTGCCATTGAGTGTGAGCACCTGTTCCGAAAGGATTGGCGCTCCGCTCCCGACAGGCACCCATGTCGGTGTCGGGCCGTTTGTGGATGCGACGTAGAGCAGGCCCGTGTCCGTCGAATAGACCGTGTCGCCCGTCTGCACGTCGGCGCCTGATGGCAGCGGCGCAGGCAAGGTGACAGCACCCCAGAACGAATGAAACGGTGTCGGGCTGCGGGTTGCCATGCGTATTCCGAAAGTGAGTGACTACCCTAGCACCGATGTGAGAGGTGAGAACCCAAGTCGCAGATCGCGCGCGTCAATCGGAGTCGAGCACGCACGCCGTGCGGCGTTCACCGTACGTCGTCGG
This sequence comes from uncultured Lentisphaeraceae bacterium, assembly GCA_964390795.1. Lineage (GTDB taxonomy): Bacteria > Verrucomicrobiota > Kiritimatiellia > RFP12 > UBA1067 > CAYMLQ01. Next base: position 32,734 of record CAYMLQ010000025.1, read on the forward strand.
GGTCACTGAAACTTGGTAGAGACGCTTCGGCATGATCTGCCCCTGCGCGATCAAGGGATCGTCGTGAACGCGATAGCGACTTGGCTGACCTCTTGCGCCGGGAACCATGAGTTGATGTTGACGCCG
>CAYMLQ010000026.1:0-32477 GCA_964390795.1 uncultured Lentisphaeraceae bacterium
CAAAGTCCGCCTGCGCAAAACCCGCATGCCCGTCACCCTTATCGCGCAAGACTTGGGGTTCTGCACCTCTCAGCACTTCTCCCTGTTCTCGCTAGAACTTGTCAGACAGCGGCCAGTGCAGTCGTGACAGCCATTCCAGTGGCACACGCTTTGGCATTCTGACCATGAAGACTTCTCGCGCCGCACCCTCTTCTGGCTCCAGGGTCAGACCGGTACGCTGCAAAAATTGCCACAGGCCGTGCGTGCTTGGCAGCGCGATTGAAATGATGTCCCTGCTGTTGTCCTCAGCAGCAGCGCATGCTCCGTTCCATAACGCTGCGTTGATTTCGCGGGATTCAGAAGGAGCATAAAGCTCATCGAGCAGCACCCGGTCATTTTCATATTCGAGACGCGCGTACCCACATGTTTTGCCGCCCCTTCGGCAGAACACGAATTCCGTTTTGTTACTGCCATTCACTGCCGCTCCATACCTGTGCCAGTATTTTTCGTCACGCAACAACTTGCCATCATGAATAAACAACCCAGAATAGAGGTGTTCAACCGTTTGAAGCGCCTCCCTGTTTAAACGCGTCAAACGGCTGACTGTCAATCCGACCTCCGGCTCCGCAGCAGTTCTTATGGCAGTCTGTTTCACGCCCTGATCGACACGTTGATAACCCAATCCGTCATAGACTCGCGGTAGTGAGGTGAAGAGAACGCTCGGCAGATGCTGTGCGTCAATCACTTCTAGGACGTGGTTCATCAGATGTTTGGCGATACCCATTCCGCGATAGGTTTCAGGAGTCGCCACCGAAGCGATACCCGCGATTTTTTGCGGATGTCCGCCTGACTGCAACTGGAACATCACGATCGAGACGTTACCCAGCGGCTCATCGCCCCGGCACAAGGTATAGGGCTCCCAGTTGTAGAGCTTTTGCGCACCGCGAGTGACATCTTCAAACAGCTTCTTTTCGACAGGGAACACCTCTGCCAGCATCTCATAGAGCCTTCCCAGTTCCCTCGGCTCTTTCGGAGTGCGTATTTCACACCTTGAAAAGTCAATTGCCATACAGTCTTTCCCCGTCGACAAAGGTCGCTATGCACTCATAACGGTCATTCAATACGGCAAAATTGGCGCTTCTACCTGTGGTGATCGCCCCCATTGCCTGACCCAATCCAAGCAGCTCGGCCGCATTGGCGGACGTATAACGGGCGGCTGCGACAACATCGAATCCGCAGACTTCGACAAGGTTGGCGAAAGCCGTGTTCATTGTTATGACACTTCCCACCAGTCCGCCTTGACCTGGCTCATCCCGCAAGCGCCCCGCGCCGCTCACGGTGGAATACCACCGTCCGTCAACCATCTGGTACTCGCCAGAGGACAGGCCAGAGCCGGTCATTGAATCAGTGATGGCGATGAACCGGTTTGGCCGCAGGCATGCCTCTGCCACGCGGACATGTTCCGGCAACACATGCTGCATGTCGCAGATAATTTCGCAGGACAAATCGACATTCGTCAACATGCATTCCACAAGTCCGGGTTTCCATACGCCCGGCTCAACTTCTCCAGTACGGTCGAATGTGTTGAACAGATGGCAGACAGAAGTCGCCCCGGCGGCTGTCGCGAGAAGCATCTCTTCGCGATTGGCCTTTGTGTGCCCGAGTGAGACGACCACGCCGTTCTGCGTCAAATGCCTGATCACGGCTTCGCTCCCCGGGAGTTCGGGTGAAAGCGTCATGTATCTCAGAGCCCCCGTTTCTAAATAACGGCAACACTTCGACACTGACATCGGTTGCAGATAGGTCGCGTCCATCCCTCCCTTTTTTAAGGGATTAATGAAAGGGCCTTCAAAGTGTCCGCCAAGGATGACGGCACCCTTGCCTCTGGCACGCATTTGTGCCGTGCGGATATTTTCTGCAAACTCGCAGAAGGCTGCGTCGGTTACGCTCGCAAGAGTGGGAAGAAATGCTGTTGTCCCATATTTCAACTGCATCGAAGCCGCACCAGCGATGTCGTCTTCGCCAAACATCGTGTAGGGGCCGATGCCGTGGAGATGTATATCTATAAATCCTGGAACGATCAGATTTGATCCATAATCAATAACTTCTCCAGACACGTCTGACGCCGGTCCCACCCGCACGATCCGCCCCTGATCAACGGTCACGGCTCCGCTGACAACGCCATCCGGTGTGACAACCCGACCTCTTATGTGTTTCACATGAAACTCCTTGCCAATCGTTGATTCATTATAATCCCGCCGTAAGATCACGCACCTGCGATGACTTGATGTTTTAGCCCCGCGTGTTCCAAAGTGCGGGGCGGATCAGCGACTCGGGCAGCTCGGGCACGCACGACCGCACACGCTCAAGCACCTCCACAGGCAGCGGCCCTAACGCGGCTAGCCGTAGATTCTCGCGCATCTGCGCCACGGTGTCCACGCCGGTCAACACACTTGAGATTGCCGGATTCGACAGCACATAGCGCATGCAGAGTTCGGACATCGTGTAACCCGCCTGCGCGGCGATCTCCTCAAGCGTGCGTCGCACGGGGATCACTTCGGCCAACCCCGGCCTGATCTTCTCTTCCGGCATCAGCAGCAATCCCTGCAAATACACGCTCCTGCAAAAGACATGGATCTTGTTCTGCACGGCCACTGGCCAGAAAGAATCGAACCGCCGGTCCAGCACATTGTGGGGCAGTTGGATGTTACACGCCGAAGCCGCCTGCGCCAAATACCGGTCGCTGTCTAACGACACGCCCGCTCCGCCAATCAGCCCTTTGTCCACCATCTTTACCATCAGCGGCATGTACCGAATGTCTTCCTCTCGATGCAGCAGACAAACCTCCAGCCGCTTTAGCCGTAACCGCTGCAATGACCGCAACACGGACTGCTCGATGAGGCGCTCCGCTTCCGCATCATTCTTAGCGTCGATCGGCGGCACCTTACTCACTACCGTCATCGCCTCGCGCAGCCCCAACTGCTCCAAAGCACGACCGACCACCTCCTCGCTCGTGCCATAGGCGGCGGCAGTGTCAAGCGCCCTGACGCCCCCCTCATAAGCGGTCTTAATAATTTCGCATACGCTGTCGAAAGAGGGCTTTCCGGCCACGTTGGCAACACCGTACTCCAGCCCGAACTGCACCGTCCCCAACATCAGCCGTGAGAAGCCCATAATCTCTCTCCGTTCATTGCCCGCGGATATCCTTGTGCATGACACCGTTTCCATAACGCTCAAGTCGGGATTGCTCCTCGTTTATCCAGGCATTCGAAATGACTCACGATTGCTTTCAGTGCATTGCCGTCTGTTCCGACGTCCAATCCGCAGTAATCGCGCAATACCGAGACCGCGCTGTCCCGAGCAACCCGTTCACGAAACGTCATGTCTGCCGCAAAGGGGTGCCCCGCCTCATCGGTTGCCGCAAAGCGCAGCGCCGCTGCAATCGCGCGGCACACAGGTTCTGCATCGCCGCCCTCGGCTTGGACCAGCCGCAATCCGCCGATGAAACGGTCTCCCGGCGCGAGTTTGCGCGGCAGATCCCGCCCAACACGGTACACCGTATCGCCTAACGAGCGGTTGCCGAACCGCAGCAGGAGATCCTCCACATGAGCGGTCTGGCTCGCCTCATCATACTCCGAAGGATACCGGCGGCTCAGCGCGCGGGCCGATCCCATCATCACGGCGCGCGTCTCGGACAACACGTCGTCGTCTGACACCGCTTCATAGATGAGACGGTATCCTTTCAGGAAACCGTGACAGGCGCAGGTCGCGTGGCCGAGATTGTGGATGTGGAGTTTCCTCTCCACGTACGCCTGAAAACAGCTCTTAAGTTCGAGTCCGTCGATGCCTTCCGGCACAGTTCCAACGAATCCGTTGCGGTCAGCGATGATCACATTATACGCTTCTCCCCACACCTCCAGCGGATCATGTCGGCGGACCTCCTGCGGCATCAGCGGGACCATCTTGCCGATGCTGGTCTCGACCAATCCGACCTGTTGCTCCAACAGAAAACCCGGCGGCAAATGCGCGGCCAGCACCCCATGTGCCATCGCTGACAGCCCGTGAAGGTTCTCGCAGAAGAGAATCGAGACCGGCCGGCCTTTACGAAGCGGAAGACCCGAAGCGATGGCGGCAAGCACACCGGGCAGATGCGACGCGCCGACCGCCGTGCCAATCAGATCCGCCCTGGCCACCAAGGCCGTTACCGCCTCAGCGTCTTGCACGCAGACCCCATCCACCCGCGTCACGTCGAACATCCCCGCTGCTCCCGGCGGAAACGTGTCTTTGACCACCACGCGGTAAGCCCTGCGCTGATGCAATGCGAAGACGATTTCCGGCACCGCATCCACAAAAACCACGTCGTAACCCGCTTGGCTGAAGACCGGGCCGGCCAGCGCGCGCCCGATGTTACCCGCCCCGAAATGCACATACAACGGCATCTTAGGCCCTTTCCGCAGTGAACGCGACAGTCGTCTGTTCGCGGGCCCAACCCGCGCGTATCCGTGACAGGAGGCTCTGCCAGTCCGGAACACCGCTCGTGGCATCCGGCTGCTCGACGCTGGCCGACCCGACAGCCACCGCCGTGCGCAGGCTCTCTGCAGGCCCAAGCCCCTTGGCGATGGCGGCAAGCACGCCTGCCACCGTGCAGTCGCCGGAGCCGGTCGTGCCCACAACCTTCGCCTCGAAACAGGGCGCAAAGAACGCCGCTCCCGCCCATTTACCACAGGCCTCGGGCGTGAAATTCCCACAAGCCCTCAGGCGGGTTTCATCCGCCGTGACGCGCAGGTAGGCCCCTTGGTTGCCGAGTTTCAGCATCACCACAGCCACACCCAGCGCGATCAGTTCACCCGCCAGCGCCTGCACGTCATCCTCGACCAACCCGCCCATCGGCACGCCCTCCGCCGCCTTGGTGCGCACCTTTATTCCCCGCTCGCGATCCAGCATATAGACGATCTCATCGAGGCTCGGTGAAAAAATGTCAACATACGGCAACGCCCTCCTCAGAATCTCCGGCCAGTCCGCCTGCCCGGCTGGCGACTGCGGGTCGGGCAACGCCATGTCCAGCGAGGTCACGAGACCGCACGCCTTGACTTTCTTGAACAGACTCGCGAGTTCATCCACCCCGCTGTAGAACACCCGCATCAGGGGAGGATAACCGAAATGGAATAGATCCATGCCCTCCAACAACGCGGCCGGCACGTCGTCCGCGCTGAAGGTGTCATTCGCGCCCGGACAATGCAGGAACACGCGGTCGATCCCCGGCGGATTGATCACCACGGTGTAAGAGGTGGCGACGGCGGGATCGACAATCATGGTTTTAACCAGCGATTCGTCCTGCCGCCGGAAAATATCGCACACCGCCGTGCCGAACGCGTCGGCCCCGACCTTGCCCATCAGACGGACAGGCAGACCCAACCGCCGTAACGCGAGCCCCGTATTCGACACCGCACCGCCGGTCGAAAGCACCGCAGGCCCCATATCCACCAGTTTCCCGGGCTGCATCACCGCGTCAAGCGTGGCCGCACCACGCAGAAAGGTCGGTATGATATCGAGACACACGTGTCCCGCCACAATGATCTTCATGTCACTCATGAAATCTCCTGGATGACTAATGCATCTCGACCGCCACCTCGCCGATACCCTTGCGCAGATAGTTGAAGCGGACGTCGGGATGATCCGCCAAGAGCGACATCGGCACACTGCTGTCCGGGATACGCTTTGAAATCATGAGTGCCGAGAGCCGCATGCCGAACGGATTGTCGTGATGCCCCGGATGCCAGATCGACACTGTCGCGGCCTTCCACGTCTCCACCGGGCCGACCGTCGCGGCCCGCGTCGGCACCATTGCCACGTTGCCGCCGCCCGAGGTGCGCGCGTTCTGGATGATCGTCACGGGATGCAAATCCACCAGCCGCGTGGACTGCTGGCGGTACTCCGCAGCCGACGGCGGCGCAACCGCATACGCCCCCTCGCGCTTGGGCGGATCGTTGAAGGCCCAATGCTTGATTTCCCCCTGACCGCCCTGCATCAGCAGACACTTCACCTGATCATACGTCCGGGTGTAGGCCGCCAGATCGCCGACCGGGAAATGCAGATTCGCCTCGGACATCATCAATTCCGAGCGGATACGGTCAAAACACAGTTCCTTGTCGCACTTGGCGAAGGAGAGCGGATGCGTCGCCGCGACCGTCTTGCCGTCCTCGACCCACTCGTCCATGCCCCAGAAGTGCGCATCTCTCAGGTTCAGCCCCATCGCGTTCACGATCCGCGCCACCAGCGGCAACTGCTCGGTCGGGCCGATTGGCCCGCAAACCCCGACGGGATTGTCAGGTGTCGCCTGTCGCCACGCCGCGACATACTCCAGCGCCTCCGCCGTGTAAAATTCCTCGACCGTGTCGTAAAGGCTCACTTTGAAACCCGGCCGCGACAATTGCTCCAGGTCTTTCGCCGTGAGTTTAGCGGCATCATTCAAAATTCCTGCGTCCAATGTGGTGTAATCCCACCAACCCGGAGCCAACTTACTGATCGCCCTTGCCATTTTTCATCTCCTTTGCGCACGTTGCGCCTTTGCGGGAAAACCGATGCCCGGTCACCGCGGCTGCCCCGACCCCCTCATATACTCCTTCAAGGCCGTCTCTAACGGCGTAAAGTCCGCCCCGCAATACCCCATGTGGTTGTGCCGACGCCACCCTTCCGCGTACTCGCACCCGCCGAACCGCCCGCCGACTTCCCGCGCCGCCTCGGCCATGGCCTCCACATACGAGCCCATCCCCTGCGTCGCGTCCAGCCACTCGCTCTGGCTCTTGTGCTGCGCGAGCATCTCGCGCCGCTGCTCCATCACGCCGCCTACGTCAATACAAAATTCCGGTTCCACCGGAGTGCGCTGCATGTCCATCAGCGAGTGCGGCATCGCATGGTAAACCGCAACCGGCTTGCTGTAGGACGGCTCAGGCGGATCAGTCACATAACACGGCAGGCACCGGTTGAAAACAGCCGAACTCGTCAGGCGCGACGCATACTCGTGATCCTCCATGTAGTCGTACCGCGACAGGGTCAATACGATGTCCGGCTTGATCCTGCGGATGATCGCTGTCACCGTCGCCAACGACGGCGCATCGTAGAATATGCCCACGTCATCGAATAGCGACGGATGCCACACCGAGCCCGCCACCCGTGCCGATTCCTGAGCCTCCAGCGCACGGATGCGAGCGGCATCCTCCTTGGAGTAAACCTGCGTCCCATAGCAGCCGTTCGCGAGATTGCACATGTGAATTTCAGCACCCGCCTGTTTCAGTAACAACAGCGTGCCGCTCATCATGAACTCAATGTCATCCGGATGCGCCGCCATCGCCAGCGCAACTGTTTTTCCCGTCATTCCGGGTTTCTCCTATTTCGCAGTATACCCGCCATCCACCGGGATGTTCGTGCCGGTCAGATAGCACGACGCGTCCGAAGCCAAAAACACAATCACACCCTTAAGATCCGACGCATTCGCCAGCCGCCCCAACATCGTGTTCGCGCTGTAGTTCTTGATGAAGGCTTCCGGCTGATTGTTCAGAATCCCTCCAGGATGTACGGCGTTGACCCGGATTCCGTGCGGACCGAGCACACTGGCCGCGAAGCGTGTGAAATTGACCATGCCGCCTTTTTCAAAAAAGTAAATTGGAGAAGGGTTCACCCCCATATCAGTCCCAGCATAGTTGAGCGGGTCGGGGCCGCGCAGCCCCATGTACGAGCCGATGTTGATGACCGAGCCGCCCCCCGCCTTCTTCATCTCCTCGCCCGCCAGCCTTGTCAGGCAAAACAAGGCCGAGGCGTTGACATGCAGGCTCTTGTCAAACACCTCCATCGGCTGATCCCAACTGGCGCACGCGCAGCGCGTCACCGCGTTGTTGACCAGCACATCCAGCCGTCCCGAGCGCCGCACAATCTCCGCGACCAGCGCACGGATCGAGGCCTCGTCCTCCAAATCCAACCCCAGCGCGGTTACATCGTTACCCCCCGCACGCAAAGACTCCGCGACCTTCTCTAGTTCGGCCAGATTTCGTGAAGCGATATAAGTCACTGCACCCGCCTCGGCCAACGCCTCGGCGATCTGCCTGCCGTACATTCCCGCACCGCCCGTCAGCAGCGCGACCTTGCCTTTCAACGAAAAACTTTCAAGCACCTTCATACTTCAATCTCCGTACCGCCTCGTTCGCGGCTCTTGATTCCGCCGATCAACAGCCGCATCAGTTCCGCCGTGTGCCCAAAAGGATAGGGCCGCTCCCCGCTCTTCAGGTAACCGGCGAACTCCGTGAGTTGTGCCTTAAACGTCGAAAACGTGTCTTTTGTGACCACGGTCGCGTTTCCCTTGGTTCCGCACAGCGCCATCGCCCCGCCGTAGACGATCTCCTTGCCGCAAGCGATCACCACATCCGCACCGCACCGGTGCCTGAGATGTACCAGATTGCGCTCAGCCGTGCCCGTGTTGCGGACCGATACATATCCCGGCCCCGTGATGCTATACACTGCCTCAAGCGCGTGAATCCCGTAGGTTTCCCACTTTTTCGCCATTGGCATCGAAATGAAACGCCACTCGCCGAGCGTCGTGCTCGGATACTGGTAAGGCGCGTATTCCGCGGCAAAGCGCGTGGAACTCGATGACAGGATCGCCGCGCCCTCCGCTACCCAACGCTCGAAAATCTCCAGATCCGCCGCAGTGTCGCACAGCGGTTTGTCAATGAAGACCGGCACCCCCGCCTCGACAAACGGCCGCGCTCGCGCCACATGCTCTCCGCCGATGTCGGTCGCGATCAGCACCGCGTCCACCTGTCCGATCATCGCTTCCGGGGTCTCAACGACCTGCGGGATCAACGCGCACTGCGCCACCTGTTCCGCATCCTTCCTGTCATCGCAAAACACCTGCGCCACCTTCAGGCCCTCGATCCCGAACGCCTCCGGCGGCTGAGCGTTCAGATAGACCGGTATCCCCGCAAACGGACACTCCCGCGTCATCCGCTCACGGTCATACCCGTTGATGATCGCGCTCCAGGAATACGGATGCCCGTTGCCCTCGGTCATGCCGATCACGCCCAACCGGATCGCCCTAACATCTTTCACAAAAGCCTTTATCATCCTGTCTCCTTTTGCAAAAACACCTCTCACGCCCAAGTCCGAGTCTCCCCAACTAATAAACGAACGCACTAATGAACTAATGGACTTCTCGTCCCTTCTCCCCCCGTTTCCAAATCAGCCCGTCAATTCCCGTCTTGCGGTTGGGAAACACTACGCTCACCGCCAACGCCGTCACGAGACAAGTCAAAATCCCGATCGCGCCATACAGGAGCAGATGCGGCTTCCACGGCAACCCCGATTGACTCAACCCGATACAAACCACGTAGTTCGCTGCAAGGCCCGCCAGAGCCGCCGTTGCGCCTACGCGCCGCGTGAAGATGCCGAGTATGAAGAGACACGCGAGCCCGCTGGTCAGAATGCCGATGAACTTCAGGAACTGGTCATACATCGCGCGAACGTCCATGTTCGCCAGCGTCAGCGCTCCCGCCATGCCCGCCAGCCCCACCACGACCGTGCAGGCCTGCCCGAAATGGACCTGGGTTTGGTCGGACGTTTTTTTACGCAGGCGCATGAAAAAGTCACTCGTGAGAGCCGTGGCGCAAGAGTTCATATTGGCAGCCAGCGTGGTGATCGTCGCGGCGAACAGCGCGGCCATCACCAGTCCGGCAACACCTGTGGGGAGGTCGTTTGCCATAAACATCGGCAGGATCGAATCGGCTTTGGGCATCGTCACCGCCAGCCGCTCGGGATGGCTCCGGTAAAACGTGAACAGGGCCGTGCCGATACCGAAAGTCAGGAACCCAAAGGCCGCAAAAGGCACGTTCATCCACAAGCTCTTCCCTGCCTCGTGCAGATTCTTGGTTGTCATATAGCGCTGGATCACAACCTGATCGCTGGTGTAGGAAATCAGACACTCGACAAAGCCGCCGATCAGCACCACCCAGAGGACCGGCTGCGAGAAGTCGAAAGCAAAATCGAACGTGTCGAGCTTTCCGGCCCGGCTCGCGATTTCAAAGAAACCCGCCAGCCCGCCGTCCGTCCCGGCCACCAGAAGTGTGAAGAGCAGGATCTGGCCGCCGATCAGCACCACACACTGCACCACGTCACTCCAGATCACCGCCTCAATCCCGCCCGTCGTGCAATACAGGACCGTCAGCAGACACACGACGATAATGCAGACGTTCACGTCCGTGCCGCTCGCCGCCGCGACGACCAGCGCGGGCAGGTATGCCACGACAGATACTCGCGCGACCATGAAGACTATGAACGCCAAGCTCGCGAACATCCGGCAGACCAGGTTGAAGCGCAACTCCAGATATTCATAGGCGCAGGTCAGGTTCAGTTTACGGAAAAAGGGCAGATAACAGCCGATCACCAGCGGCGGGATCAGAATCATCGTGAAAATCTTCGGCAAGTAGCGCCAATCCGACATGTAGGCCAGCGCCGGTACAGCGAGAAACGAGATGGAACTCGACATCGCCGCGAGGATGCTCATGCCCGCGGCCCACCACGGGATGCGTCCGCCTCCCCTGAAAAAGTCGTCGGCGCTCTTCTTCTTGCGCATGAACCACCAGCCCAGCGCGGCCAGCGCGATAAAGTAGACCCCCATCACCGCCCAGTTCAGAAAGTGGAACGTCCGGTGCCGGACAAACCGCCCGACCGCGCAGAGGGGTGTGCGGATGCCCGGCTGAACCTCTCCCGTCGCCAACAAGACCGTGCCATCCGAACGTTTCAACACGGCACCGCCCACCGTCGGCAGAAGGGGCGAATCGCCCAGCACGAACCACCGGTCCGTCACCGTATGATACGCCAGCACCTTCCGGTTCCAGCGGTTACGGTCCGGCGTGACCGACCGGTGCGCGGTTTGCTGCGCCTCCAGCGCCTCGCCCGTCAGCGTCGCCAGCTTGCGCTGGTTGTCGTCAAAATAGGCCGCGTCAAGCCCGCCGAAAAACAGCACGTGCTGGTCGCCGCTCGTCACGCACTTGGCCCCGATCAGCGGCCATGCGGCCGAGTCCGACCCTTTGGGGCTTGCGGGCGCGACCGGATGCCAGCGGCCCGACGCGTCCGGCTGAGCAAGGTCATACCCGAAGCCGTCCGCCAGCGACTGGAATATCCCCTCCGCGTTCTTGGCGTACCCGCCGAGCACATACAGCTCGGTCGTCTTCTGGTCGCCGTTCTGCACAAAGGCCACCGGCTGCATCCGGCCTTTCGGCCCGGACAGGGCGGGCAGGGGGCGCCACCCCACCTGCGGCGCGTCCAGGTCGAGCGTCCAGACATCGCTCGAAAGGGCCTCCGCAGTCTCACCGCCCGCCACGTAAACGCGGTTGTCTCTAGACGCCGCGCCCCCCAGCCGCACCCCGCACGGGAAGTCCGGCAGGGCCGTCTCGACTGCCCGGCCCTGCGCCGCATCCCACGTCAGCAGGAACACGCGCGAGGTGGGTTTCCCCTCTGTGCCGCCGCCTATGCACACGACCCCGCGCGGCGTTGTGGCGGACATCCCCTCGTCAAGAGGCTGCGACAGCTTTCCGGCCAACACCCAGTTCGTACCGCCCGGCGGCAGCGCGTAGATCTCCGCGCAATAACATTTCTTCCCACCCTTGCGCAGCGGCTCGTCCGGGACATTCGATCCACCTGCAAGCAACGCAACCCCATTGTGCTCGCCAAAAAACGGCGAACCCACACCGATGGCCGCGCGTCCGTCCGCCTGCGGCGGCAGCGAAAAGCCCGCTGACCACTCCAGCCCGACCGGCGGTGTTGCCGCCTGCGTCAGACATGCCAGAAGCAGCACACTGGCGAATATTTCCTGTTTCCGAGGTAACATGAATAGCCCCGTTCCTACCTGTTTGTCGTACCGCCTTCAGGCGGCAACGCGACCCTGACGTACTGTCCTTTTGTCAACAGCATGTCAGTCCCGGCCATAAAGGCTTTTATTGCCCGTCGCCGGGCGTTTGGTGAACTCGGCCATGACCGCTTTGCAGTAGTTCGACAGCCCCACGACGTCCGCGCCCATGGAAAGGAAACGGTAACCCAGCGCGAGCAGCTCATCGAGATTGCCGGGGGAGGCCACGGTGCCCGCGAACTTGCCGTGGGCCAAGGCCGCCTCGGCCACGCGGCGGCGCGCGTCCAGCAGTTGCGGGTGATCCCATTGTCCCGGCGCGCCGATCCCATGGCTGAAATCGCCGGGGCCGAAAAAGAGCATGTCGATGCCCGGCAGCGCCGCGATCGCGTCCAGCTCGGCCATCGGCTCGGGATCTTCAATCTGCACAACCACAAAGCGCTGTTCATTCGCCTGCTTCAGATAGTCCAGAAAGTCGATATTGCAGTAGGCGCCGTCGGCATTGCCGCCATCCACCGGGCGGCGGCCGAGCGGATGAAAGCGGGTCATGCGCACGACGGCCTGCGCGTCGGCAAGGCTCATGACATGCGGCACCATGATCCCGGCGGCGTCCATCTCCAGCGGACGGATATAGTCGCTGTAGCTGCCGCGGGAAACCCGCACCAGAACGTCGGCGTCGTGCGCCTTGGCGGCCAGAATCCCCTTCTCGATCACCGCCAGATCGTTCGGCACGTGTTCCATGTCCGACCACAGGCAGTCGAAGCCCGCCATCGCGGCGATTTCCATGGCACGCGCATCGGCCAAGTTGGACTTAAAACAACTCGCGATCTCGCCCGCTCGCAGTTTAGCCAGCGTTCGGCTGGGACGCATTTTCTGCGTAATCATGTCATTCCCCCTTTTCATATAAACGAATTGCAATCTCAACACGTTCGACCTTTACGGGATCATTGCCAACTGCCCGGACTGCCAATACGTCGCGTTTTTTGCCGGACAAAGCCGTTCGTGGAAACACGTTGGTCACGAGACGGTTACCGTTCTTCAAGGTCTCATCGCAGAGAAGTTTCCCTAAGACACCATTTAGGCACACGCTGGGGAGCGTGCCCTCAGCGGTGGGAGCCGCGACCTCGATCTGCACCTCGATCTGCCACCCCGCCCCCAGCAAAGGTCCCAACGGCAATTCGAACGAAAGATGTGTCCCGCTGGCCGGCAGCGGAGCGTGGTAGTCCTCACCTAGAAAGGTGACGTCGCGGTAGGTCACCGCGTGACGGCGCGGCAGTTTCAGAAGTTCCTTCAGGGACGAGAACGCTTTGAGCGTGCGCTGGTATTCAGGAAGGGACCAGCCCGGGCTGCCGTTCTGAAAGTAGTTAAAGAGGTAAACCGCATCCGCGCCACCCGACAGGACGGCGACCGCCGCGCCGACAGCCTCATCAGGAGTCACCCTCCGCGGCGGTGAAGCGGGACCGGGACGATAGAGCACCTCCAAGCCGCCTGCCAGCGTCACGCGGTCACCCAAAAGCCCACTCCACTTCTCCAGCGGCATAGCGAACTCCAACGTCGCCCAGCGAGGCGTGACAACCACGAGGTCAACCAGCCCCTCCTTGGCCCACGCCGGAACGTCGAATCCCAGTCCGAACGCCGTATCAGGACAGGAGGGAACGCGCACGCCCAGCAGCACCACATGGCCGCGGCGTTTGGCAGCGGTCTTGGCCAGTGTGCGGATCTCCCGCAGCCATTCGGTCAGGATTTTCCGCCCTTCCGGTTCTCTGCCCTTGCTGAACAGATAAGGCTCGCGCATAAAGTCCAGTTCCAGGCCTGCGATATCGTAGCGTTCGAGCGTCTCTTTGATCAGCGCCAGATAGTGCTCCCGCACCTCCGCATGCGCGTAGTCCAGCGCGCGGGCGAAGTAACCCGGATGCCCCTGGCGGAAGAGTTCAGGTTTGCGCCACAGCGCACTGTGAAACGGATGATCGAGGTTGTCGTTGCAGTGGACGTCGTTCATGCGTATGGAGATCCAGGGCACAACGCCGCGCTCACGGCAACGCTGGATCACGCGCGCCGGATAGTCCACGCCTTCCTTGTGGACGGCGAGCATATTCCCCACCCATTTACGATAGCTCCTGCGCTGCTCAGGCGGCAAAGGCACGAGAAACGGCTGATCATCCGAACCGTTTGGGTCGTACCCGTCCCAGAAGGCCTCCCAGACTTTGCTGCGGTAGTTGGTTCGCCGCGAGCTCGTATTACACATCAGCACGTTCACACCGGAATCCGCCAGCACGTCAACATAGCGGTCCACCACCTCGCCGGCCTTTCCCGCCGGAAAATCCTGACAGGCGAAAAAATTCGTGCAGTCTTCGTTGTGCAGCAACCCGGTCAACGGTGTGTGCGGCGCCGCGTCAGCCTTCACCTCCGCCTTCACCTGTCCTAACGAACGGAACGAGGGCGAGACAAAGGCCAATCCGGCAGTCCCCAACTTCAACACAGTGCGTCGAGAAACGGATGTTTTCATAAGAGCCGCTTGAAGCCGCTGTGCGCGACAGGTCCGCGTAAACGGCTCGTGACGTCATCTTCAGCCAGCGCCTGCGCCAGTTCGCCGAACACGTGATCAACCGCCTCGGCATAACGGTCGACAACCGCATCGGTATGCGACAGCGTCGGATAGAGCCCCGTACCCGCCAGAAACCCGAGTTCCAGCATGCGCTGAGTATAGAGCGTCCGCAGCGCATCCGCTTGGGGATGTTTGAAGCTGAAATGCGCCAGACAGGGGTACCCGCCGACCTGAACCGGCAGACCGTGCCGCAACGCGCTATCCTCCCAGCCACGCTGCACGCGGCTGCCGACCCGTGCGACAAGCCCCGGCACGTCCAGCTCCCGCATCTTGCGCAAGGTGGCAAGCGCGGCCACCGGGCCCACGCTTTCCGTCCAGTACGTGCTGCTGATGAACGACCCGTTCGCGCCGGACATGGCCGCGGCGGTACCGATCACAGCGGCCATCGGGTGGCCGTTGCCAAGCGCCTTGGCAAAGACCGCCAGGTCAGGCGCGACGCCGAGTTTCAGGTGGGCCCCGCCGAAGTGCAGCCTCCATCCGATGCTGATCTCGTCGAAAATCAGCAGGGCCCCGACACGGTGCGCCTGATCGCGCACAAACGCCAGAAGCCCCGGATCGGGATCCTCGCTGCGGCACGGTTCCATAATCACGGCGGCGAGGCGCTCACCGTGCTGCGCAATAATGGCCTCGAACTGCTCGCGGTTGTTGAAGGTGAACGCAACCGTCGTGCCCCGCAGTTCCCTCGGCACGCCCAGCGGGCTCAACCCCGGCAGGAGGTGGCCACGCAACGTATCGCTGTCGCCGAGATTGGCCGCCAGATACCAGTCCTGCCAACCGCTATACCCGCAGATTGCCACAACCGAGCGGTCGGTGGTCGCCCGGGCGATACGCACCGCCATCGCGCACGCTTCACCTCCGCAACGGGCAAAACGGGCCTGCTCTGCCCATGGATGTATCTCGCAGAGCAGGTCTGCCAATTCGACCTCTTCCGGGGCGTTGAGTGAACACATGCTGCCCAGTGAAATGCGACGCCGTACGGCAGCGGTGACATCGGGATCACGAAAGCCGAGCAGACAAGAACCGATCCCGTTCGTGGACAGATCGTAATAGTGTCGGCCATCCAGATCCCAGGTCTCGCAACCGCGCGCCTCGCGAAAATAGGCAGGCCACTGTTCGGGTGCCAGCATCTCCGGCCGCTTGCTCAGAAGTTGTGTGCCGCCGGGTATCCGCTGTTTGGCGTGCCGGTACAACTCCTGGGTGCGGAGGACGCCGGGTTCCGGGGCCAGCCCCAGCACACGTCGGGCGTTATCGGCGAACACGTCCTGCAGATCGTCCGAGTTGAGTCCAAAGGCCCGGGCCGCGGCCAGAAGCGCCCGTAGGCTTTCCAGCCCCACGGGGAGCGGTCGGCAGGCCGGCTGCGCCCCGTTCAATGTGACAGGGGTAAGCCAGATGAACCCGTCACCGACGGTCACGCACCGCCCGCGCATTTCAGACACAGGAAAATCACTGCCCCAGAGCAGGCGGCGAGGGCCGAAGGCGTCAAGCAATGCGGTGATGGGTTCGGCTTCGCAGATTGCGGACGTATCGAACCAGATATTCGGCAGGCCGCTCAGACCGGCTTGCCCCGCTGCGGCATTGGGCGCATGGAAGGACCGGCCGCAATGCGCCAGGATCACCCGCGCTCCGGAAAACCGTTCGCAATGATCCCGCAGATAACGCAGATTGCCGCTATCGGCCAACGCCCCGGCGCGCACAAGATGGAGGGTGATCACCAGACCCCGTTCGTGTGCCAGCGGCCAAACCCATTCGGGGACGTAGTCGCCCGGCAACGCATCGAACGTCGGCTGACGGTCGCTGTAGGTGTGATAGGGCTTAAAGCCGGCGAAGTGCTCATGCCTGAGCAGAGGCTCCACGTCTGACGGCATCATGCCCGGCGCTACGAGGGCGAGGGCTTTGGTTTCCGGAAGCCCGGCGGTCGTTTGCATCATCCAATCATTGACAGCGGTGATGCGCTCCCGCGCGACGAAAGGTACGGGAATAAAGAGCGCGCCGGCCACGCGCGAGCACCCGACCTGCCGACCGATATGCTCCCGCCACACCGCCGGCGTGACTTCATCCGGCCCTGTCGCGAAGATGTTATCAGGCACAACGGACAACGTGTCTTTGCGGTAAAGATGCGCGTGAACGTCGAAGGCCTGCGCCGGCAGGCAGGTCCCAAACGACTGGGCCGCGAGCGCGTCGTCGTTCTCGAATTGCCAGTCCTTAACCACTTATAGATCTCCTGGAACGCGTTTCGACAAAATCCGTCCCACCAGCCAGCAGCCAGTGTTGCACGGGCTGCTGGCTGTCGGGCTCCCGTTCGCAGAGCCCGACAAAGTTTATATCAGATAATTGAGCGCGTTCATCAGTGGATTCTGATGAGGGTGCCCAAGGGCACCCATGGGTCGCGATCCAGCTTCAGTATCTGCATGCCGGACCAGGAGTCTCCGGCTCCGTCCGGATTAACAACGAGCGCCCCTGTGATATTGCCCGCCGCCGTGGCAGCCACGGTCAAGTCAACATAGTTCGTCGCCAAACAGGTCGATCCCATGTCTGCACCCAACCCTGAAGCCGTGAAGGTTGCGAAGTTGACCGGAGTCGTGGTTTGCTGACCGAACATCCGCAGGGTGTAGTACCGATAGGCCTCCAAGCCGGTGATCTGCCAGGCCACCGGGCCCTGCCCGGAGACGATATAACACAAGTCATTATGCAAAACCGTGCCTCCGGAAGTACTAGAAAACGTGTAGTATGGAACCGGGGTTCCCGTATTGAAATTGAACGCCACGGTCGTCGCGTTACCCTCGCCATCCAACAACGCAGAGATGCTGGGCTGCGTGGTGCTGATATGGTTGTAGTTGCCATTGGTCAAACCGAACAAAAGTTCATTCCACGCACCCGCCTGACCGAAGCTGGTGTGGCCGTTGATATCCATGATTGCCCCTACTGCCACGCCTCTCTGCTCGGCCGGGTTTGCATGTCCAAAGTCAATGCTGATCAGATCGCGGGCAGGGATGAACGGCGCTGACCCCTGAATCTGAATCCCGGACCAGGTTCCGGCCGCCTGGCCGACTTGATTCGTCACCGTACCCTTGATCTGCCCGTTCACCGTGGACGTCACCACCAAGTCCACGTAGTTCGTGCCGAGGCTGGTTCCACCAAAGGCGGTATTCAGACCGGCAGCCGAGAAGTTAGCGAAGAGACGCTGACCTGCCGTGTCTTGGAGGCCGAAGAATTTGAGTTTGTACTCCGTGCTGGCCTGCAGGCCGTCGAGTTGCCAGCGCACCGCCTTATAGCCGGCCAAAGGGTAACACACATCGCGATGCAACGCGGTCGACCGAGGCTCGGCATGGGTGCCGGTGAACAGCATAAACTTGTCGTTGCCGGTGTTGAAGGTGAAGGCCGCGATGGTCGCGCGCCCTTCGCCGTCCAGCAATCCGCCGAGCGTGTGCCTCGTGACGAGATCTGGCTGGTAAGAGGCACCGTTGGTGAGCCCTATAAAGAGCACATTCCAAGGACCCACTTGCCCCGGCAGACTTTCATAAGCATTCGTATCCACCACCGTCCCCGAAGCAGGCAGTCCTTGCCAGACCGGATTCGCATTTTTGAAGTCGATACTGACAACCGGCGCTGGCGGCGCGACGTTCCATTCGATCTGCATGCCGGAAAAGAAACCGGCCACGCCATCCATATTCGCCACTGTGCCCGAAATCACGCCGCTGGCGGTGGATTTCACCCACAGATCGGCATAATTGTGATTCTTTTGGCAAAATGCATCGTCAGACCTGATTCCTGTCGCGGTGAACCGGGCAAAACTACTCGGAGTCCCTGGAAGAACGCCACTCTCCCGCCCGAACATTCTTAGCCTGTAAACCGTACCGGTTTCCAGGCCACTGAGCCTCCAATTCAGAGGCCCCTGCCCGCCAGTGATATCCGCCCCCATCCAATCGCGATGCAGTTTGCTCCCGCCAGCGGTGGCGTCGTAGTAAGCATAGTGCGCGAGGTTGTTCGTATTGAAGGTGAAAGAGACTGTGGTCACAGTCCCGCTGCCGTCCTTCAATGAGCCAATCGTGTATTGATTGGTACATGTCGGTTGGTTAACGCCTCCGCCAACTTTGCCAATCAACAGTTCATTCCAAAACCCCACCTGGCCCGGCAGGCTGGTATGGCCATTGACATCTGTCACCGTTCCCGATGCCGTACGGTTCGCGTCTGACGCGTCCATACGGTTAAAATCGATACTGATCACATTGGCCCGTGCTGTTCCCGCAAACATCCCAAAGCCCGAGACAGCGGCAACAATAACGATACGCATGATTCGTTTAGTCATCTCTGTTCTCCTCGTTTTGTAACGCTTAAAATGTTCAACTTCTGCCTGAGTTCCGTTGAATACGCTTCTAGATTAGACTCTTCTCAACCCATGGACAACGTTACAGGCATGTGATATCTGAGGATAGCTTTCCGAAAAGCCACGATGCCGGCACCGGCCGAGTTGGCGCAGGATGTGCCGCCACCCGGCCGCGGATGAGCCAAACGATGCTCAGTTCGTTGGCGGACCCGCCGTAGTCGCGAACGAGCCGGGTTTTTTTCTGGCAAGCCACGCTCTTTGGCAGTACCGTTTACAAGTGTCTGCACCCAGTGTCTTTGGAGGGGGGTACAGAAAACTCGGTTTCATATTAACGACTCAAAGGGGATGGACATGAAGCACAGACAGACCGTCTTGATGCTGTTTCTGTCAGCGGGTATTACACTTGCCAGGGCGGAGGTGGTTGCCTCTCCTCACGGAATATGGCCGCAATGGCGCGGTCCTGAGCGCAGCGGGGTTGTTGAGGGCGATCAGGCCTGGCCTGACAGGCTTGATGACACACGTTTAAAGCTGATGTGGCGAAAGGAACTGGGCGAGGGATACCCCGGCCCGGTCGTGAGTACAGGACATGTTTTTACCGTAGAGACTCTTAACAAGGAACAGGAGATCGTGCGCGCTTTTGACCGGTTCTCCGGCAGACAGCTCTGGGAGACGGCCTGGGAGGGCAGCATGAACGTTCCCTTCTTTTCAAATAAAAACGGCAGCTGGGTGCGTTCCACACCCGCCTGTGACGGGGAGTCGCTGTATGTTGCCGGGATGCGTGATGTTCTGGTCTGCCTGAATGTGAAAGACGGCCGTGTTCAATGGCGGGTGGATTTTGTTAAGCAGTTTGAAACCCCTCTGCCAAAATTTGGTTTTGTCTGCTCACCACTGGTGGTCGGTGACGCGGTGTATGTGCAGGCCGGCGCCTCTTTAGTGAAGCTCAACAAAAAAACCGGTGCTGTTCTATGGCGCGCACTCAAGGACGGTGGCGGTATGTATGGCAGTGCCTTTTCCTCACCTGTACTCGTCAAGGTATGCGAGGAGGAAGTGCTGGTGGTGCAGACACGGGAGGTGCTGGCGGGGGTCAACCCGGAAACAGGCAACGTATTATGGAGTCAGCCGGTATCGGCCTTCCGGGGGATGAATATCCAGACGCCCGTGGTAGTTGGCAACGCTCTTTTTACAAGCTGCTATGGCGGTGCCTCTATCCTTTTCGATTTAAAGAGGGGCCGTGAGGGGTTTGAAATATCCGAGTTTTGGCGAGATAAAAAATCGCAGGGTTATATGTCAACACCTGTGGTGATCAACAACCATATCTACTTTCACAGGCGCGACCAGCGTTTTAGCTGTCTGGATCCCCAAGCGAAGGCCATTCTCTGGCAGTCGCCCGTGTATGGACAGTACTGTTCGATGGCCGTCAATAAGAACAAAATCCTTGCGCTGAATCAGAAAGGGGAGTTGCTGTTGATTGATGCCAAACCCGAGCGTTTTCAGTTGCTGGATCTGCGTAAAATTTCAAAAGAGGACACGTGGGGCCATCTTGCCGTGGCCGGTGATCAGATCTTTGTGCGTGAACTGAAAGCGGTTGCTGTTTACCGCTGGCGTGAACAGGAGTGACACAGGCTACCCAGTCTGACCAATTTGATCACATTCAATGAGTCAGAAACACGCAAAAACCTGACACGCCTTCTGTTGAAGGTGTGTCAGGTATAATTATGACATCATTTGCAGCCTTCCACAAACACGCGCTTCAAGGCTTCCAGATAACCGTAGCCGTTCACCGTATCCGGCTCCAGATAGCTGCCTTCTGTCCATTCGTTCCAGCAGTTGATGTTGAAAATACGCGGGCCTTTGGGATCGGCCAGTAAGCGCTCCTTGGTCAGCCGCAGCGCGGTCTCGAAATTTTTCGGCGTGTTATTGACGATCACATTCGTAAAAGGATAACCCGAGTTGTCGAACGCCACGCTCTGGTCGCAGCGCGGACTCACATCCCACCCCATCGAAAGGTTCGGGAAATACGGTACTCCGAACAGCGTCGCGGCCTTGTCCCAGTAGTTGAAGTAGCCGTCTCGGACCTGATTGTAATCAGTCTGTTGTTCTGGCAAGGGTACATGGTTGACCCACCCGTACGACGTGACCGAATCGAAGCCGAGGTCACGCATGAGTTTGGCCGAATCCAGCGGCACCTTTTCCCCTGGCAGGAAAAAGTCTCCCCCGATCACGGTGTTGAGGTGCACTCCCGGCAGACCGGCGGCTATGACCTTCGCACGAAACCTGTCCAGACCCGCGCGGGTCGCCTCCACCGAACCGAAGTTCGACAGCAGTTTGGTCAGATGGAAAAACGAGAAGTAGGGCTTGCCATCTATCTTCCAATAGGACGGATGCGAGAAATAATCCTTGATGACGTGGTCGCAGATTTTGTCGAAATTCTCCGGGCTCACCTTGCCGGGATACAATATTTCCTGAGGATCTCCTTTCTTGTAGGGGAACAGGTTCTTCTGCCAGTCGTGGTTCGCCCACATCAAGGCGAATTTAATCCGATGATTGTTCTTCGCCTTCAGAAAACCGTTGTCGATCGGGCGTTCCAGAAACGGCCCGTCATTATAATGGTACCAGTCGAAAATGAAAACGTCGACACCGTGATCCGCCGCCGCGTCGATCTTCTTGGCCATCGCCTTCGGATCGGACTCGTCCTCGTAGCCCCAGAGAGGAACCTTGGGCTGCTGATGGCCGGGGAAGCGCGGTCTGGCGGCCTTGACCAGTTCCCACTCGTCCCACGCACCGCCCCATACTTTCATGTTTCGCGGGTCATTCGGATGATACTGGCCGAAGTAGTAGCACGCGACTGTAATGTCCGAGTTGCGCGTGTTCGCCCGCGCCTCTCTGATCATCGTTGACCCGCACCCGACTGCCAGACTAAGCCCAGCCGCAAACAACACCATCCCGTGTTTTTTCATCTTCTTGTCCTTCTTTTGATTCATTTAATGCCTTTGTTTTCCGCTAAGCGATCTCGATTCTAGATTCGAATAGCCGTTCCATTGCAGAACTCTTCTTGTCCACTGTTTTTGGCACTGAAGGCGCTTGCAAAACCGCTCCCGTCCGCAAAACAACCGCGTGTGCAGGAAAAGGGAGGGTCAGGTGCCACCCCGACCGCTTCATCGGTAGGGGTTTTGCAAGTGCCTCTTCTATCAGACAATTTACGCGCGCGCATCAGCAACTTGATAACGGTGCCCGTCGGCTCCCATGGGACGCCCTTCAGTATCTGCATGCCGGACCAGGAGGAACCGGAGGCGCCAGCCCCAATCCATACCAGTTTCCCGGTGATTTGACCGGCCGCAGTGGCAGGCACCGTCAAGTCAACATAGTTCGTTGCCGAACTGGTCGAGCCGATGTCGGTACCCATCCCTGAAGCCGTGAATTTTGCGAAGTTGCTTGGAACGCTGCCACTTTGCTGTCCGAACATCCGCAGGGTGTAATACCGACAGGGCTGCAAGCCGGTGATCTTCCAGGCGGCCTCCACCGCGTTCGAGACGATCCCAATCAGGTTGTTATACAATACGTTGCCCGGCAAACCAAAAGTGTAGTAAGAAACAATGGGAGTTCCCGTATTGAACTGAAACGCCACGGTCGTCGCGTTTCCCTCGCCGTCCAGCAAGCCGGAGATGCTCGGCTGCTGGGTCGTGAACTGAAAGTAGCCTCCTCCGTTTATCCCGGACAACAGTTGATTCCACACACCTGCCTGACCGAAGCTGGTATGGCCGTTGACATCCGTCATGGTCCCTGAAGCCGTGCTGTTCTGGTTGGATACATCCGCCGTTTGGAAGTCAATGCTGATCAAATCGCGGGCCCGCAAGAACGGCTTTGGCCCTTGAACCTGAATCCCGGACCAGGTCCCTGCAGCCTGGCCTGCTTGATTCGTCACCGTTCCCGTGATCTGCCCGTTAGCCGTAGCCGTCACCACCAGATCCACGAAGTTGTGCCCGAGGCTGGTCCCCCCTGCGGCAGTATTGAGCCCGGTTGCCGAGAAGTTGGCGAAGAGACGCGGGCCGACTGTGTCTTGAATGCCGAAGAACTTCAGTGTGTACGCCTTACTGGCCTGCAGACCGGCGAGCCTCCAGTGCACCGGACTGGAGATTGGCGCAGGGTAACACACGTCGCGATGCAACGCGGTCGACCGGGGCTCGGCATGGGTGCCAGTGTATACGACGTACGTGTTGTTGCTGATGTTGAACGTGAAGGATACGGTCGTCGCGTTCCCTTCGCCGTCTTGCAACCCAGAGATTGTGTGCTTCGTGGAGACTGCTAATTGGGTAGAACCACCGTTGGTGGTACCCATCCCGAGCACATTCCACGGACCCACTTGACCCGGCATGCTTTCATAGGCATTAGTATCCACCACCGTCCCCGAGGCAGGCAGTCCCTGCCAGGCCGGATTCGCATTTTTGAAGTCGATACTGACAACCGGCACCGGCGGCGCGACGTTCCATTCGATCTGCATGCCGGACCAGAAACCGGCCACGCCATCCATATTCGCCACTGTGCCTGAAATCACTCCCCCGGCTGTGGATTTCACCCACAGATCGGCATAATTGTAATTCTTTTGGCAATATGCATCGTCAGACTTGGTTCCTGTCGCGGTGAACCGGGCAAAACTACCCGGAGTCCCTGGGAGACCGCTATGCTCCCGCCCGAACATTCTTAGCCTGTAAACCGTGCCGGTTTCCAGGCCACTGAGCCGCCAATTCAGCGGCCCCTGCCCAATATCAGCCCCCATCCAGTCGCGCTGCAGTACGTTCCCGCCAGCGGTAGAATCGAAGTAAACATAGTGCGCGAGGTTGTTCGTATTGAAGGTGAAGGAGACGCCGGTCACAGTCCCGCTGCCGTCCTTCAATGAGCCAATCGTGTATGCATTGGTACATGTCGGTTGGTTCTGGCCCCCGGTAGGTTTGCCAATCAACAGTTCATTCCACAACCCCACCTGACCCGGCAGGCTGGCATGGCCATTGACATCCGTCACCGTTCCCGATGCCGTTCGGGCTGTGCCGGAAAAGTCCACATTGTTGAAATCGATACTGATCATGTTGGCCCGTGCTGCACCCACACGCAGTTGCTTGACGGCTTCTTCTACGACTGGCAGCTTCAGGAAACAACCGCCAGCGGCGTTAAACCCGATGAAGTCGGCGGTCTCATATAATATGAAGCCGTTAAACCGGGCGTCGGCCCGGACGCAGGCGACTTCCTGAGGAAGTTGGTCGCCAGCGGAGCCGACGTAGCGGTTAACGACAACCGGGATCCCGCGCTGTTGACAGCGCCCGATCATTGCCTCGGCCACCGGATCCTCGAAAACCGCCTCGAACGGGAGTTTGTAAAAGCGGAGAATGGCCTCATCCATCAAACTTTCATCAAGCCAGCGCTGCCAATCGAAATTGATATTGGCCGGGTAGGCTAGGAGCCGGTCTGCCGGCGGATCAGGGCGAAAGAAATCGAGTTGCAGATTGTAGCGCATCCGCCGGCCGCTCGACGCGAGGCGCGTTTTGCACTTCCGCAGAAATTCCGTATACGCCTGACCGCGAACGTCGCGTATCTTGGCGACAAGGTCAACCCCTTGCAGGTCGCCGCATTGTTGGAGCACGACCTCGTTGAAGCCATAGTCTTCAGGAGTGTCGGTGTGCGAACTGTGGCTCTCCTCTCGAAAATCTACGCCGTCCACGCCAGCGGCAATCATTTCCTCCAGACAGGTCAGCCAGAATTCCTGTACGCGGGGCTCGCTTTCACAGAGAGAGCCCGGCAGATAAGCGTTCCGGCCCCGGGTAAAGGCGATGAAACCGCTCTTGCCGGAGACGTTGGGCGCATCAAGGGTCACGAGCTTAGCGCCCCAGCCGTAGTCGAAGGTCAACCCTCCCTCCCGGAAATTCACCAGACTGGCCGTCCACACGGTGCCGCCGGTCGCGAACACACCGGCAATTTCACGGCCGGCGGCGTCATGGGCCGTCAGGATGGCGGTGCCGGCATTGCTGAAGTCGGCAGTGCCGTCGGTGAAATCAGTGGTGACCAGCACGTACTTTTCCTTGAGATCAAGACCGGCGAGCGTCAGGACGCGGACGTCCTCACCTTGGCGCGTCAGCAGCTTTCCCTCGTGGTCCCGCACCTCATGCGGCGCTGACTCGACAGTCTGGGATAGCGTGAACTCGACCGCGGTCCGCTGGTATCGCCAGTTGTCGGGAGACGTCCAGACTTGCACATGCTCGCGCGTGATGCGGGTTGGCAGGGCGTCCTGCTTGATCAGGCGGATTGTGCGGATGGCGGTGTCGAGCGTTCCCGTGGCGCAATCGTCGCGTCGCCGGAGGCGCAGCGTGGGGTTGTCTCGGACGAACGGCTCCATCCAGGCCAACTGACCGCCGAGGTGCGGCAACAGCCCCATTGTCTTGGCCTGTGGCGAGCCCTCTGGGAACAGCATCCCCGCCCCGGTTTCATAGGGTTTAAAATAGGCATAGACTTCCAAGCCGTACCGGTGACCGGCCTCGACCGCCACGCGCAGCGGATTGCCGAGGTTCAGATAGGTATCCGCGCAACGACGCCAGCCACCCTGGTAGTCTTCGGTATAGGCGGCGGGCATCAGCCATCCCCCGTGGCCGTCGCCGTAGTACCCCCAGCCCACCCGGCACACCCCCAGCGCCGCCAAGCGCACCATCAGGCTGTCAATATGTCCGGGAGTCAGGGCCTGCGGCGCCGCGATGGCGTCATCAACGAAGTCAACGAGGGCCTCAAGCCGAAACGGCCCGGGCCGGGGCGCTTGTCCTCCGTTCGCCCAGCGCCCAACGGCGGGGGAAGCCTGATCCGTCTTGGCGGTTTCTTGGATAACACGGCTCTCCCGTTGCACGTCCTCCCGTACAAACACGAACCGTTCGACGTACATATCGCCCGTCGTGGTCCCGACCCAGACCAGCATATCGGCGTGCGAAAAGTCATAGGCCCCGAAGTCATAGACATGATATTCGCCGTCAGTAACAGGTTTGCCGTTGGTGATAGGGGCAAAGGTGAACTGCGGATTCAGGTCATTTTCCTTTGCGGCCAAAGGTGCCGCAGGCTTGCCGATAGGGAAGCTGAACGACCCCAGTCCCTTGCGGTTACGATTGTCCCAGACGCCACCGACAAAGGCAGCGCCTTTATCAGTTTTAAGGTCGCAACGAACCACGGCATATACGCGATAGCGGCCGAAACCACCCAAGGAACTGAAACGCTTGGTCAAAGCCTGTACCGCCCAGTTGGGAACTGCCGCTTTGGGCACCTTCATTGACAGACCACTTGTTGACTTGGCATCGACAACCACCTCAGCCCCATTGTTTTGAAGGACGCTGGCTAAGGTATGATCCATAGTGATGATTTGTGAAGGAGGTATGTCGCTCAAGCAGGCAGGCAGCGCTCCGCATTTCCCTTTCGTGGCAAGTTGCGTGAGCTCATTGAGATAAGCGTCAAAGGTTTTATTCATGAACTGAAACTGGACAATCAGGGGCATGTGGCACTTCTGATAGTCTTTTGGAGCTGCGGCGATCTCCCCCCGCACATAGGCTGAAAAGTCGGCGGCACCTTTTGCCGGATCCTGCGGACCCAAAAATTGAACGCCTTTGTTTTTTGCCTGCTCACGGTAACCCGCGTAGCCTCGAAGCCACTGATGATCGAGGGATATTCGCGCCCGCTTGACACGTGCCAGCACGAATGGGTCTTCTGCGACCGCCACTTCTGCTTCCTGGAACAGCTCAGTGGCACGGTTCATCGACTCCAGATCAAGCCAACTCGCGTAAGGCCCCTCGCTATAGGCGTGCATACGCACCTTGCTGCCCAACTTTTCAAAACCGTCTAAAACTTGCTTTACCAGCGGCCCAGCCTTGCCGTAATAGCCGACCAGAAATTCATCCATGATCATCTTTTCGTCACGCGATGGATCCCACAGTAGGTGCGCCATGAGATACACTTTTAGTGCGACAAAATCCGTGATGCCGACCGATTCACTCTCACAGAAGACACCGGCGGCATGGTTGTCACGATAGGTGCGGAAATCCGGACCGAAGACTGGCCAGTTCGGATGAGGTGCCATGGGGCCGCTCATGTTCATGGTGTAGTCCCAAATCAGAAGCTTGGGTGCCGCGGCAGCCCATCCCTTAAGATCATTCATCAAGCTGCGATTTTCTTCACTGTCGATAGGCTGAGTGCCTGTTCGCTCAATCACGCAGAACTGAACCAGGACATTCTGACGTGGCCGCAGGGTCTTGGGCGGTTTACGTGTATATTGATAGGCGAAAGTCACGATATGGAAATCGGGGAACTCCTTCTCTATCGCCTCGGCCACCTTGTTCACTCCGTAGAGCGTGGAGGCGGCAGTCGAGCCCTCGGCATCGTCCAGCGCCATGCACTTGGCGCACTGGCAGACTGCCTGATTGTCGTTCTGACTCACATGAACCATGCCCAGATGCGGTTTCTCCCTTATTTTTATAAGGATGTTCCGCGACAGCTCCTTCAGCATCTCGTCATTGGTCATGCAGAGCTGGGCATTATGCCCCACACGTTTGCCACCTCGCTCACTGTACCATTCCGGGTGCTCCTTGAAATACTTTTCAGACGGCAGGAATGGATCAAAGGTGTGCCCCCTACCCATTGCCACGAGACAGCCACCAAGACTGGCAGGCAAGACAGTGCCGGCCCCGTTGTTGCGCAAGCGCGCCGCAAACTTGGCCTTTGCCCAGTCCTGAACAGCAATATCCGAGTCATCGTGTCCCCACGTGGTTCCAATATGTACCATACCCCAACTGTAAACTTCGCGGAAGAAGAAGGGCGGCTTATAGCGGACATTTAGTGAACGAACCCTGAGCGTTGGACGATCAGGCACGAACTCTTCGGTGTGCGTCCACCAACGCACACCCACTTCACGTTCCAGAAACTCGTACACGGCGTAGAGCGTGCCACGCTTGGAGCCTTCGGCGCCAGTCAGAATAAGAGACATGCCATGATCGGCCGCATCCGATTGAATCGCCTTCTGTATGATGCCGTCCTCGCCCAGTCCCTTGTCTCCAGCCTTGACGAGATCGAGGTCTGGGTCCAATGCCCTTGCCGCACCCGGACCGACGGCAATGAGCAGACGCCCATCGACATCCGCGGGTTTAACGATGGGGAACTCTGCGCCCGTTACCTTCTTCAGGTAGGCGGCCAATTCATGTGCGGCGGTTTTCTCTGGCAGACTGGCCGAGTCTGCCAAGGAAATGCAGGTCAGGGTCTTCCCGTTCGTTGCAAGTGTGAGCGTCGTGGCCGCCTCTAGCGTCGTGGCCATCACCGGCACTGGCGTCATAATGCAGGCAGCGGTAAAGCAGAGCACGACACACATTAGAAAGTTTCTGTTGTTGATCATGTGTCCGATTTCCCTTGTCATGTTTTCTTTCCTGGAACTTCACTCCCGTTTTGATTATTCAAATCACGGCGCCTTGCAGAGGTGGCCTTTATTTACTGTCTCCGATTGCTATTGAAATTTCCCTGGCCTCATCAACTTTCTTAAGGGCTTTGCATACCTTGATGGCAAACTTTTGGGTTGCTTCATTGGGATAAGCAAGCGATTTGTAATAGTCATACGCGAATTGCTTGTCATCAAGACTTCCGTAGAGATGCGCCAGCACGTTGTACTCTATCCACCCTTGGTCTGTCAGACCTGTCTTGACGGCATAGGATTCAACCTGAGCTTTAGCAGAGTCAATGCTGCTTGCTTTTTTGTCTTCAGCCTTCCTGTCGAGATCCAGCAGATAAGATACATGTTGATTTTTAAGATTCTCTCTTGAGGTGAAATCAATACCCTCGAGATAAGCCCTGGCGGCAACATAATTCGCCGCATTATAGAGTTTTGTGTAGTTGTCCTGTGCGCTCTGATCCCAGTCCCTTTTCCCTACCGGCAAGTCCTCCCGTACAAACACGAACCGTTCCACGTACATGTCGCTCGTCTTGATGCCGACCCCGACCCAGACCAGCATATTGTCATGAGAAAAGTCATAGGCCCCGATGTCATAGACGTGATATTCGCCGTCGGCAACAGCTTTGCCGCTGGTGATGGGGGCAGGTGTGATCGGTGGGTTTGGAGCGCCCTTCTTTGCTGTCAACGGCGGCGCAGGTTTGCCGATCGGAAAACTGACCGCACCCAGTCCCTTGCGGTTCCGTCCGTCCCAGACACCACCCATAAAGGCCAGGCCTTTATCAGTTTTAAGGTCGCAACGAACCACGGCATACACGTGATAGCGGCCGAAACCACCCAAGGAGCTGAAGCTCTTGGTCCAAGCCTGTACCGCCCAGCTTAGGTTCGCCGCTTCTGGCACCATCATTACCAGACCACTTGTTGACTTGGCGTCGACAACCACAGCCCCACGATTAGCAAGGAGGTTGACTAAGGTATAATCCATATTGATGATTTTTGAAGGCGGGATGTCGCTAAAGCAGGCGGGAAGCGATCCGGATTTTCCATTCGCGGTAAGTTGCTTCAAATCATCGAGATAAGCGTCAAAGGTTTTACTCATGAACTGAAACTGGACGAGGTTTGGCATGCAAGCGTCAATATAGTCTTTTGGCGCTGCGGTGATCTCCGCCCTCACCAAGGCTGAAAAGTCGGCGGCACCTTTTGCCGGATCCTGCGGACCTAAAAATTTAATCCCTTTGTTTTTCGCCTGCCCACGGTAACCCGCATAGCCCCGGAGCCACTGATGATCGATGGATATTCGCGCCCGCTTGACACGAGCGAATGTGATGGGGTCGTCTGCGACCGCCGCTTCCGCTTCCTGGAACAGTTCCGTGGCCCGGTTCATCGCCTCCAGATCAAGCCAGCTGGCATAAGGACCCTCTTGATAGGAGTCCATACGAACCCTGCTGCCCAACTGCTCGAAAACATCTAAAACTTGATTCACCAGCGGGCCGGCCTTGCCGTAGTAGCCGGCGAGGAACTCATTGATGATTGCCTTCTCATTTCGAGATGGATCCCACTGCAGGTGAGCCATGAGGTACACTTTTAGGGCGACAAAATCCGTGAACCCTACCGATTGGCTCTCACAGAAGACGCCGACGACATGGTTGTCACGATAAGTGCGGAAATCCGGACCGAACACGTGCCAGTTCGGATGAGGTGCCATGGGGCCGCTCATGTTCATGCAATAGTCCCAGATAAAAAGCTTCGGGGCGGCGGCAGCCCATCCCTTAAGATCATTCATTATCATGCGGTTTTGCTCGCTGTCAATAGGCTGCGTCGAGCTTCGTTCCATCGTGCAAAACTGAACCAGGACATTTGAACGCGGACGCAGGGTTTTGGGCGGTTTACGTGTATATTGATAGGCAAAGGTCACGATGTAGATATCGGGGAATTCCTTCGCCACTGCTTCGGCCACCTTATTGACGCCATAGAGCAGGGAAGCGGCAGGGGATCCCTCCACGTCGTCAAGGGCTTTGCATTTGGCACATAGGCAGTTGCGCTCATTATCGTTCTGACTCACATGGACCATGCCCATATGCGGCAGCTCCCTTATTTTTGTCAGGGTGTTCCGCGACAACTCCTCCAGCATCTTGTCATTGGTCATGCAGAGTTGGGCATTCACCCCCACACGCTCGCCGCCGCGCTCACTGTACCATTCCGGATGGTCCTTGAAATACTTTTTAGCCGGCAGGAATGCGTAAAACGTGTGTCCCCTGCCCATTGGCACAAGACATCCTCCAAGACTGGCTGGCATGACGGTGCCGGAGCCGTTGTTGCGCAGGCTCGCCGCAAACTTGGCCTTGTCCCAGTCCTGAACAGCGGCATCCGAGTCGTCGTATCCCCAACACGGGTTTCCAATGTGCACCATGCCCCAACTGTACACTTCGCGAAAAAAGAAGGGCGGCTTGTAGCGGACATCCAATGAACGCACCGTTAGATTAGGCTTGTCGGGCACGAACTCCTCCGTGTGCGTCCACCAACGCACACCCACTTCACGTTCCAGAAACTCGTACACGGCGTAGAGCGTGCCACGCTTGGAGCCTTCGGCGCCAGTCAGAATAAGAGACATGCCATGATCGGCCGCATCCGATTGAATCGCCTTCTGTATGATGCCGTCCTCGCCCAGTCCCTTGTCTCCAGCCTTGACGAGATCGAGGTCTGGGTCCAA
This sequence comes from uncultured Lentisphaeraceae bacterium, assembly GCA_964390795.1. Lineage (GTDB taxonomy): Bacteria > Verrucomicrobiota > Kiritimatiellia > RFP12 > UBA1067 > CAYMLQ01. The sequence goes on from CAYMLQ010000026.1 coordinate 30,960, forward strand.
TGCCCTGGCCGCACCCGGACCGACGGCAATGAGCGTACGCCCATCGACATCCGCGGGTTTGACGATGGGGAACTCTGCGCCCGTTACCTTCTTTAGATAGGCGGCCAATTCATTCGCGGCGGTTTTCTCCGGCAGACTGGCCGAGTCTGCCAAGGAAATGCAGGTCATGGTCTTACCGTTCGTTGTCAGCGTCAGCACCTGTGTCGGCGCGGTTGTCGTGATTTCCGCTGACAGGGACATGCAGGCACAGAGCGCGACTCCCATCAGAATAATCTTGGCAGTGTCCACAATTTGTATTCTCCACAATTTTGGTCGCATCGGAGTTATACTATGAACTCTTTCGCAGGTGCTGCAAACTGATCAGGAATGCGAAATTACAGGAAAACCATGCGAAAAACAGCAGAGCGTACTTTCGACAGCTCACGTGCGAAGGCCTTGCGGGCAGAAGGAGTTCCATTCCGTACTGCGAATGGCCGCATCAGCGGTGTCTGGAAATGGTGGCCGATGCAACTGCTTCGTCTGAGGCGCGGACCGCAGACGGCGGCTGGCCGTGACGGCGGCTGTAGACCGCGGAAAAATAGAACTGGGTGCTCCAACCGGTCTTCGCGGCGATTTCCTTGACCGATAACGTAGTCCCCACCAGCAGATCAGTTGCTCTGCGCAGGCGGAGATCAATGAGCGTCTGATGCAGTGTACGCCCGGTCGTCTTGCGGAAGATGGACCCAAGATGCGAGGGCGACAGTCCCAGAGCGGTCGCCAAGGTTTTGACCGAAAACGCTGAATCGAGGTAGTGCGCTTCGATGAAGAGTTGCGCTTCGGCTACCCGTTGCTCGTCCATCGACAGCTGATCTCGTCGCGGGTGAGCCATCACCTCGGCATAGGCGGCAAACAGAACGCGGAGCATGCCCAGTGCCCGCTCGCGGCCCCAAGAGCCTGTTCCCATGGCTTGGGCTACCCGTTTCATCGTGGTTGCAGGATCGATGCCGATACAGGCTTTCCAAGCTGCCAACTCTGCCACCGACATCCACTCCCGGGTACTGTCAACACGGAACCTGCCCTGGTGGCGTAAGCCACCATTGGGGTCTTCTTCGCCTGGAAGGTTAAGGACCAGCAGGGATAATTCTGGCGATTGGGGCAACAAGTGTACGGCGACGTGCAAGCAACCCGGTGGCACAAGTAACAGGTGGAGGCTGGGGATGGTGGTTGGGCGGCGCCCCGCAATACTGACTTGCAAGCTGGCCCGCAAGGGACAGAACAATTCCCACGCATCGTGGCTCTGTAGACCGTCGGGCATCTCGCCAGCCTTCAAGGCTGGCTCAGCCAAATGAATCGCATCCCGATTTGTTAAAGGCCCAGCCAACAGCAAACTGATCGCTTGCGTGATCGTAATCGACTGTAGATTATTCTCCCTCATGGCATCCGAAAGAATACCGCAAAAGTGAACAGGTTGCAACCGAGTCGCACAAGAGTCCGCACAAGAGTCGCACAAGAGAGACGCACTTTTTTTTCATACTCAGC
>CAYMLQ010000027.1:0-31458 GCA_964390795.1 uncultured Lentisphaeraceae bacterium
ACCACGCCGCCCGAACAGACGAGCGTCCCGTTTGCTACATGCCAGTCGAAAACCAGCACGCCGGGACCGGGGAGGGTGAGCTGCAACACGGCCTTTTGGCCTTTCTTGGCGATCGGTTCGCAGCTCAGCGTGTCCGGATCGGACCAGAACCAATAGCCCGAAGCGGCGCTGAAGGCCGCGCCGTATTGGGCGGCGTCCGCGGCGGTGTCGGCGAGGCCGAGCGCCGCGTCCGCATCGCGCAGGGTGACGGTGGCGGTCGCCGCGCCGGACAGCGGGGCGTTGAGTTCGCTGACCAGCTTGACGGTGAAGGTCGCGTCGCGGTTGAAGGGGGCTCGGTCGTTGGTCTGGAGCGTGACGGACTTGGGAGCGGTCTCACCGTTCGCCCACACGAGGGTCTCGGGCTCGGGAAGAGCCTCGAAATCAGCGGGCGCCTTGGCGGCTGTGCCGTTGACGGTGACCACCCGGAGCCGCGCGGGTCCGTCGCTGCCGCCGGTGCGTGCGACCCAGAGCGTAACGCTGTCGCCTTCGGTGACGGTCAGGGCGGGCTTAACGGCGTTGGCGAAGGCCGTCGTGCCCGAGCCGTCGGCCGGGTCGTACGCGGAGAACCCGAAGCTGCCGGCGTTCTTCTTGGCGCTTTCGGTCAGGGTGATGACCGCGTTGGACCAAGCGCTGACCGGGGCCTGCAGGTGCTCGGCGTCCTCGTGCTTGCTGAGCACGACGGCGAAGCGCTCGTCGCCCTCCCACGTCGGACGCAGGTCCTGGATCAGGCCGACGGTGATGTTGGTCGAGCCGGACTGGCCTTCGGCCCAGAAGAGTTCGCCCTCGGCGGCTTTGAAGTCCAGGCCGCTCTCGGCCTCGTAAGTGCGGCCGGGGGTATTGGCGTCCTCGAAACTGTAACGCAGGCTCACGGGGCCGGTGGTGCCGCCTTTGCGCGTGACCGTGAGCCGGACGCTCGCGGCCGTCTCGCTGACCCGGACGTTGGTGGCGGAGAACCCGACCTCGCCCGGCTCCCAGAACCGGTAGTTAAGGGTGTACTGGGTGCTGTCGTAGGCATACGTGACGGTGTTGGTGCCGCCTCTGATGACGGTGTTGGTCGCTACTTGCGTCGTGGCGGTCGTCTGCCCGTTGGTGAAAACCAGAGAGAACGACTCGATCACGTGGTTGGTGTAAACGATGACGGCAAGGTCAATGGGGGAAAAGGGGCCGGGCAGATTGGTCGGGCCGGTATAGGTGAGCGAGAGCCACTCGTTCGTGACGGTCTGGCGCGTGACGGTCGTGGTTGTCAGGTTCGTCAGCGTGGTGGTCACCGTCTGGTTGGTTTGCGGGTAGAGGTACTCGACGGCATCGAAGGACGGGGGGGTGTTGCTGATGACCTGGCTGATGCGGATGAAGCAGTAGCTGCTGTTGTACTGGGCGGCCGGCGTGAAAACGCAGCCGTTTGTCAGAGAGGCCAGCAGCAGGCTGTTCGTGGCCTCCGAGAGGCCCGTCATGACCGTTAGCGGGGTCTGTCTGGAGGGGTCGAGAATCTGGAACGAGGGCGAGATGATTTCCGGCGGGGTGCCGTTGGTGACGGACGCGACGCGCCGGGGCATGTTGGTGGAGGTGGAGACCGACGAGGTGTTGGTCAGGGAAAGGTTGATGGTGACCGTGTTGGTGGTCGACGGGAGCGGGAGCAGCAGAGGCAGGTTGTTGGTCACGAGCACAATCACGAACGGATCGAAGTTGGTCACGACTCCCAAGACGGTGGCATTTGTCACCGAAGCGCTGAGGTTGGTTGTTGCGAACGGCGTGATAACCGAGCTGGGGAGGCCGAGCCATCGGTTTGTGGTCGAAAAGGTCTGGCTGGTCAAAACGGAGGGAGAGAAGTCGATGTCGTAATCATTTGCGGGAACCCCCAGCTGGTATTTGCGGCCGCTGACGCAGAGGAACTTGAACCAGTCGTCGGTGTCCTCGGGGGTCTTGTTGAGGGTGTGGTACTGGCGCTGGTTATAGGACTTGAAGTCGAGGATCGTGGCGCCGACGTCGGTATTGTCGGCGGGATCCCAAAGGTCGTCGTCGCTCTGTTGAATGAGGTAGTTGTTCGCCTTAAGGACGGCGTCGACCCGCGCCACAAAGTCTGCGGCGGTGAAGAGGTTGGTCGAGTTGTAGGAGAAGGCGCTCAGCACGTTCGTGCCGTCCGAGGCGTAGATGACGAAGGCGGGGAACCCGGTGACGTCCGTCACCTGGTTGGAGGTCGAGTAAAAGGTGCGGTAGTAGTCCTCGTCCCAGTTCGGGCCATTGTAGTCGATGGTGGCCATGGCGAGCTGCTGTTCGGTGGCGTAGGCGTTCCAGGTGTCGCTGCTGTCGATCTCGCGCTCGAAGCGGTTGCACCAGTAGCAGGTGCCGCTGGAGTTGCTGAACATGACGACCAGGGGGCGGTCGGTGTCGTCGGCCAGTTGGCGGGCGGCGGCGAGGCTGTACGACCAGACACCCGGCTGGGCGTCTGCCGTGGCGGTGGAGGCGCAAAGGCTGCGTGTGAAAAGGACCAGAAGGCAGAGTCCGAAGAGCACATTCAATCGTTTCATAGCGACATAAGCATACCCGATTGGCCAGACTGACAAAAGAGCAAAACAGGGCTGATTCATAATCGGTTGGCCCGCCGTCCGCAGAGCAAGGCGTGGACCGGCGGCGGGTTCGGGGACCCCGCCCTACCCAGGACGGCACGCGTGCGAAGCAGACGCGCGAAGCAGGGGACGCCTCCCCGCAGGCGTCCGCGCGGCACGGCGATTATAGGTGAACCCTATTGAGCGGGGTTGATCGTGGAGACTGGAGAGATTAGGGTGAAAGATTAGGGAGGTCGATTAAAGGCAAGGCGCCCCCTCATCATTTACCTTTATCTTTTCCCTTAATCTGTCACTTTTCTTACACACACCCCGGCACGACACACCCGTGAACGGCTTTGCTTTCGATCCGGGATCGCGTTATGATACGTGCGATGTTTGGGAGATTCTTTAGGCTAAAGAACAGGGGCGCGGCCGCACGTGCGCTGTGGCGTGTCGCGGTCTGTGTCGCGGCGGGCTTTTGCGCGTTGGGCCTGGCCGGGCCGGCCTGGCTGGCTGGGCTGGTGCCGTCGCTGAGCCCCTTGAACGCGCTGCTCGCGGCTGCGGCGGGAGCGGGCGGACTCTTTTTGGTCGGTGCGCTGTTTTTGGCGCTGCTCAGCGGTTTTTTTCCACGTGCGTTCTGCCGCTGGCTGTGTCCGGCCGGGACGTGTCAGGACGCGGTGTCGTGCGCGGTCAAGCGGCGGGCGTGGGTCGGCCGTGTGCCGCAGATTGGCGTGTGGCTGGTCTTCCTGGGCGTCGGCGCGGCGCTGGCGGGCTACCCGCTGTTCGGCTGGCTCGACCCGCTGGCGCTGTTCAACGCGTCGTTCGGCGCGTTGCGGAGGGATCTCGGCGTCTGGGACTGGGCGGCGGCAGCGGGCCTGCCGCTGCTGCTGGTGCTGGCGCTGGCCGCGCCGGGCCTCTGGTGTGGCAGGCTCTGCCCGCTCGGTGCGCTGCAGGACCTGCTGCGTTTCCCGCTGCGGCGGCCGGTGGACGGCGCCGCGGCGCGCAGGGACGTCTCGGGGCTGGGCCGGCGGGCCTTTCTGGGCTTGGGTCTGGGCGCTGGCTACCGTCTGACGCTGCCGCCGGGACGCGAGGCGGCCGCCGGGGTGATCCGGCCGCCGGCGAGCGGCAAGGCGGCGCGCTTCACGCGGCTGTGTGTGCGCTGCGGGGCCTGCGTGCGCGCGTGTCCGGGTAAGATCATCAGGTTCGGAGGCGCGGACGCGGGCTGGGCGGGCGTGCTGGCCCCGGAGGTGTGTTACGACGACGATTACTGTGTCGAGACCTGCACGGCGTGCGGGCAGGCCTGCCCGAGCGGCGCGATCCCGAGATTCACGCTGGCGACCAAACACGCGCAGCCGATGGGGCTGGCCCGTGTGAACGAGGAGCGCTGCCTCCTCGGGCGGGGCAGAGAATGCGGGGCGTGCGTCAGCGCCTGCCCCTTCGAAGCGTTGGATCTGGAGTGGGACCGGGTGGAGATGGTGAGCCGGGTGACGGTGGACGCGAAGCGGTGCACGGGGTGCGGCTATTGCGAATATGTGTGTCCGACGACGCCGAGGGCGATCGCGGTCAAGCCGTTGCGAGAAGTCGGAGGTGCAGCATGAAGGATGGCGAAAAGAGGACGGTGTATGAGCGGCTGACGCACTTTGTCCGCAGAGGCCAGTGGACGGTCCGGGCCGCCGAATTGCCCTGGCACCGGCGGTCCGGGCTGTTCGCGTTGCGACTGGGCAGCCTGGTGACGCTCGGCTTTAGGCGCAACCAGTGTTCGCTGCATGCGGCGTCGCTGACTTTTTTTTCCATGATGGCGCTGGTGCCGATTCTGGTTCTGGCCCTGGCACTTGCGCGCACGTTCGGTGGGGCGGACATGGCCAAGGCACAGCTCGACAGCCATCTCAACAAGTGGATGGCGCAGATGGAGCAGGCGGTGGAGGTGCGTACCGTGGCCGAGGGCGTTGTCGCGCCGGATGCGCACGCGGAGGTCACGCAGGCCTTTTCGGCCCAGGTGCGCGAGATCGCGGACAAGCTGTACCAGCAAGTGAACACGATCAGTTTCGGCACGCTGGGGGGCATCGGCTTGGTGATGCTGCTCTGGACGGTGATCGGCGTGCTGGGCAAGGTGGAGGAGAGTTTCAATCAGGTGTGGGGCGTGGTGCAGGCGCGGCCTTTTGTTCGGAAATTCGCGGACTACCTGAGCGTGATCCTGATCCTGCCGTTTCTGATCACGGCGGTCTCGACGGTGCCGGTGGCGGGAATGATCGCCAACGTGATGGATCAAACCGTGGGCGGGCCGACGTCCGAATTTCTCAAGACGATGCTGCTGGGCGGATTCCTGAAGGCCACCATCACGCTCACCCTGGGCACGCTGACGTTCGCGTTCCTGCTGGGCTTTATGCCGCACACGCGCGTGCGGATCGTGCCTGCGCTGGTCGGTGGCTTTGTCACCCTCGTGCTGTTCGGCGGCTGGCTTAAACTCATGGCGATGCTGCAGGTGGGGATCGCCAAATACAGCGCTCTGTACGGGGGCTTCGCCACGCTGCCGATCCTGCTGATGTGGGTCTACACGAGCTGGCAGATCGTCCTGCTGGGCGCGGAGATCGCCTTCGCGGTGCAGAACCGCGACACCTACGTGCTGGAGCAGATCGCGTCGGGGGCCAGCCTGCGCGCGCGGCTGCTGCTGGCGCTGGCGCTGTGCGCCGAGACGGCGCGCCAGGCGCGGGACAAGGACGGAGGTCCGTTCGCGGCCGAGGCGTTCGCGCAGCGTCACGGCATCCCGAGCCGCTTCGTGAAAGACATCCTCGAAGACCTGGTGCGCAACCGGATCCTCGCGGAGGTGTCCGAACGGCCGGGCGAGTATCTGCTCTGCCGCTGCGGGAGCTGCATCACCGTGGCGGAGATCATGAAGGGCCTGCTGGACGACGGCGAGTCGTCTGGGGCGCTGGGGCTGGACCGTCTCGACGCGTCGGTGATGGCCTTTAGCCAGCGTCTCGACGCCCTCATCGACGCCGAGCTTGGCACGCCTGTGGCGCAGTTGGGTGCGATTCAGTTTAGTTGAAACTGAATCGCGCCAAAGGAGGAGTTAGGAGTTAGGATTTAGGAGTTGAATGCGCAGCAACCCGCGAAAACAAGGCATGCTTTTGAGTTATTGCCGCGTATCAGCGCGGTTATGGCTTGGTGATTTTCGTGTCCTCACCATGAAGACACTATGGAATGTCGATTATCAGATCGCATAAGTTCTTTACGTTAAAGGTATTGCAACTTCAAAATCCTAAATCCTAAATCCTAAATCGGGTGCGGATTCAACAACGTTGAATCGCACCCTCTCTTTTCCTATAGACTAAGGTCGTATTGACGACTATAATAATGGTCATTTTTAAATCGTAAAAAAAGACCGCTTCAAACACGCGGCAAGGCGGATCTTCTCCTGATGAACGGTAACGATGCCAACAATGAAAAATAAGGTAGTAGGGGGCCAGTGGGTAACGGTGGCGCTCGTCGTCCTGCTTGCCTGTGGTGCGCTGTTTACCGTCTGGGAAGTGAGGCGGTCTGACGGGCAGATGCGCGACAGTCTGCTCTTGCAGGCGCGGCTGGCTGGGCAGGCGGTGGACCTCGCGCTCGTCCGGTCGCTTTCCGGCAGTGTGGCTGATCTCGGTAAACCGGCTTACCAGCGGCTCAAAGAGCAACTGGTCGATATCCGGCAAGCCAACGCCAAGTGCCGGTTCCTCTACGTGTTGGGGCGCACGGCGGAGTCGGCCACTGGCGGAGGGCAAGGCCGTTCGGTTTTCTTCTTCGCGGATTCCGAGCCCGCCGATTCGCAGGATAACTCCCCGCCAGGGCAGGTGTATGAGGATGTGACCGAGGAGAACCGGCGGCTGTTCGACACCCAGCAAGGGCTGGTCGAGGGGCCGGTTGCGGATCGCTGGGGGACGTGGGTTTCGGCGTTGGTGCCCTTGCTCGACCCCGCCACGGGCGAGCTGGTCGCGGTGCTGGGTATGGACATCGACGCCCATACGTGGCGGCTGGATGTTGCCGCCCAGGCGGCCCTCTCCTCGTGTTTGATGCTGGCGTTGCTGATCCTGCTCGCTTCGGCGATCCTCGCCGTGTCTTCTCGGAGTCGTGCGTCGGCCAAGCCCCTTCGGCGGCGACTCCTCTTTTCGTTGGCGACCGCGGTGCTTGCCCTGGCCGCCGGGTTCGGCGTTGTGCTGGTGACGCAGCAGCAAGACAGTCTGTACCTGTTCGGGAAGCAGGAGCTGCTGGCGAGGGCGGAGGTGCCCGGCGCAGAGGCGGGCGGCCTGCACGTCCTGCATGCGCTTACGGAGGCGAAAATGGCGCAGCGCCGTTTGTTGGCCTTCGAGGCCGGCGGGGCGCTGATCCTTTTGAGCGGCCTGTTCGGCGTGCTGTTCGTCCTGCTTCGCCGCACCGATCAGGGCATCCAGCTGCAGCAGGCGGAGCTTCGCGAGAGCGAGGAGCGGCACCGCGCCATGTTTGAAAAGAACCGCAGCATCCAGATGCTGCTGGATCCACAGGACGGGGCGATCATTGACGCCAACTCCGCCGCCTGCGCTTTTTATGGATATTCGCTGGCGCAGCTTCGCACGATGAAGATCACGGACATCAACACGCTTTCGCCGGAGCAGGTGTTTCAGAAAATGGAGGAGGCCCGCTCCGAGCGGTGCACCCGCTTCCTCTTCAAGCACCGCCTGGCCGATGGGCAAGTCCGGGATGTGGAGGTGCATTCGGGTCCTATTCCGGCCAACGGGCGGGAGTGGCTGTACTCCATCGTCTATGACATCAGCGAGCGCAGCCGGGTGGAAGAGGCGCTGAACCAAGAGCGCGTTCTGGTCCGGGCGCTCATGGACAATGTGCCCGACCATATCTACTTCAAGGACGCCGACAGCCGCTTTATCATGATCAGCCGGACGCATGCGCAAAGCTTCGGCCTCAGCGATGCCAGCCAGGCGCGCGGCAAGACGGACTTCGACTTTTTCACGGAAGAGCACGCACGGAAGGCCTTTGAGGATGAACAGGCGATTATCCGGACGGGCCAGCCCCTCGTGAACCTTGAGGAAAAGGAGACCTGGGCCGACGGAGCCACGACCTGGGTGACGACAACCAAGATGCCTCTGCTCGGAGACAACGGAAAGATTATCGGGACGTTTGGCATCTCGCACGATATCACCGCGCGAAAGCGGGCCGAGGCGGAGCTGCTGAACACCAACCATCAGCTTGAAGCAGCCACGGCTCGCGCCAACGAGATGGCCCAGCAGGCCAAGAGGGCCAGCGCCGCCAAGTCCGAGTTTCTGGCAAACATGAGCCATGAGATCCGCACGCCCATGAACGGCGTGATCGGCATGACCGGCATCTTGCTGGACACCGAGCTGAACGACGAGCAGCGGCGCTACGCTGAAATCGTGCGGGACAGCGGTGAGGCGCTCCTGGGCCTCGTTAACGACATCCTCGATTTCTCGAAGATCGAGGCGGGAAAAATGGACTTGGAAATGATGGGTTTTGATCTGCAGAACCTGGTAGAGGACTTTGCGGCGAACATGGCCTTGCGCGCCAATGATAAAGGGCTGGAACTGCTGTGCGGCATCGCTGCCGATGTTCCCACGCTGCTGTGCGGCGATCCGGGTCGCTTGCGCCAGATCCTCACAAACCTGACGGGCAACGCCATCAAGTTCACCCAGGCGGGCGAGGTGGCTGTCCGCGTCACACGCGAGTCGGAAGAGAGCCCGGCGGAGGAAGCGGCCGGCGTTCTGCTGCGCTTCGCCGTCCGCGATACGGGCATCGGGATTGCGAAGAACAAACTCGGTCTGCTGTTTGAAAAATTTACCCAGGCGGATGCGTCCACCACGCGCAAGTACGGGGGCACCGGCCTGGGTCTGGCCATCTCCAAGCAACTGGCCGAACTGATGGGTGGCCAGGTGAGCGTCGAGAGCGAAGAGGGGCGGGGCTCCGAATTCACCTTCACTGTGAGGCTGAGGAAACAAGCCGGCGGGGTGAATGCCGACGCGCTTCCGCCCGCCGACTTGCGCAGCGTGAGGGTGCTGATCGTGGACGACAATGCAACGAGCCGTGAAATCCTCAGTACGCGCATGACCTCCTGGGGCATGCGGCCCTCCGAGACGTCTGATGGGCCTGCGGCCCTTCAGGCCCTGCTGCAGGCGCGTGCGGAAAATGACCCTTTCAAGGTCGCCGTTCTGGACATGCAGATGCCGGGTATGGATGGCGAGACGCTGGGGTTGGCGATCAAGGCGGACGAACGTTTGGCCGGCACCCTTCTGGTGATGCTGACGTCTCTGGGCGCAACGGGTGATGCCCGCCGCTTTCAGGAGATCGGCTTTGAGGGCTTTCTGACCAAGCCCACGCGACATCACGAGCTGAAAAGTGCGCTGTCTCTGGCGTTGGGGGGCAGGGGGCCGGTTCAGCCGCAAGCGCGGGCCGGCGGGCCGGTTGTTTCGGCCAGCGAGCTGCCCAGCGTGTTTGCCGGAAGCAAGGCCCGCATCCTGCTGGCCGAGGACAACATCACCAACCAGCAGGTGGCGCTGGGTATTCTCAAGAAACTGGGCCTGCGTGCCGACGCCGTGGCCAACGGCGTCGAAGCGGTCAAAGCCCTTGGATCCCTACCCTATGACGTGGTTCTCATGGACGTGCAGATGCCCGTGATGGACGGGCTGGAGGCTGCCCGGCAGATCCGCAGCCCGTACTCCGCAGTCCGCAATCATGCGGTTCCTATCATTGCCATGACGGCTTATGCGATTCAGGGCGACCGGGAGAAGTGCCTCGTGGCGGGCATGAATGATTATTTGGCCAAACCGGTGGCACCCTTGGCGCTGGCGGAGATGCTTAAGAAATGGCTGCCGCAGGAAACGGGCAAAGGCGCAGGGCGGGGGGCTGGGCCAGAGCCGTCACGAGCAGGAGAAACGCCTCCCGCCGCGCCGGTCATCTGGGATCGTGAGGCGATGATGGAGCGCATGATGGGTGACGAAGGCCTGGCGCAAACGATCCTGAACGGATTTCTGGAAGATGTCGCTCAGCGGATCGACGCGTTGAAAGCGTTTCTGGCGGCAGGCGATCTCCCCGGCTTCGAGCGCCAGGCGCACTCGATCAACGGGGCCACGGCGATTATCGGCGGTGTCGCCTTGCATGCGGTTGTCTATGCGATGGAGCAAATGGCCCGCGGCGGGGATCTGGCCAGCGCGGGAGCGCGCATGGCCGAGCTTGACGTTCAGTTTGCGCGGTTGAAGGGTGTGCTGGAGCGTGAGCGACTGGCCGGGGGCGCCCTTTAACATGCCCTGGCTGCGCGGGCCTGCGGCGTCCGCACGTTGTTCCGGCCCCGGTCCGGGGCAGCGTCACCGCTACCGCTTGCACTTGAAGAGGCAAACTCCGGCGGCCCAGAGTTCGCGCGTGCCGGGGTTGTAGCGCAGGAGCAGCGGCTTGCGGTAAGGCAGATCGGTGGTGATCTCCTGCCACGTCACGCCGCCGTCGCGGGTCTCGTACACGCCGCCCTCGGCGCGGTTGCCCCAGGTGGTGGCCGCGAACCACAGCCGCTTCGCGTCGCCCGGGTCGGTCTCGACCGCGACGATGACGCGCTCGCTGAACGGAAACTTCGTGAGCTGTTTCCACGTCTTGCCGTGATCCGCGCTGCGCCAGAGGTTGTTGCCGGGACAGTAGACGGTGCCGTCCGCCGCCACATGCACGTTGAACGGCCACGTCTCGTTCTTGAAGACGTGCTGCCACGATGCGCCGCCGTCCTCGCTGCGGTAGAGGCCGCCGCCCTCGGCGCAGGCCGCCCAGTAGAGCCGCTTCGAGTCGGTCGGATCGACTGCGAGGCCGAAGAACACGCGCCTGCTTCCGGGCTGCACCGGGAGCCGCGCCCATGTGGCGCCGCCGTTCGTCGACTTGAACAGGCCGCCGCCCTCTTTGCCGTCCGAAGCGTCGCCGTCGATGCCCAGATAGAGCGTCAGCGGATCCTTCGGGTCGGCCGCCAGGGCGCGCGGAGCGCCGGTGCCCCACATGGTGTTGGCGTGCGGGTTCGTCGCGGGCAGCCCGTCCGTCACCCACTTGAAGGTCTTGCCTCCATCCGCGCTGACGACCACGCGGTTGGGCCCTTTGGAGTCCCACGGGCTGCACGTGCTGACGATGCGGTCCACGCCGTTGTTGTCCGAGATGGCGAGCCGCCAGTGGTGGCCGGCGATTTCGGTGTCGTACTTGAGCGGCCAGAGCGCGCGCCACTGCGCGCCGTTGTCCGCGCTCACGAGCACGCCCTCGTCCATGGCGGAGGCGTAGGTGCGGCCTTTGTGGAAACGCAGGTCGTAAATGCAGGAGATGTCCGCGCCGCGCACGCGCTCGGCCCACGTGCGCCCGCCGTCCTCGCTGTGGCAGGGGCGCCAGTTGGCGGCGATGTAGAGTTCCTTTGGGTTCAGCGGATTGAGGGCGATGTTCTTCGGTGCGCTCAGGGCGGTCGTCTTGCCGTGCTCGTTCGCCAGCGTGGGGTTGGCGGCCGCGTCGGGCGCGAGCTGAGAGGCGTCCGTCCACGTTTCGCCGCCGTTGTTCGAGTAATAGAAGCGGCCGTTCCAGTCGGCCGTGGCGATGAGGTAGACGTCCTGCGGATTCGCGGGGCTGACCGCCACTTCAATGGCCGAGAGGTTCTTGGGCAGGGACTGGGAAATTACCTTCCAAGTCTGGCCTTTGTCGGTCGACTTCCAGACGCCTTCCTTGAAGAACGTGGCATAGATGACATTCGCGTCGCCCGGCGCGACGGTTACGCTGGAGGCCTTCTTGGGCGTGGCCAGCTCGCGCCACGTCTTGCCCGCGTCACGGCTCAGCACGAGTCCCGCGTCCTCGGTGGCGGCGAGCACGAGCGACGGCTCTGTCTGCGCGACGGTCACGCTGAAGATGTTGCCGCCCTGCGGGGGGCCGAAGCGGAGGTTTCCGTAGGACTGCATGGCTTTGCTCGTCGAGAACTCCTTGACGACGCGCTGAGCCTGCGGTCCTTTGAAGGCGAAGAAGAATTTGGTGAAGCGGCCGACCGGCGCGTCGTTCATGAGCGGGCCGACACAGGCGAAGTCCATGCGGGTGACCGCAGCCCAGTCGGGCGTTCCGCTGTACGCCTGCGCTTGGTCGGGGTTCTTCTTGGCGTACCCGGGGTCGAGGGTGAAGTCCTTGGCAGTGAGGACGACGTCGCCCCACTGCGCCTGCTTGAACAGCTCGCGCAAGTCGCGGCTGCGGTAGGGAACCCCCGCGCCGGTTTTAAGCGAGAGAAAACACTCTTTCGGGAGGGGGCCCTCGCCTTTGAACGAGAAACCGAAGCCGACGCAGTCGGCGGCGGAAGCCTCCTGCGGAAAGGCCGTCTGCATCCAGATGCCGCCGCACCAGCTCTGGTCGACCTTGCCGAACTGGACGCGCAGGGTCTCGGGCGAATCCTGCTCGGAGCCTTTCTCATAGGCGACCTTCCAGGTTTCGCCGCCGTCCGTACTTTTGAAGACCTTGCCTGCTGGGCTGGCGGCATAAAGAATCTTGCCGTCGGAAGGATCGACCGCGAGGGCGCGGGTGCAGCGCCCCCGCTCGCCCGTGATGCGCAGACCTTTTTTTCCGGTGTTAGGCAACAGCCGCCAGCGCTCGCCGCCGTCGGCACTTTTGCAGAGGCCGCCCTCGGTGGAGGCGTAGACGGTGTCGGGCGCGGTGCGGTCAACGGCGAGAGAATACACGCCGTAGTCGGCCAGGCCTTTGTTGGACAGACGCCACGTGCGGCCGTGGTCCACGCTCTTGTAGACGCCGCAGACGTCGCCGCCCATGTAGAGCACGCCGTCCTTGGAGGGGTGGAACACGGCGGAATGGAAGAAGCCGCCGCCGCCCCACCCGGCCCATTCCCAGGCGGGCGCCGGCGCCTCGGCAAACGCTCCCAGCACCCACACCAGAGAAGTCGCACAGCAGATTGCAGCTTTCGCCCTTCGCATACCCGTCTCCTTATGTCATTGTCATACGCACAAAGAATAGACGTTTGCGGCGTTACGCACAAGCGGAAGTACGCACTTGCCAGCGTGGGGCGGTTGGTGTTTAATACGTGTAGAAAGGTTTGAAACTATGCGTACGTTCATCGGATGTGCACTTGCCGTGTTGCTCGCGTCGGCGTCGGCTGCGGAGGAGGTCGTCAAGGTCGGGATCATCGGGCTCGACACCTCGCACGCCTTGGCGTTCACCAAACTGCTCAACGCCACCAACCCCGCGCCGGAGTACGCTGGCTTCCGCATCGTGGCGGCTTATCCGCAGGGGAGCCGCGACATCGCGTCGAGCACGAACCGGGTGCCGGGCTACATCGAGACCGTCAAGCCGCAGGGCGTGGAGATCGTCGGGTCGATCGACGAACTGCTCAAGCGCTGCGACGTGGTGCTGCTGGAGTCGAACGATGGGCGCGTACATCTGGAGCAGGCCCTGCCGGTCTTCAAGTCCGGCAAACGCGTGTTCATCGACAAGCCGCTCGCGGGCTCGCTGCCGCACGCCGTCGCGCTCTTTGAAGCGGCCAAGAAGTACAACGTGCCGATGTTCACGTCCTCCTCGCTGCGCTTCACCGTCAAGACGCAGGAGATCCGCAGCGGCAAAGCCGGCAAGGTCGTGGGCGTGGAGGCCTTCAGCCCCTGTGCGCTGGAGCCGACGCATCCGGATCTCTTCTGGTACGGTATCCACGGCGTGGAGACGCTCTTCGCGCTGATGGGCACGGGGTGCGAGACCGTGGTGCGCGTCAGCACGCCCGGCACGGACGTGGCGGTCGGGACGTGGAAGGACGGGCGCATCGGCTCCTTCCGCGGTAACCGCGCCAGCGGCGGCAAGTACGGCGCGAGCGTCTTTATGGAGAGGGGCATGCAGACGGTCGATGACTTCAAGGGCTACGACCTGCTGCTGGTCGAGATCCTGAAGTTCTTCAGGACCGGCATCGCGCCGGTCACGCCGGAGGAGACCCTCGAACTCTTTGCCTTTATGGAGGCGGCGGACGAGAGCAAGCGCCGTGGCGGAGCGCCCGCGAGTGTCGCGGAGGCTCTGGCGAAAGCCCGTGCAGAGGCGGCCAAAAGCGCGCTGGAGTAGCGCGTAAAAGTGGAATAATCTGGACTGTGAAAAGGGCCTCCTTTGTGGTTTAATAGGGGGTACTCAATGAATCTTCAATGGAAAGAGTGTCTGTCCGTCCGCTTGGGACAGGTTGGCCGCGTGTCGGTTGACGCGGTCGTTATGGCGGTCGCGTATCTCGTTGCTTATCTCTTGCGGTTCGACTTCCAAGCGCCGTGGTGGGGCTGGGAGCTGGTGGCTATCTCCTTCATCATCGTTTATGCGGTGCAAGGCGTGGCGCTGGCGTTGTTCGGCTGTTACAAACTGGTTTGGAGATACGTGAGCATTGGGGATGTGCCGCGTTTTCTCGGGGCGATCGGCGCGTCGACGACGTTCTTGCTGCTGTTGCGGGTGTGCCTTCCGGAAAGCTACGGGATTAGGCCGCCCTATAGCATCACGTTCTTCAACAGCGTCCTAGTTTTGGTCGGGCTGCTCGGCGTCCGTTTGGTGTGGAGGCTGCTGGCGGAAGGCGAATTCGCGTGGGATGTGGCGGCGAAAGGCCGGGTTCGGCATGTGCTGCTTGTGGGGGCGGGGGCGGCGGGGAACTTGGTGGCGAGAGAACTGCGGCGTCAGGGAACGACGCGGTTGGGCGTGGTCGGGTTTTTGGATGACGATCCGTCCAAGCAGCGGGCGGCGATTCAGGGGCACACGGTCTTAGGACGGATCGACGACTTGCCGGAGGTGGTGCGCAAGTACGCGGTTGAAGAGGTGATCGTGTCGATGGAGCGCGTGCAGCGGGACGTGATCCGCAAGATCGTGCGGCTCAGCGAGCGCGCGCACGTTCCGACGCGGATCGTGCCCGGGTACTATGAGCTGATCGACGGGAGCCTGAAGGTCTCGAAAATCAGGGATGTTGATGTAGCGGATTTGTTGGGCCGTGAAGAGACCACGTTGGACGGACGTCCGGTGGTCGAGCTGCTGGGGCAGAAGCGGGTTTTGGTGACTGGCGCGGGGGGTACGATCGGCAGCGAGTTGGTGCGGCAGATTCTGCGTACGGGGCCCGAGAAGCTGGTGCTGGTGGAGCGGTCTGAAGGGGCCTTGTACGAGATTGACCGCGAGATCCGGAAGTTGGGTCTTGAGACGCAGGTCTTTTGCCTCTTGGCCGATGTCGGCGAGCGGCAGAGGATGTCGGAGATATTAGGGCGCTATCAGCCGCAGATCGTGGTGCATGCGGCGGCGCACAAGCATGTGCCGATGATGGAGCTGAATCCGGTCGAGGCGCTGAAGAACAACGTTCTGGCGACGCGGTCTTTTGGCGAGCTGGCTGTTGAGCACGGTGTGGAGCGGTTCGTTTTCATTTCAACGGACAAGGCCGTTAATCCGGTTTCGGTGATGGGTATCTCGAAGCGGTTGGCGGAAGTCGCGTTACAGGATTTGAACCGTCGGAGCCGGACGAGGTTCTCGACGGTGCGTTTCGGCAATGTGCTCGACTCGTCGGGGTCGGTGGTGCCACTGTTCCGGGAGCAGATCAGGAAAGGCGAGGCGGTGACGGTGACGCATCCGGAGATGACGCGTTATTTCATGACGATCTCCGAAGCCGTGTCGTTGGTGCTGCAGGCTGCGGCCTTGGCGCAGGGCGGCGAAATTTTCGTGTTGGACATGGGGGAGCCGGTGCGGATTTTGGAATTGGCCGAAGAGATGATCGCGCTCTCCGGGCTCCGGCCCTATGAGGATATTCCGATCGTGTTCACGGGTATCCGTCCGGGCGAGAAACTGTTTGAGGAACTGGACGTCAGCGAGAGGTCCGCATACAAGACGGGGCACGCGCGAATTTTCACCAGTAAGATAAGCGAAGTGGCGCCGCAGGCGGTCGCGAACACGCTCGCCGCGTGCCAGGTCTTGTGCGAAAGAGGACAGAGCGCGGACGAGGGTCGGGAGGCGATTCGGCGGTTGATGGCGGAAGTGACGCTGCCGCAGGCAGGGTAAAGGCGGGCTGGCAGGAGCAGAGTGAACAAGCGGTATGTTTATTTACGTTGGCGGGCGGTGTTCTCGCTGAGCTGTATCCGCAAATCAGTGTTGATAGGTGAGAGGCCTTATGACGGTTAACTGGGTGACAGAACTGATCGATTTCTCGGGCGGCGTCCTGATGCGGGTTGCCACGGATGGCGTCAAGTATCTTGCGGCCTTTTTTGGCGCGCTGGCCACGGCGCTGGTGCTGACGCCGTGGTGTCGCGAGATGGCCCGGAAGCTGGGCATGATTGACCAGCCAGACCCGCGGCGCATCAACAAGACGCCGACCCCTCGCGGCGGCGGTCTGGCGGTCTTTATCGCCTTTCACGCCGTGTTGGGTGCGCTGGTCCTTGCCCGCGGCAGTCAGATCAGCGAGCGGTTCACGTGCCACTGGCAAGCGTCCTTTCTGCTGGCGTCGTCCGTGTTGGTGGCGGTCGGGCTCATCGATGACAAGAGGGGGATGAAGCCGCTGCTGAAACTGGCGGGGCAGATTGTGGTCGCGTCGATTCTCTTTTTTTCGGGTGTGAGCGTCGGGGGGGTGGTCGTGGCGTTTCCGCCGTGGCTGGATTATGTGGTGACGGTTTTTTGGATTGTCGGCGCGGTCAACGCGTTCAACTTGATTGACGGCATGGACGGGCTGGCCTCGGGCTTGGCGCTGATCGCGTCGGTCGGCCTGGCCGGCTCGATGCTTTTTACGGGAAACGTCATCGACACGCTGCCGTATCTCGTGCTGGCGGGGGCCTGCCTGGGGTTTCTGAGGTACAACTTCCATCCGGCGTCTGTTTTTCTGGGTGATACGGGCAGCATGTTTCTCGGACTGTGTGTGGCGACCTTGCCGCTGCTGACGGGGTCGCGTAAAGAGCTGGTGGCCTCTCTGGGCGTGCCGCTGCTGGCGATGGGGGTGCCGATCTTCGATACGATGCTGGCGATCTGGCGGCGGACCGTCCGCGCCCTGTTGCCGCAAAGCGTGGCGGCGGGCATGCGGGTGCGCGTGATGCAACCCGACAAAGACCATGTACACCACCGGATTCTGCGGGACACCATGAACCAGCGTTCGGCGGCGATCATTCTTTACAGTGTCAGCGCGGTGCTGGTCGCGGTGGGCTTGGCAGCAACCCTTCTCCGGCATCGCGCGCCCGGCCTCTTCCTGATCGCGTTTATCGTTGCCGTCATCGTGGTGGTGCGCCATCTGGAGCGCGTTGAACTGTGGGATACGGGGAGGCTGCTTTCGCAAGAGCGGCGCACCATCCGCCAAGGGCTGCTGATTCCGCTCTATCTGGTGACGGATGTGTTCACGCTTTGCGGGGTGTGGGTCATTGCGCGGCTTCTTGCGGGCATGCCGATCGGCCGCGCGGCGTTTCTCTCCAACCTGCCGCTGTTCGTCGTTCCGGTCTTCGTCTTCTTGGTGGTCGCCAAAACCTATTGGCGGGTCTGGTCGCGAGCGAACATCCGCGATTTTGCGGGGTTGGTTCTGGCCTTGTTTGGCGGCTCCTTGATTGGCCTGGGACTGGTCTGGCTGTTCAATGAGGTCGAGCCTAACATGATCGTGTTCACGGTGCTTTTCAGCACGCTGACGATCATACCGGTTGTGGGGATGCGACTGCTGCTCGACAGCGTTCACGGCATCATGCAGATGATGGAACGGCGCATCCTGTTGGACAAGCCGGGAACCAACCGTGCGGTCACTTACGGCGGAGGGCTGCGCTTCAGGGGCTTCCTTCGCGAGATGGCCGCTCGGTCTGGTGAGAACAACCGCGTGATCATGGGGGTGCTTGATGACGACCTCCATCTGAAGGGGCGCATCATCGCGGGGTATACGGTTCTTGGGGGAGGTGCCGACCTTGACAAGCTCGTTAGAGAGTGGAAGATTGACATCTTGGTGATCACGTGTGTGCTGGCGCCGGAGAAGCAGAAGAGAATCGTCAAAAGGGCCAAGGACTTGGGCGTCCGGGTGTCGGTCTGGGCGTGTGAGGAGAGGCCGCTGAGTTGATTGCCGTCTGCGGGGCGAGCGTAGGAGAAGGACGGAGAACAGGTTATTTTGTGCCGTCCAAGAGTTGCCGGGCAAGCTCTTCGCGCATTTCGGCGTTAGTCAGATTCTGCGTGCCACGGGAAGAGGGCTTTAACAGCACGGTGTACTCGGTGTGATGTCGAGCATACACGTCGCGGGCGCGGAAGAGCCAGGCGAGGGGTACGCCGAACACGCTGCGCGCGCAGGGGTACGTATGTGCGAGAAAGGTGCGCGGCATGAAGACTCGGCTCAGCACCAGGCTGAGGCGCTCATAGGGGGTGGCGCGTTTCAAGCGAGCCTGCATGGAGGCGCTGCCGCGTGCGTGGGCGGGTGGGAGCGTGGACAGGATCTGGAGGGCTAGCGTCTGTCTGCTGTCTTGTCTGCCCGCAGTGCTGAGCGGTGCCAGCGCGGGCGGCAGCGGGAGTGCGAAGAGTTCGGAGACAAAGCCTAAGACGAACGAGAGCGCGTGCCCGATTTGCCAGTCGGAGGCGGCGCTGGCGAGCGAAGCGGCCGCGAAGCCTTCGTCTTGGCGCTTCAGAAGAAGGGCTATGTCGAGATAGCCGCGAAGGTGCATGGCGAAGGCGTGATGGAAAATGTGCTGAATCAGATGGGACAGTTGATCCTCCGGCGCCAGTTGGCGGGTCGGGTGGCCGAGGAGCGTTGAGGCGGAGGTTCGCTGCCAGATCGCGGCGATGTCTGGGGTCGGCTGGTCGGGTGTCAGCTCCGAGTTGACGTGCCAGTGCATTTCGACGCGGTGCGGCCGGGCAATGTGGCGGTAAGCCTGATCATAGCTGATCCCGCTGTGCAGGACGTTGCTTTCCGCCTCATAGCCGAGAGCGAGAAACAGAGCGTGGCTGGCGTCGCGGTCGTCCGCGCGGATCAGGAGGTCGAGATCGGACATGCCGCGCTGCGCGGGATCGTCGTAGACGTTCTCGCTGAGCCAGGCGCCTTTGAGCGGAATGACGTCGAGGCGCGTAAGGGCGAAGGCTCTGAGCAACTCGGCGAGTTGGCGCTGGCGCCGGAGCGTGAGCGACAGCGCGTCAAGGAAGAGCGCCCGCCAGGCGGCAGGCGCGGAGGTGTCCGCCACTGCCGCATGGGCGGAGAAGAGGTCCGGGCCGTGCTCGGCCAGATACGGATAGAGAAAGGTGTCGACACCCTGCTGCCTGGCCTGCTTGAGTAAGGTCGGCCAATCGGCGGCGTGCAGGTCGTCAGCCGGCGGTGTCTGGTTGACGGCGCTGCGGAGCAGGCCGATGAGGGTCTGGAATTCGGGCGGGATGGCGGTGGAGAGGTTCATTGGAAGGCGTGCCAGATGTCTTGCAGGCGGCGGATGGCGTCGAGCGGCTTGGGCGCGAGGCAGACGTAGCGGACGACCGCGAAATTGACGGCTCCGGCCTTGAGCACCTCGGCGAGGTTGGTCACGTCGATGCCGCCGATGGCCACGGTGGTGAAGGGGGCGGCGCGGATGATCGCGCCGGCCTGTTCCGGGCCGAGGGCGGCGTCGGGAATCTCTTTGGTGGGGGTCGCGAAGACGGGGCCGACGCCGCAATAGTCGGGCGAGAGGGCGGCGGCGCGCTGCGCCTGCGCGGGGCTATGGGTGGAGAGCCCGAAGAGGCGCAAGGTCGGGTACTGGAGGCGGGCTGCCGGCAAAGGCATGTCGTCCTGCCCGAGGTGTACGCCGTCGGCCTCAGCCTCGGCGGCAAGGGCGGGGTCGTCGTTGACGATGAAGCGCGTGCCGGTGCCGCGGGTGAGGGCGCGAAGGTTATGGGCGACCGCGACGGTCTGCTCGCGTGAGGCTTTCTTCATGCGCAACTGGAGGTAGCGCACGTTGGCTGCGACGGCGGCTTCCGCGCAGGCCTCATACGAGGTGCGCGGGGCGGTGATGACAAGATAGAGTCCGAACGCTTCAACCGGCATAATGGGCCTCCCAAGAAGGTGTTAGTTGTAGCATGAAGGGCGGTTGGTTGGGAAGGCGTTTTTGTGGTATGCTGGGTTCATGATTTTGGATAACCGAGCGAATTGGGTGGTTGTCGCGGCAGGTCTGATGTCCGGCTTGGCCTTGGGTGCCGAGACGTCGCTGGACGAGCAGTTCCGGGATCCGCCGCCTTCGGTCGCGCGCCCCAGCGTGGCCTTCAGGCTGGCTCTCGCCAAGGACGGCATCGAGCCTGCGTTGAGGCAGCTGGAGCATGTGCGCGAGATGGGCGCGGGCGGCGTGCTGGTCACGGTGCCGGTGGCGGATGAGGCGGTGTGGGGTGCGCTTGCGGCGCTGTGCGAGAGGTGTCGGCAGCTGGGCCTCGAACTGGGGGTTCGCGATTTTCTGCTGTCGGCGGAAGAGGCGGCGGCGCTGCCGCGAGCGCAGAAGCTGGTGTGGTCCTCGCGGCTGGTGGAGGGCTCAGGGCTGACGACGAATCTGTTGCCGCTGGCCTATGGGCCCGACGCGACGTATCAGGAGGTGGCGCGCCTGGCCGTTCCGGTGGCAGAGACGGTGCAGCCGCATCAGGTGGTCGATCTGACCAAGGGGCCGTTGCCTTCAGAAGGCCTGTGGCGCGTGCTGTGGTTCGGTCGGTCTGGCGTGGAGCCGCCGATGGTGGACGTGTATGAGAAGGCCGCGCTCTTCAGGCATGTGAATCAGGCGCTGTTCGCGTTGCAGAGCCGGCTGGAGAAGAACTACGGGACAGCCTTGCTCTGGTATCAGTGCGCGGGGGTTGGCAACGGCGACTTGGCGTGGCCGCGCGACATGGACGAGGCGTTTCTGAAGCGGAGCGGGTTGGGGCTGGCCCGCCATCTTCCGGCGCTGGCGGGCGTGCCGCTCGGAGGCGAGGCGACGGCGGCGCATGTGAGGCGACAGGTGGCGCTGACCCTGCGCGAGGCGTGGCGCGGCAGGTATGCCGAAAACGTGCGGGATCTGGTGTTCGAGGCGGGCTTGGATGCCGGTATCGCGGTGGAGGAGGCGCCCGTCGAGCCCGAGGAGGTGGCGCTCTATTTCCGGAGGCCGACGCTGTCTGTGGCCCGGAGCGAGGCGCAGCGGACGGCGAATGTCCGGGCCGCCGGAGGCGCGCGGACCATGGCCCGGAGGTTTGTCATCGGGCGTCTGGCGCTCGCAGACGTTGCGGAGACCTCGGCTTCGGCCCTGCTGGCGTTTCCGTTCAAGCATGAGCTGGACAGCCTGTTTGCAGATGGCGCGACGCGCCTGCTGCTCGCCGCGGGCGATGACGCGTGGAGCAGCGCGGGCCAGTTCGCGCAGGGGCGCCAGGCGTGCCGGTACGCGCAGCGCTGCCAAGTGATGCTGCAGCAGGGCGAAGCGGTGGCCGACGTGCTGGTGTGGGCGCAGGAGCTGCCACATGTTCTGGAAGGGCTTTCGTGCGACTACGTTTGCCAGCAGATGCTCGCGACGGCAAAGGTGAAGTCTGGCCGCCTCCGGTTTGACTCCGAGAAGAGCTATGGCGTCTTGGTCGTGACGACGGAGGTGTTGAGAGATCCGGCGGCTGAGCGGCTGGCGAGGCAACTGGCTGCCAAGGGCCTCGGGATTTGGCTGGTGGGTGACGGAGGCCCCGGCGAGGCCGAGGTCTTCGCGCGTGCGACGGAGGGGGAAAAGAGCTTCTGCAAGGCGGTGAGACAGGCGGATGACGGCGGCTTGTTGCCGGATTTCCAGTGGCGGGCAGAGGAGGATGGGATGCGGGTGCGGTTTCTGCACCGACGGTCGTCTGATGCGGAGATCTATTTCGTCATGAATAGCAGTGTCATTGGCGGACCTGTCACCTGCCTTTTTCGCGGCACGGGAAAAGGGGTGCCCGAGCGCTGGGACCCGCAGAGTGGTGAAGTGGGTTCTCTGCCGGAGGCGAAGCCGCAAGCGGACGGTCGCGTGTCGGTGCCGTTGTATCTGGGGCCGCATGACGCCTGCTTCGTTGTTTTTGACCGGTGAGCGGCGGGTCGCGAAGCCGGAAGCATGGCGCCGGAGTCCAAGCTCATGGCTGCTTTTTCTAGGTTGAACGTTCTCAAACGAGAACGGGCGCCTGCAATCCGGCCGCCAAGGCCAGGGCATGCTGGCGGCGGTCGAAGGTCAGAAACTCAGGGATACCCAGAGTCAGTCCTGCGGCGACATGGAGGATATCGAGCGACCTTGTACCAAGCGTTTCCGAGTGCAGGGCGCTGAGCCGCTCCGCTTCAATCGTTAGATCCATCAGCGGGGTAGCGGCGTGAACCAGAATGTTCGCTGCTAGGTCGGCCAGCATGGCATTGAGCGAAGCGTCACGTTGAGCCGGTGTGATGTCTTTTCTGAAAACCCGCAATCGCAAAGCATTGCGGAATTCCAGTTGGTGCAACCAGATGACCGGCAGCGGTAACGTCAGCCGCTTGATTCGCGCCACAGCCGCACCCGTATGCGCGTCCGGCGCGTACAGGGAGCACAAAAAACCCGTATCGGCATAGGCCTTCATCGCTCACCACGGGATTCGGAAACCAGGTCGGTCGCGGTGGTGGACAGCACCTTGTCGCCGTAGGCCAACCGGATTCTTGCGAGGAAATCCGGCATCGCTATGCGGTGCTTGCGTCCTTGCGGGGAGAGGACGGCCACCGGCACACCGCGTCGTTGCACTTCGACAGATTCGCCACAGGCCACCCATCCCAACACGGTGGTGGTGTCATGCCTGAGTTCTCGAATGGTGGTTGTCTTCATGTGTGATACATTACCGTGACACATGGGGATATGTCAACCCCGAAGCACAGCGCAAGGTAGCCCGCTCCGGGCGCGGGTGCGAATGAACGGAAATGCCAAAATTAGAATTGCGGGGATTTCCGCCCACTTGAATTGACGCCTGCTTGCGATTAAACGTATAATCCAGCTCATTCAGCCATTTGAGTTTTGATTTGCCCGCGCTCCAGAGCAGGGCGCCGGGTGGGAGTGTAGCGTGCAGCCAGAAAGTACAGCCAGAATCCATGTGCCGCCGACGGAGCGCGTGGCTCCAGACAACGTGCAGGATAGTCCGACGGTGCGCATCGCGCCGAGCGAGTCGCTCTCGTATCAGGAACCGCGGGATGACAAGCTGTTCGACCAGTACACGATTTACAGCAAGATCGGCAACGGCGGCATGGGGGTGGTCTATCTTGCGCGGGACCGCCGGCTGGGGCGCTTCGTCGCGATCAAGCGGCTGAATCATCAGGCGCAGGCGATCCCTGCGCTGCGGCAGCGCTTTCTGCACGAGGCGCGCGCGGTCGCCGCGCTCAGCCACGTGCACATCGTTCACATTTACGCGCTGGGAGAGGACGAGGACGGGCCGTTCATCGTGATGGAGTATATCGCGGGGCCGGACGACACCAGCGTGAAGCGGGACGCTCACGCCGGCGGCCTGGTTCAGCCGAACCCCCCGCTCACGCTGGACCAGTACGTGACGCGGCACGGCCAGCTTTCAACGGAAGATGCGGTCAACCTGCTGATCAAGATCGCCCGGGCGGTGTCGTATGCGCACGACAGCGGGGTGATTCACCGGGATCTGAAGCCGAGCAATATCCTGATGGACAAGAGCAGCGAGCCGAAGATCGTGGACTTCGGTCTGGCTAGGCTGATGCGCAAGGAGGAGACGAAGCTCACGGTGCCGGGCGAGAAGCTGCTCTCGCTGGGGTACGGCGCGCCGGAGCAGGAGTCGGACGCGAGCATGTCCGACGAGCGCGCGGACGTTTACGGGCTGGGGGCGCTGCTGTTCTTCACGATCACGGGGCAGAATCCGCGCTACTTCCGGGAGCAGGACGTTCCGGTGCCGCTGCGCGATGTGGTGGTGAAGGCCTTGGCCACCGACAAGGAGCAGCGGTGGCCGTCGGCCCTGGCGTTTGCCGAGGCCTTGCATCAGGTGCAGACCAAGACGCGCGTCGAGACGCCGACGGTGAAGACGACGTGGCGGTGCAAGTGGTGCGATTCGGTGAATCCGCTGACCATCAAGTACTGCGCCGAATGCGGCTGGGACGGCTCCGAGGCCTGTCCGGAGTGTGGGGCGGACACGTTCATGGGCATCCAGTACTGCGGCAGTTGCGGGGCGGACGCGCGGTCCTACGAGATGCTCCTGCAGCTGCTGCGAAAAATGCGCGAGGCGGCGTCGCTACAGCGCTTTGAGCGGGTGATCTCCTACGCGGGGCGGGTGCATGGCTTCGAGCCGGCCGGCCCGGCCGGGCGGCGCTATCTGACCGAGGTGACGGAGCTGCGCGACCAGGCCGAGAAGAACATCTTGAGGCGCGACCAGCTCAAGGAGCAGATTCCGATCGAGATCCGCGCGGAGAACTTTGAGCGCGCCGCGCTCTTCATCAAGCAGTACCGCGAACTCGCTGAAGACAAGCACAGTTTTGAAAGCGAAGCGCAGCAGCTGCCGGCGCAGATGGTGGGGCGCGATCTGCAGCGGGCGAGGCGCGCGCTAAATAATCACGAATGGGCCTTGGCCGCGCGCATCTGCGACGAGCTGCTGCGCGAGACCGCGCCCGACAACCCCGAGTGCCTCAGCATCCGCCGGTCGATCCGGCATCACCGGGTGTTTTCCGAGGTCAGGTTTGCGGCGTCGCTCGCGCTCGTGATCGGCCTGATGTATCTGGGCAGCCTGCCGGTCGCGGCCAAAGTGTCGCAGGGCGTGTTGGGAACCGTGCCGCGGCTTTTCTACACGCCGGGGTTGTGGATGTACGAGGAGAGCCTGCTCGCGACGCCGCTGCAGCACTATGCGCGGCTCTGGCTGGGCGATACAGCGGTGGCGGACCGGTTCCGCACGATGACGCAGAGCGCTGCCAAGGTTTCGGAGCAGGTGGTCAAGCCCGGCGAATTGGACCAGAAGCAGCAGGAGTATTCGAAACAGGTGGCGGAGAGCGAAGCCGAACGCGCCGCTTTCTTGCGCGCCTGGCCCGTGGAGTACGTCCGCGAATTGGATCTGCTTATGGAGCGCAGGCGCACGGCGGGCGACTTCGAGGGCTGGGCCGTGGTGCAGGAGGAGCGGAAGCGGTTTGACGACACGCGGCAGATCACGGAGCAGGGGAACGAGGAGCTGTCTGAGCTGAACGTGTTGAAAAACAAGTATCGGCAGATGCTGTCGGACCAGCGGCTGCTGCACAGCCGCAAAGTGGTCACGCTGTGCAAGAAGTACGTGAACGATTTGACCGACATGCAGAAGCGCTACATGCAGGACGGCAAGATGGATTTGGCGATGGCGGTGAATGCCGAGATCCGCCGCGCGCGCGGGACACCGCATCAGCTGGCGGCGGAGTCGGTGCTGGCCGCTGCGACGACGACCGGCGCGGTGGAGTCCGAAACGCCTCCCCAGATGCTGCTGGTCGGCACGGTGGAGAACCGCGTTCAAGGGGTTGCCAACTTGCGCGGCGAGTTCGAGCGCGAACTGACGGAGGTGGAGCGGAGCGCGGCGAAAAAGGTGGCGGAGTGGCCCGAAAAATATGTGGCGGGGCTGACCGAACTCATGGACCAGTTTCAGCGTGCCGGCGATTATGGCGGGTGGGAGAGCGTCCGTGACGAGATCAGCCGGTTCGAGGCGGACCGCACCATTCTCCAGCGGAACATTGTGCTGCAGCCGTCCGAACTGATGGACTTGCAGAAGAAACACTTCTTACAACGTGAAGAGAACAAGCGCAGCCGCGCCGAAGGCGTCGTCGACACGACCGAGAAGTACGTCAAGCAGCTACAGGAGCTGCAGAAGAAGCTGACGGTCGAGGGGCAGATGGAGACGGCGGCGATCGTCAATGCGGAGATCAAGCGCGTGAGGTCACGCGTGGACTACATTGAGGCCCAGAACGAGGTTTCTCCGCAGGGGCCGCCTGTGCCGCCGACCCTGCGCCCCCCGGCGACTCCGGCTGAGGCGGTCGGCGCGCTGCCCTGACCGGCTGTTGAGCACGCGGTGGTCTGCCGCAGAAAGAGAAAGGGAATGGCCATGTTTGATGTGACGTGCCGTGTGGTCAGCCAGACGCCGCTGACGTCCGCCTACCGGGCGCTTGAAGTGGAGGCGGGCGAGATCGTGGGCAGCGCGCGTCCCGGGCAGTTTGTGCATCTCCGGGTGCCGGGGCTCGAGCGGGCGTCGCTGCGGCGCCCGTTCAGCATCTTCGGCGCTCGGGACGGGCTGCTGAAGATTCTGTATAAGACGGTCGGGCGTGGAACCGAGGAGATGGGCCGCTTGAGGGCTGGCGACGAGGTGCAGATGATCGGGCCGCTCGGCAACGGTTTTCCGCTGGAGCCGCAAGGGGTTCCTCTGCTGGTGGCCGGCGGCTACGGAGTGGCGCCGCTCTGTTTTCTGGCGAGCCGCCTGAAGCAGAAGGGCGTGCTGCTCGTGGGCGGCCGCACCGCCGCAGATATCTTGGCGTGCGACCTGTTCGAGCAGATGGGCTGGGAGGTCCGCGTGGCGACTCAGGACGGCTCGCTCGGCGAGAAGGGACTGGTCACCGCGCCGCTCGACCGCGAACTCGGCCGGCTGAAAACGGAAGGGAAGACTGCGGAGCTGTTTGCGTGCGGGCCGGACGGCATGCTGCGGGCGGTGGGCGAGCGTGCGCTCGCGTCCGGCAGCCGCGGCTGGCTCTCGCTCGACAAGCACATGGTCTGCGGCGTGGGGGCCTGCCTCGCCTGCGTGCAGAATCTGAGGCGGGAGGACGGCTCGACCTGGATCGGCCGCGTGTGCCATGACGGGCCGATCTTTGAGGCACGCGAAATTGTTTGGTGACGTGGGACAGGAGCGCAGGCGCGTATGCAAGAAGTGGATCTCAGTGTGGATTTGGGCGGTATCCGGATGAAGAACCCGGTGACGGTGGCGTCGGGTACGTTCGGGTATGGCAAAGAGTATGCCGAGCTGATCGATGTGACGCGGCTGGGCGCGATCACGGTTAAAGGTATCCGGGCGCAGCCGTGGCCCGGCAATCCGCTGCCGCGGCACGTGGAGGTGACCGGCGGCATGGTCAACGCGATCGGACTGCAGGGGCCCGGCGTGGACGGGTTCGTGCGCGACTATATGCCCTTCCTGCGCACGACGGGCGTGCCGGTGATCGTCAATATCTGGGGGACGAGCGAAGAGGAGTACGCCGAGGTCGCGCGGCGTCTCAGCGACGTGGAAGGCGTGGTGGCGCTGGAGCTGAACATCTCGTGCCCGAATGTGAAAGAGGGCGGCCACGCGTTCGGCACGGACCCGCGTACGGCGGCGGCGCTGGTGGCGGCGGTGCGGCGTGCGACGCGGCTGCCGCTTCTGCCGAAGCTGGCGCCGAACGTGCCGGACATCAAGGTCTTTGTGCGCGCCGCCCAAGAGGCTGGCGCGGACGCTCTGGCGCTGATCAACACCCTGCCGGCGATGGTCATCGACATCGAGACGCGACGGCCGGTCCTGGCCAACAAAGTGGGCGGGCTTTCAGGGCCGGCGATTCACCCGGTTGCCGTGAAGCTGGTGTGGGAGGCGGCGCAGGCGGCCACCGTCCCGATCCTCGCGATGGGCGGAGTCATGGGCCCCGAACAGGCCATCGAATTTCTGATCGCGGGCGCGACGGCCGTGGCGGTCGGCACCGCCAACTTCATCGACGCGTCCACGCCGCTGCGCGTGATCGACGGCATTGCCGATTATCTCCGGCGGCACGGGATGCGCTCGGTGAAGGAACTGACGGGTTCTCTGGTGACGACGTGACGCCCGTGTGGCGGGAGGCTCCTATGGAACGGAAATGGTATTACGCGGTCGACGGCGTTCGGCACGGGCCGGTCACGTTTGAGGAACTGCGCGCGTTGGTTGTGGGCGGCACGTTGAAGGCGCTTGATCTGGTGTGGCAGCCAGAGTTCGGTCCCGAGTGGCGCAACGTGGGGCAGGTGAGGGCGCTGTTTGAGGCGCCCGCTCAGGAGGTGCCGCCGCTGGAAGCGGACGAGCGCAAGGTGCCCCTGCTTGGGGTGGCGGGGGCGCGGCCCTCGTGTCTGGCTGCGGCGTCGCAGGCGTACGCCCGGGTGGTCGAGGTGCTGTTTAAGCCGTTTGACGTCTCGAGGTGGTTCAGCATGGGATTCTGCGCCTGGCTGGCTTACATCGGCACGCAGTCGGGCAACTTCAACGGACTGGGGGAGGGCAACCCCGGCGTCCTCAAAGAGCAGATCGACACGTTCTTGGACAAACTGGCGAACGCGTCGGCCCATCCGGGCGTGGTGGCCTCGGTCGTGCTGTTGCTTGTGCTGGGCCTGCTGTTCGGGCTGTGGCTCTGCTCGCTGCGCTCGCGGGGCGATTTCATGTTCCTGCACCGGTGGTACCGCCCGGACGCGACGATCCGGCAATGCTGGCTGTCTTCGCGTGCCGCCGCACACGAGCTGTTTGTCTGGCGCGTCTATTTCTTCCTCATCGCGCTGCTGCTGTTTGCGCTGGACGGGGCTGTCGCGTATGTGCGGATTGTCCGGCCGTATCTGGACGCGGACAAGGTGTGGGGCGACGCGCTGGTGCGGCCGACCGTGGCCTGCGTGACGGTGGCGGTGCTGCTCTCGATCGGGGTGCAGCTTGTGGCGCATCTGGCCAAGGCGTTCGTGGTGCCGGTGATGTATTGGCACGGCGTGACCGCACCTCGCGCGTGGTTGGTCGTCTTTGCGCTCTGCAACCAGTATCCGTTCGCCGTGCTCAGCTACCTGGCTTGCGGCGTGGTTTTCTTGGTGATGGCGGTCATGGGAGGCCTGGCGTTTGTCTTGTGCACCTGCTGCATCGGAATCATTCCCTTGGCGCTGCCGTATCTGAGCGGCGTGGTGCTGCTTCCCGTGTATCTCTTTTTCCGCGGCTATGCGGTCTGCTTCTTGAGCCAGTGGCGGTCGGAATTGGTTCCCGCCGAGGCTTGAGCAGGGAAGGGGTGGTGCGATGATTTCACGCGAGTTGATTCAAGCGATCCCCAAGAGCGACTTGCACGTGCATTTGGACGGCTCCATGCGCACGGCGACGCTGATCGAGCTGGCCCGCGCGAACGGCGTCGTGCTGCCGTCGTACGAAGTCGAGGGCATGCACGAGCTGGTCTTCAAGCCGGTGTATGCGAATCTCGGAGAGTACCTGCGGGGCTTCGACTATACCTGCGCGGTGCTGCAAACGTTCGAGGCGATGGAGCGCGCGGCCTTTGAGATGGCCGAGGACGCGATCGCGCAGGGCGTGCGCTACATGGAGGTGCGCTTTGCGCCGCAGCGTCTGGTGTCGTCGGGAGAGGACTGCGTGCGGGCCTTCCAGGCGGTGGGCGACGGACTGCTGCGGGCCAAGCGGGCCCATAATCTATCCGACGCGGTGACGCGGGGCGACGACATCCCTTTCGACTGGGCGATCATCTGCTGCGCGATGCGCAATTTCGGCCGCGGAATGAGCGTGTATTATGACCGGCTCTTGGACGTGCTGCCGGGCATGCAGCGCAAGGAGGTGGTCGCCATCGCGTCGCTGGAGGCGGTGCGTGCGGCGGTGTCCGCCCGCGAGCGTCACGGCATCCCGGTGACCGGGTTCGATCTTGCGGGCGAGGAGTCCGGCTATCGGGCGGGGCACCACTACGCGGCCTACGAAGAGGCGCACAGGCACTTTATCCGCAAGACGGTGCATGCGGGCGAGGCCTACGGCCCGGAATCGATTTATGAGGCGATCGCGCGCTGCCATGCGGAGCGGATCGGACACGGCACGTTTCTCTTCGCGCCGGAGCGGATTCAGGATCCGCTGATCGCCGACAAGACGGCGTTCACCGATCAGCTGGCGGACTACATCGCGACCATGCGCGTGACCATCGAGGTGTGCCCGACCAGCAATCTCCAGACCATTCCCGAGCTGGCGGGAGACATGCGGAACCATCCGGTGAAGCGCATGCTCGACTACGGCATGGCGGTGGCCGTGGCGACCGACAACACGCTGGTCTCTCACACGAACATCAACCGCGAGCTGGCGCTGGTCTCCGATGCCTGCAGCCTTGACCTTTCGGCGTTCAAGCGCTTGGTGCTGGCGGGCTTCAAAGGCGCGTTCTATCCGGGCCGCTACGCGGAGAAGCGTGCTTTCGTGAGGCGTGCGGCAGAGCGGTTCGAGACGGTTGTAGAACGGCGCGGCCGCGGCCATAACGGGGGAGGTTCCGGATGCGTTTCCTGACGGTCGAACAGATGCGTGCGGCAGATCACGCGGCGATTACCGAGAAGAAAATTCCCGGCGGCGTGCTCATGAACCGGGCGGGAACGGCGCTGGCGCGCGCGGTTGAGAAGCTGGCCGCGCTGCGCGGCATCAAGAGCGCCGTGCTGGTTGCCGGGCACGGCAACAACGGGGGTGACGCCTGCGTGGCGGCCCGCTGCCTGTACGAGGACGGGTTCCACGTGCAAGTGATTATGACCTGCGTGCCAGCCGTCCTGAAAGGCGACGCGCGCGAGGCGTGGGACGAGATGCGCACGGCGGGCGTGCCGTATGTCGTGCTGGCGGCGGCAGAGAGCTGGACCGAGGATGCCGGCGTATTTGCGGGCACGCTGATGAGGCACGGCATTCTGGTCGACGGCGTGTTGGGCACGGGGTGCAAAGGTGCGCCGACGGGTGCTGCGGAGCGGGCGATCCGCTGGATCAACCAGATGCGGCGGCACGCGCTGGTCGTCGCCGCCGACCTGCCGTCCGGCATGAACGGCGACACCGGCGAGAACGCGGGTGTCGCGGTGCAGGCGGACGTGACGGTGACCTTTGCGCGGCCGAAGCGCTGTTTTCTGAATGCCGGACAGGCGGAAAAGGTCGGCCTGCTGGTGGTGGCGGAGATCGGCATTCCCGACGAGATCTGTGACCGGGGCGCGTCGGACGAGCCGTGCCAGCTCATCGCGCTGCCGGAGCTTATCAAGGGGTACGCCGTGCGTCCCTGGTCGGCGCATAAAGGCGCGTTCGGGCACCTCTGCGTCATCGGCGGGGCGGCGGGCTACTGTCATGCGCCGGTGCTCGCGGCGCTGGGCGCGGTCAGAAGCGGGGCGGGGCTGGTGACGCTGGCCGCGCCCGCGCAGAGCGGCTGGGCCGCGGCCGCGCACGTGCCGGAGGCGATGGTCCACGCGCTGGAGACGCCGCAGGGCGATCTCTCGGTTGCGGCGCTGGAGGCCTGGGGCCGGGATCTCGGCGACTTCGACGCGGTGGTGGCGGGTCCGGGCATGACGCAGACCGAACGCGTGCGCGAACTCATCGCGCACCTGCTCTCGTCCTATGACGGGCGGCTGGTGCTGGACGCGGACGGGCTCAATGCGCTGGCCGCGCTGCGTGCGGACGGGTGGCAGCCGCGCGAGGGGCAGCGTCTTGTGCTCACGCCGCACCCGGGTGAAGCGGCGAGGCTCTTGGGCGCAACGGTGGCTGAGGTTCAGGGCGACCGCCTGTCGGCCGTGCGCAAGCTGGCGGACCTGTATCAGGCGGTGGTGATTCTGAAAGGCGCGGGCACGCTGGTGTGCGAGCCGGGCGGACGGCCGTGGCTGAATCTGACCGGGAATCCCGGGATGGCCTCCGGCGGAACGGGCGACGTGCTGGCGGGCATGGTCGGGGCGCTGTGGGTGCAGGGCCTGGAGGCGGTGCCTGCGGCGACCACGGCGGTGTGGGCGCACGGCACGGCGGGCGATCTGGCGGCGTTCGCGGGGAGTCAGACGTCGCTCAGCGCGACGTCGCTGGCCGCGCGGCTGGGCCTGGTGTTTCAGACGATCGAGCGGCGCCCGGGCTAAGCGCTTATGGCGCTGGGGTAACTTTTTGCCCGCGAATCACGCGAACGTACGCGAATGGAATGCGGTCGTATTATATCGCTGCCGAAAAGCATTTAGCGTTTCTTAAGACCTGTCCCCGCCGGTCTTCATTGCAAACGTTCTAAACGTTTGACGCTCTAACGTTCTGACTATTGAGGATAGTGCCATGG
>CAYMLQ010000028.1:0-538 GCA_964390795.1 uncultured Lentisphaeraceae bacterium
GCGCGACCACGGGTGGCGGCGCGACGACCGGCGGCAAGGTCCAGCCGCAGGGCGGTAGCTCGGAGCGCGTGTGGACGGACAAGCCCGGGTTCATGCCGGGCTCGGACGCCGCCCCTGCGTCCCGTCAGGTGGGCACCGGCCCGGCACTTCCGGCTGCGGACGTGGCACCGGGCGGATCTGGCCCTGCGGTAGCTGGAGAAAAGAAGTTCCCGTGGATGTGGGTCGGTCTGGGGGCGGCTGGACTTGTGGCGGTCGGCGCGGTGGTCCTGCTGAGCAGGCGCAAGTAGCGCGCCCGGTCAAGTCACAGAAGTCGCTTCGATATCATTCAGGAGTCATCTCATGACGTACCACAACACGGTTTCGGGTCTTTCTCTGTACGGCCTTGGCATGCAGGGCGCGAAGGACGAGAGTTCTGCTGGGCAGTCGTACGCGCCGACTAATCCAACGATGAGCGTCCGCGAACTTCAGCGCCGTCTCATGGCAGCAGGTATGGATGTTGGCAGGACGGGCGCAGACAACGTGTGGGGCGAGCGCACCG
>CAYMLQ010000028.1:548-8893 GCA_964390795.1 uncultured Lentisphaeraceae bacterium
AAAGGGCTCTCGCTACGTTTGCGACTCAAAAGGGCCTTCCGCTGCCTCCGATTGGTATGCCTGGTAAGTATATCGTCAGCGGTTCCAGCGTGACGATTCCGGCCGCAGTGGCAGCAGCGCTGCCCGCCGCATCTGGCGGCAGCAGCAGCGGTGGCCGCAGCAGCGGTGGCCGCAGCAGCGGTGGCCGCAGCAGCGGTGGCGGCAGCAGCGGTGGCGGCAGCGGTGGCGGCAGCGGTGACGGTGGCGGCAGCAGCGGTGGCGGTGGTGGCAGTCAGCGCAGTGGTGACAGCCCCCGCCCTGCTCCAGATGTCACGCCGGATGTTCCGGGGCCCGTTACTCCGGACTCCGATTACGGTGGCAGGGTCAGGGAAGAAAAGAGCGAGCTTCCGTGGCCGTGGATTGGTGCTGGCGTGGGCGTGGTGGCCTTGCTCGGCGTCTGGTATCTGCGCAGGCGTAAGGCTTCGTGATCTGCTAGGCAGCGAACGCGGGTTCTAGGAGCTTCTATGACGTACCATCACGCGCACGACTCGGCACACACGGTTCGGCTGCACGGACTCGGCGACCTCTCTGCCGGTGACAAGGTCACGCTTCGTTTCCGCCCTGGGGCAGGTGTTAACCAGCGCAACTCGGTGCGCATTCTTGACGAGCTTCGGACTAACCTGCTCGGCACGAACCACTTCACTTCGCCGACGTACCTCGGTTGGGGCACGGGCGGAACGCTCGTCTACAAGGGGTCTGTTCGCTCTGCGAACTACACGCTGCGGCAGATCGCCAATATGATGCCCGCGATCACGCTGCGAGTCGCGACGCGTGCTGGCCTGCCGGTGACGTTCTTGAGCGCGCTTGACAGCGATGGCGACGAGCGCGTGGCCGAGCAGCCAGATGCTGCGCCTCCTGGTGGATCGACTCCTGGCGGGGCGCCTCCTGGTGGATCGACTCCTGGCGGCGGCGATCAGCCTGAGCCCCCGGTGCCCGTCGTGCCGGATGCGGATGCCCAGCTCCGGGCCCGGGTCGAGGAAAAGACTGGACTCAGTCCGCTGGCATGGCTAGCGATCTTGGGCACCGCCGGGGCCCTGGTCTTGTGGTACGGAACCAAGCAAATTGAGGACTAACCCACATGTCGTACACGATTGCAGGCCTTAGCCAGGCGCATCGTAGCCATCTATCGGACGTCAACGACAAGGTCGAGGACGGCGAAGAGGTCACGTTCCGGTTTCGTCCCGGTACTGGCGTCAACGCGCAAAAGGGCGACCAGTGGGCTGCCCGCATGGCGCAGATGCTGGAGCGCACCGGGCATTATGAAGAGGCGGACTACAAAGGCTGGGGGGCGGGCACCAATCGAGGTCTGATTGTAGTTCGTATTGAGACGAAGCACGGCACGTACACGCTGCAAGAGCTTGCGAACTTCGCTTACAGCCTTGCCGAGAAGGCATCTCTTGAGCTGAGCATGCCGGTGACATTTTTGAGCGCCGTTCACGGGAGCGACGAAGCCTTTGTGCGAGTTCCTGGCGGTGGCGGTGGCGGCGGTGGCGGCGGCGGCGGCGGCGGTGGTGGCGGCGGTGGCGGTGGCAGCCCCGCGACGCCTGAGACCCCCGAGAAGGGGCTGTCGTCGACCACCGTCCTGCTTGGCGTCGCTGTCGGCGTAGGCCTGCTGGCCCTGGTTATGTCCCGAAAAGGCTGAGGTTCCTGCTGTGTCGTACCACGCACCTATTTTCCGCAACTCAGTCATGTCGGGCCTTGGCTCGATGGGTCACCTTTCTGGCGTGAACGACCGGGTGGATGAGGGCGACGAGGTTGCGTTCAGGTTCAGGCCCGGTGCTAACTGCGGCCAAGGGTCGCGATCTTGTGAGGCGACTTGGTCAGCTGATTGTCGCGACGAATCACTTCGATGCGCCCGCGTACCAGGACTGGGGCGGAGGCGCAGACCGTGGCTTGCTCGTGGTGCGGGCCGATACGCGCTCCAACAACTATACGCTTCAGCAGCTTGCCAACTTCATGCCGAGTATCGCTGCGAAGGCTGCACGAGACATCGGTCATGCTGTTGCGTTCGTGAGCGCATCGAACGAAGACAATGACGAAGCATTCGCGCAGGCGCCGGGTGGCGGCGGCTCGAATACCGTGAACACCGGACCGCTCCGCGGCTTGACCGGAGACCAGGTCACTCAGTACACGTCCATTTCGACGCTGGTCGACCGAAACCTGCGCGATGTTTCACGGATCTTTGGCACCCAATCTCCAGGCTTTTCGTTTGAAGAAGTCTGCCGCTTCAACTTTCGAACGATTGTGCACAGCTCTGCGCCTGCGGCGATGCTGCGTGCACTAATGCTGTATGCAAATGCCCAAAACGTGAAAGTTCTGGCAGCGATCCCCAGCCTGATGCGTGGCAAGAATGAAGGGTCGCAGCAGGCCGCGGCGCTCCTTGAGAAGTCGCTGCGAGAGCTGCGCGAGTCCAACGACAGCATTGCGACAGTGTGCGCGAGGTTTGCGCAGTACCTTCCGGCCATGAGCGGTCTATCGGGCGGCGGCCTTGGAGGCCTTCCGGTCATCGCCGGAGCTGCCGCTGGGCTCACGGCTGGGCAGATCGCTGCGATCGTGGGCGGAGTGCTGACGGTTATTGTCACGATCTCGCTTTTGATTGTTGCGCTTCGGAGCAACGAAGAGGCCACGCTCCGCTGGTGCAAGGCGCGTGAAGAAGCGACGGGCGTCAAGTGCACGCCGGAAGACTTTGAAGAGCAGTTCCGTCGGCAACCGCCAGATGCGCGCGACGCGCTCAATAATGCCTTGAACAAGATGGGGGAGGCAGCATCGAGCGCTGCCAATATCCTCTTGATCGGCGCGAGTGTGCTCGGCCTCGGGTACATCGGCTATAAGCTCTTCAGTGGAACGAAAGCCATGCAGAGTCTTGGAGAAACCGCCTCCGCTGCTGGGCGCAAGATCAAGACAAGCGTGTCTGCTGCGCGTGATAGTGTGCGTGCGCGGATGGGCGGCGGCGGATCGTCGTCGCGTCGCTTGACTGCTTCCAGCGAGAGCTTCAATACCTGATCGGAACTTCGGTGCATGCCCAAGATCGTCGGCTATGTCGGTGAGGCTCCGCCGACGGAGGAGCGCGGGTTCCCGTGGATGTCGGTCGCGCTCGTCGGCGCGGGCGTCACGGTCATGCTTTGGCTCGCGTCCCATGCCGACGGCGAAGACCTTCTAGCCAACCCCGATGAAGGCGAGAAGAAGAAGCGGCTGAAGATCCCGCCGGTAGGCGAGTACAAGCCGGACACGCTGGAGAAGATCCGCATCAGCGTTGAGCGGGCGCGCTCGGGTGACGAGTCCGTCAAGCCGCCGCCTGCGCTCATGGAGCAGATCTCCAGGCTTGGCGTGATCGAAGAGATCGCAAAGCTCCCGCCTGGCCGGTACACGTTCGACCTTGACCCTGAGTTTCCGAGTCGTCCCCGGAAGTGGCGTCGCGAACGTTGGCGCCGCTACAAGGACGACACGACTACGCGCGGCGCGTTCCAAAGCTCGCGTCTCGCGGCGGCTGGCAGCGACAGTCCGCACGTGTTCCTCGATACGAAGGGCGCTCCCACCGGCAACGCCGAGACCCCGTACGTTGCGGCGAGCCCTGTCGTCCTAGGCATCTACCGCGAAGACGGCGAGCCGGTCTTCCTCATCCATGCCCCTGGGACGTCTCCGCCACCGATGGAGATGGACAAGGAGAAGCGTCGCACTTCGTACCGCGAGACTCAGGATCGGCGTCAGGTTCGCTACCGGCGCCGTCTGGAGAAGCGCGAAGATCGCAAGACGCGCGCACAGGAGCTTGCGGACGAGCGTGCGGCTCGCGCCGAGAAGAGGCTTGGCAAGGCGATCACGAAGGCCGAGGAGCGCTTGGACGCTCAGGTTGCGAAGGCCAGGGAGAAGCTGGCTCCGACGCTCCTCAAGGCAGAGGAGATGAACGAGCGGCTCAGGGCGGGCACTGCCGAGCTGCGTCGCGCGCGGAAAACGTCGCCTGCAAAGGAGCAAGCGCTTCCCACGCCGATGGTTGTTTCCGGTCAACAAGCGTATTACGCGTATTGGTCTGAGATCATTGAGGAGGTCACGAAGGCTGGCGTAGAACACCCCGAGAACGTTATCGAGGGTGTCGTCGTCAGCGATAGTGCCCGTCACCCGGAAAACGACGGTGTCGTCGATGAGGACTGGCTAGATGTCGATGTCAACTTCGGAACCTCTGAAATCGAAGTCATTCGAGACGTTTCTTTGGAAGAGGGGTGGGCTCCGGGCAAAGGAGACCTAATCAAAGTTACGCTCACGCCAAAGGACGAGGCTGGTGATGTAACGGTCGAGCTGATCAAGCGCGGACCCAAAAAGCGCACGAAGAAGCAGGGCGGTGGTGGAGCAGGCGGTGCGCCCGGAGAGCCGGGCGCCACGGAAGAAGGCGGCGAGGCTGATGGCGAGGGCGAGGCGGGCGGCGAGGCTGCTGAGCCCGGCGAAGCTGAGCCAGCGCCAGCGCCGAAAAAGTCCTCTGACATTGCGAAGCAGCGCAAACTCGATGCGCTTTCGGCTGAAATCGCCAAGGAAATCGGCACGAAGTCACGAGATCAGCTCGTCAGCGAGGCAGAAACCATCCTCGCCAAGCTGAAGTCTGACAAGTACGACTTTGATCCCGCGAGCGTGGACGCTGCGTGGGAGCGTGCTCTCAAGAAGAAGCAAGCGGAGGAGGAGGCGGCGGCCGAGCGGGCACTCGATGCGCGCATGGCGTCGATGAGCCCTGAGGAGATGGCGCAGTACCTCGCGGATCGCGCCAAGCAGGCGGCCGAGCAGGCGGTTGTCACCAGGACTGAGCGGGAGCAAAAAACGAGGCTTGATCGCTCTGTCACGCAGGCGATGTGGTTCGCGAAAGCCATTCGGAACAAGGTCGAAAACGGCCTTGAGGTGTTCGGTGGAGCGCTGAGCGCACGATTTGTTGCTTCCAAAGGCAACGAAGCGCGGCTTCAGCTCGATATCTCCAAAGACGGAGACGAACAGGGCGGGACC
The DNA here is from genome assembly GCA_964390795.1 of uncultured Lentisphaeraceae bacterium. Lineage (GTDB taxonomy): Bacteria > Verrucomicrobiota > Kiritimatiellia > RFP12 > UBA1067 > CAYMLQ01. The sequence continues at coordinate 5,568 of CAYMLQ010000028.1, forward strand.
GCTGTCTCCTACGACCTGAGCTGGCTGAAAGAGGAAGGCGTCCAAGAAGGCGACATCATCAGGTTTATTGCTGTACCGTCGAGCGCGCTGCCGATCAAGCTTGGCATGCCAGTCGTCGTCCTAAAGGGAGAGCACGCTGGGAAGTTCGGTCTGGTGAAAGGCTACGCCGTCAAGTCTGGTGAGTGTGACATCGAGCTGCTCGTCGATGGCAAGAGCAAGCGAGTCAAGGTCAGCAAGGACGATCTCAAGGCAACTGAGATTTTCATTGAGGGCAAGGAGCGGAGTGAGCTTCCGCCGAGGGTTGTCGAGCGGTCGAAGAACCTGCCAGAACCGGGCGTCTACTACATCATCGGCGAAACTCGGCAGGGTCCTTACGCGGCGGTCAATCCTGGCGGTAAGATCGTGCTGTTGAGCGCAACGCCTTTCAAGAACGCCAAGTTCCAGCCGACACCAGCGTTCTTCCGTACATACGCGGACATCCAAGACAGCAGAGACGGCGTGACGTTCGTTCCGTACGGCGCGAACCAGCGTGAGATCGAGGCCAGTCCGATCTCTCTGTTGGCGGGCACGATCGACGCGCAGGTCACGGACTACGTGCAGGCCGACAACGCGCTACAGCTGACCGCGACGTGGTTCAAGGAAACGGTCGCGCGTATCGTCGAGAGCGTGGGCAACGTCATCCGGGCAGTACAGACTGGCGGTCGCCAGATGCCTGAGGAGCAGCAGGAGCGGCTCGCAGCGGTTCTTGCCAAGTATCAACAAATCCAAAGGTCTGGCCAGACGCGGGTTTTCTACGTCAAGAAGAAGCCGCGAAAGGAGACGGTCCCCGTTGGCGAGCTTATCGCCAGCGTCACAAAGGTTCCGCCGAATGACATGCTCGTTCGCGCTGAGGGACGCGTTGCGATTACGATTGACGGCGTAGAGGTCGCGCTCAACGCACGCATTCTGCTTATCAATGAGCTAAAACTTGGAGACACGTTCAAGATCTGGCCCGTCTGGAAAGACGGCCGCGTAGCGAGCGTTGGGATCTTGCCCGTAGGCGAGTCGGCTGTGTCTGCTGGGCGTCAGCCTCGGTCTGTCGACCCACTGCTCCAGCGGCTCGTAGACAAGTATTTCACGAACGACGTCCTCACTGTCCGTGCTAACAACATCCGCAATTTCCTCAATAAATCAGGGCAAACGCTCGAAGATCTAAAGAACACGCAGCTCTCTTCTTCCGGCATCGGAATGAAGGGCAAGATCGTGGGTGCTCCTGGCGCAGGTAAGATCGGGCGATACGAGATCGAGTTCGAGTTCGGCAGGGACTCGTTGCCGCAGGAGTTCTTCGGATCCGAGGGTGGCGCGGTGGGTGACACTGTGGAGGTCTACGCAAACCTCAAGAACCGCGTCTACGTGGAGCCTGTTTTCGTCCACACGCCGTCTAAGAAGCCTAAGACCAGCAAGGTCAGCAAGGAGCCAGAGGGCATGAAGAGTAACTCCAGGGCTTCGGACCAAGACCCTGCTCTGTTTCGCGAGTTCAGGCGCACGATCAACATGAGTTCTGCTGACATCGATCGCTGGCGCAAGAACCCCCAGCATCGAGACGCGAGCCTTCCGCACATTCGGGCTGAGCTTCCGCTGCTTGCGGAGATGAAGCGCACCCCGATGAGCAAGTGGACGCCGCGTATGTGGAACAAGGCCATGCGTGCCATCAACTTCGTCAAGCGTCACGAGGCGCAGATGAAGGTGCAGGCCAAGCGATACGGCACTGGACGTCTGCATGTGACGTACAAGCGCATCATCGGCCTGCTCAACTGGGGCAGGAAGACGCCGGGGGTGAACATCCAGAAGGTACTGGGCGCGAAGTCTGGCAAGGGGCGCAAGACCTCGAAGAATCCGGGTGTTGCTTCGCGCGGCAGAACCAGCCGCGGCGCCAAAACGAGCAGGAAATCCTACACAGACCTTTCCGTGATGCGTTGGCTGTAGTACAACAGGGCGCGGGCATAGGACACCATGGCACTCTATAGCGTGTGGGACTGGAACAGGAACCTGTACCGCGTTTACGCGGACCAGCGGCCGGTCTCTGTCGGAATCGACCCGGAGCCTCCGCGTCCTGGCAACGTCAACATCCTCGGCGCCGTACCGTACGATGCATGCAAGCTTCTGCCGAACGGCGTCAAGGGCATGGGCCTGTCACACGTCCCGCGCGGAGAGATCGTGCGCGACGAGCGGGGTCCCTTGCAGGCCGTGGGGCTTGGTTCGGATGCAAGTGGGTCGAGTCCTCGGCTCCTGGCGGGAGTCGCGATTGCCAGTGCCGTAGTCGGTTACGTGATCGCTAGGTGGGTCAAATGAGCACACGTCGAACCAGTCGCAAGGCCGCCCGCAGTCAGACCAGGCCGAACGCTCACAAGGGCGTCATGGGCCGCATGTACGGCACGGACTCGCGGGCAAACCCCACCAGCGCCATCAAGAGATACCGGATCTTTCACAAGAAAGACCCGCGAGAGATTCGAACGATCAGCGGCCTGCCCGACAAGGTTCGTGAACTTGGGCGGTGCGTCGCTGTGATGTACGAGACGGACAAGTGGAAGGACGATGGCGACGACGAGCGCTACAAGCACCGTCACGAGGACGGTGTCATCGCCTACGAGACGGTGCACGACCGCGCAGATGACGCGATCGACATCCCGGTTGCGCCTCCGACGCCAGAGCAAGGCTTCGCGCGGCTCGGCAAGTGCCTCGGCTTCTTCGTCGAGACGGACGGCGAGCAGGTCCGCGAGTACAACCCGTCCGGCACAGACCTGTTCACGTCGCCCAAGGGCGATCTGCTGGGGATCTATCACCCAAGCCGGGGCTGGATCGCGTTCATCGCGGGCGGAAAACTGCGCGTCGAGGCCGAGGGGATCGACGGGTGAACTTTCTTCTTAAACTTGTGGAGCGGCTGCCGTATCATTACGCTGAGGCTGGCCGGGCGCTCCACTCGTGTACGCTGCCGAGCGGGTGAAGTGCGTCCATGGCCCTATCCTACATCGAGAGCAACATGCGAACAGCGCTCGCGTACCGCGAGTCGCCGGGTATGCTGCGGGCGAACGGTGGCGTGGAAGCCTTGACCGTGATGAACCCGGGGCCGGTCCCGCACCTGACGTCTGCCGATGTACGGCAGCGTAACCTAGAGGAGAACACGATGAGCTACGACCTCGGAGCCCTGCTGCTCCAGAATAAAAAGGGCCGCCGCAAGGGTAAGAAGGGCAAGGGCAAGAAGGGCAAGGGCTCCAAGAAGCGCATCTCCGTGAAGGTGCGTGGCTCGGGCAAGAAGACCCTTCGTGGGGGGCGCCGTGGCACCTCCA
>CAYMLQ010000028.1:8903-31059 GCA_964390795.1 uncultured Lentisphaeraceae bacterium
CCTCCAAGCGTCGCGCAGGGAAGAGCTCGAAGAAGAAGTCCGCGCGCAAGACGTCGAAGAAGGTGAGCAAGGGCCTCAAGAACGCGCGCAGGCGTGTGACCAAGGCTGAGAGCGCGGTCAAGAAGGCGAAGGCCCGTGCGTCGCGCGCGGTCGCCAAGGCCAAGACCGCCCGCGGCAAGGCCTCGGCGCGCAAGAAGAGCAGCAAGAGCGTGCGCTTCTTCGAGAAGCGCCTGACGAAGGCTCGTGCTGCTGTGAAGAAGGCCTCGAAGCGCGGTGGCAAGCGGAAGACCAGCCGAAAGGGCCGGTGATCTGTCATGGACATGATGAGCAACAAGAAGAAGGGAAAGCGAGGCAAGAGCAGTCGCAAGAGTTCGCGGAAGAAGCCGAAGAAGGCTACTTCGCGTGCTCCGCGCGGCCTCGTCGCCCCGTACCTTCCCTTCCGTGCGAAGACGTACGGCAGGAATCTGCCTGACTGGGCCGCAATGCGGCTTGGTTGGACTGGCGACACCGTCCCGGTCGTTTCCGTGCTGCCCGGTCCCAGCTCGGCGGGTGACCTTCGCGCGATCGACTACTTCGGCGCTCCGCTGAACAAGCCCAAGGCGCCTGCGAAGCCCAAGGTGTCGAAGTTCGACCGCCTTACCGATCAGCTGAACAAGGCGATCAGCGAGTTCTCGAAGGCGATTGCCACGGGCGCCAAGACTGAGCGCCTCGACAAGCTTCGCGAGAAGATTGCCAATCTTGAGGGGATGCTCATCAAGGAGCGCCTCCTTCATGCCGAGGTCGCGGGTCAGCTTGCTGGCCTGTCTCCGGCGAACATCGAGCGCCGACTTCGTGCAGTGGAGCGTGACGTGCAGCGCACGTCGGGCACCCCGCGCGGTCGCGTGTCAGCGGCGCGGTCGCGTGCGATGTCCGACCCGGACGCGCGTGCGCTTCGTCAGGCGCTCGACACCCCTGAAGAGCGCCGTACCACGGCCATGCGTGAGCTGATCGCAGAGCGCATGGACACGGACGTCCAGCGTGCTCTTGGTGCGATGGAGGGGCGCCGGTCGTCTCGCTCTGCTGCTGCGCCTCAGGCAGCAGCTGCAACTGGCGGAAGCAGCGTGGACGGGTTCCCGCTCACGTGGAGCAGCTGGGCGCGCAGCGCTAACCAGAAGGCGGCTGTCGAAGAGGTTGCCAGTCCGCACCACGGCACCTGGGCTTCGCCCGAGGACGCCAAGAACGCGGCTGTAAACCTCGCCAACGCGCTCGATGGAAATGACCCTAGCGCGCCGTCCCCCAGCGTACTGAAGGCTATTCTTCAGATGCCTGCCGAAGGGCGGTCGAAGCTGCAAAACAAGCAGCTTGACATCGCCATGGGCTTCACTGGCGCTCTGCAAAATAACCCCGAAGTCGCATACAGGTTCCGCGACGCGCGCGGGAAGGAACGCCGAGCCATTCTCGAAATGACTCCGGTCGACCGTAAAACGCCTGGTGCAATTAGTGTGGTCGTCGGGCCGCAGGCGTATCGGTACGCCACGCTGGCCCTCAAGGAACTTCGCAACAATGGGCTTCTTCCTGGGAGTAAAGACATGGCTAAGCGACGGATGCACGCAAACCCGCTGACTGATGATCTCATGGCACTTGGCAAGCCCGTGCTGGGTGCGACGGCGGGCTTCGCTGCGTCGCGCGCAGTCAACGCGCTCGCCCTCATGGGCGTGAGCAAGATGGCCAAGGAGGGCGAGCGGCCCAGCAAGACGATGGAGAGCGTCGCCCGCCTCGCGGCGACCGGCGCAGGCATCGCTGCTACCCTGACGGTCGGCAACAACGTGGCCCTGATCCGCGACAATCGCACGTCGATCGTCACGGGTATGGCGCTCAACCTCATCGAGGGGCTCGTCCGCCGCCAGGCGGAGAGCATGCTCGCTAATGCGCGCGATTCGCAGGAGAGCCCGTACCTCCGCGACATGGCGCTCGGCTCGTCCAGCTACTACGACGTGTCGCACGCTGGCGCCCCGTACTCCCCGATGATGGGCGAGTACGTGTCCCAGTCGCTCAACGGCATGGGCGAGTACGTGTCCCAGTCGCTCAACGGCGGCATGGGCGGGTACATCGCGCAGGCCGCGGCTGGCATGGGCGAGTACGTGTCGCAGTCGCTTAACGGCGGCGACGGCCTCGGTGAGTACGTCTCGCAGTCGCTCAACGGCTTCGGCGAGTACGCCGAGGGCGTCGACCCGAGCGACCAAGAGGGCGTCGACGGCATGATCAACACCGCGGAGGCCGTTGCGGGTCTCAGCGGGACCGAGGTCATGGCGGCGACGGCGGGCCTCGGCATGACCGAGGTCATGGCGGCGACGGCGGGCCTTGGGGCGACCCAGGGCATGAACCGCGGCATCGTCACTCGTCGTGGCGTCTACAACTTCTTCACGCAGCCGGTGATGCCGGGTCGCGCGAACATCCCCGCGGTCTCGATCGAGGACGCGCCGATGCCCGTCGTCAACATGGGCGGCGCGGTTCCGGGCGCTGTGCCCATCAGCGATCAGGTCTCGACCCCCGAGGGCCGTGGCTACGCTGGCGGCATCTTCGGCCGTCACATCTTCGGGACGATGGTCTGATCACCATCAGGCTATCGAGAAAAGGTTGGTGACTCCTCGCGGGGCACCAACCTTTTCCCGAGCCAACTTCACTCAGCATGTGGTATGCTGAGGCTGTTCGTCAGCTCACAAAAGTCCTGAGAGATCCTCAGGCAGAAAGAGATAGACAATGCCCAAGATCGTCGGTACTCGCGAGCGCGTTCATCAGCCGTCAAATATGTAGGGCGGCCTCCGCGAGTAATCGCGGATGGAAAATCGGGTGAATTAAACCGTTTCGTGATCCGACTTGCTCAAGGACGTCGACATTGCATGGCTGGCAGGGATCATTGACGGAGAGGGCTGCTTCTCCATCAAGAGACCGATTCCCAAGAGGAAAACTCCTCACAGGAAAACCAGCTACCAAGTGTGGGTCGTCCTCTGCAACACCTCCGAATCCATGGTGAGGCGAGCAGAGAGCATCCTGAAAGACATGGGAGTCGAGCACCAGCCGATTCGCAGGGTCTGGAAGGGTCAGAGAGCTACTAGGTGGCAGTTTTGGTTGCACGTCGCTAGGAAACACGACGTGCTCAGGATGACGGAGATGCTTCTCCCTCACCTGACGGCGAAGAAGACCGAAGCCGAGATTGTGCAGTGGTATCTCTCGAAGTCGTGTGGGGTGGCGCAGTATCAGACCACAGAACTGGATGCACTGGTTCTTGATTCGATGTCGGTCATCAAGCGAAATGGCGGGGGAGCCCCTGCGGAGGTACTGAGCATACTCCGCGAGGTAATCCCGAGCCAAGCCAGTCCTGGGCTCCCAAAAGGAGAGGGGCTGGAAGGCGTAGAGACTAGACCGGTGAGACTCAACGATAATCCGGTCCAAGAGTGCCCGACTTCCTCAGTCCATTGAGGAAGGTGATATAGTCCGACACTCCGGGGAAACCCGGAGAGCCAGCATAAACAGCTGGCATAACTGAATGTCTACGATTCGCTCATCCGCGTGGACGGCTCCACGCAGCTCGGCACCTCGCCGCAGAATGGCTTCGGCGCGATCGGCGCGCGTACGCAGCTCTTCTCGCGTCAGGCGTCGGACATCGCCATCACCAACCTGGCGACCCCGGGTCAGTTCACCTCGGACCAGACCTTCGTCACGCTCGCGATCCGCGTGTGGACGTACTTCCGCGTCAACTTCGAGGCGCAGACCAAGAACCAGGAGGCCGTGGACGTCCGCGCCCTGACCCCGGACTCGATGACCGATCGCGTGGCGCGCGTTCACAAGCTCTACCACCAGTCGCAGAACCAGCTGTTCTTCGACTTCACGGCTGGCGACAAGCCGCAGATCCAGCACTTCACGGCGTACACGCCGTTCGCGGGCGGCCTTGACGGCTTCTTCGCGGACAGCCGCCTGCCCCGTGCGAACAACGGCGTTCCGACGTCGAGCGCGCTTATGCGCCTCGCCCGTCCGATCCTCATCCCGCCCCGTCAGGGCTTCCGCGTGTTCGCGACGATATCGCCGATCGGCGATGCGGTTGGCGCGTCCCTCGTGGAGCAGCTCAACGGCCTCGTCACGTCCGATCCCGGCGCTCCGTTCCCCGGCAACTTCCCGGCCGCTACCGGCGTCACCGTCAAGGGCGCGGACAACATCGAAAAGGACATCAAGTACCTTATCGATGGCATCCACTCCCGCGACGTTCTCTGAGGTTTCTTGCTGGCTTTAGGGTCAGCATAACCTAGGTTTCGGGGCGAGGCAACTCGCCCCGCGATCTCTGCCTCGAACCCCCGTCCGCTTAGCTGCCCCGCATGCGGGCGGGGGTTCGTTGTGGAGACCGCGGGAATCCGCGAAACACCTGCACAGGTTTGCTGTGCGGCATGCACACGCAAAGGAACCCCGGCGAGAAGTTGGGGAACTGATGCCGTGCCAAGGAGATACACATGGCCGACGAGATTCCGCTCAATGTACCGCCTCAGGTCGCGTCGTTTCTTCGCAACCTGAACGACAAGCAGGCTCGCCAGCAGTCGCAGTTCGAGGCGCTTGCGAAGGCGTACCGCGAACTCCGCACGCGCTCGGAAGGCGACAAGCTGGAGATTCAGCGCCTGGGCGAGTGGGTTCGTAAGGCCGCCAGCCGCATCCGCTACATCGAGGACATCCCGGGCAAGCGCGTGCCCTACACGATGAACTTCGAGGTCAGCATCCCTTCGCAGGCGAACCAGTCGAACCCGGTCGGCGCGCGCATCCGCGCCCAGCAGCAGGTCTCGATGGACGGCCCCTTTGTCGGCACGATGCTGATGGGCGCCTTCCGCATGCAGACGTTCAGCCTGGGTCCGATTCCCAACACCGAGTACGCCGACCTCCCGCCCCCTGGTGAGGAGGTGGTCACGCCGCTCACCGGTCGGTTCCGTCCGATCGCTTCGACGGCCGACGCCTTCAAGGGCGCATACGTCGGTCCGGGCGCTGGCGCGGTGCCCGCGGACGTCAACACGTTCCGCCCCGGCGAGATCGACTTCCTCTGGGAGTACGCCGACGAGGGCACGGACCGCGAGCGGCAGAATCAGATCCCGACCCCGAGCCGGTATCTCTTCAGCGAAAACGACCGCCCATTCTACCTCGCCGTGAGCGATTTCTTCGAGCGCGGCTCGACCATCGCGTTCTACCTCACGCTGCTCCGCTCGGTCGGCCTCGTCGAGGTCACCTTCGGCAGCGGCTGGAACACCGTCACCGAGTCTTCGATCGCCCCTGTCAATCGCGTGCTCCTCGCGCTCGGTGGCACCGTTACGCTGTCGATCCACGGATACAAGATCCTCCAGGCGCAGTCTCCGGCCGTCTGATAGGCTGGCCGAATGGACACTCGCTCCCAGCCTGGGTCACCACTCCCGCAGGGGAGCCCAGATGCGCACGCAACCAACGTGCGCGTCACGCAGGGCTTCTTTGCCCAACTGCCGCCAAATGCGATTGCCTATTTCAATAGGCAGTACATCTCGGAGTACCCGCGACCGATTCAGGTCGGTCCGGGGACGGCGTATCCGCGCAACGTGCCGATCCTTGACCTGACAGTGCCTGTCGGCAGCGTCATCGTCATTCGCGACGGCATCTTCACGGCGTACCAGCAGAACGGCCTCGACATCAACGACACCGTGCCTGTCGACAACAGGCGTCTGCTCACGTACGTCGCGTTCGGGCTGGAGATCAATGGCAAGGGCCAGACCGACAGCCAGAACAACGTCTACGGCACGGGCGGCCTGCTCGCACGCGAGGCAGCTGGCGGCAACGTCACCGTCGGTCCGGGCGCACAAGTCCCCTCCACGGTAAAGGTCTATGGCGGCAGCATCATCTCGGGTCCTCCCGGGACGTTCGCGCTCTACGCCATGCCGCAGCAGCGCATCCGGGCGTCTGCGTGGATCGTTCGGCCGCCGCCGTTTGAGATCCGTCGCTTCGGCTTCGACATGACCGGCTTCCTGCTCTCGAAGGTTGGATTCGAGCGCTTCAAGCTGGGGTTCAACTACTGAGGAGTTTGTCATGGCTCGTCGTCGTACTTCCCGCTCCATGCGCGCCAACGTGCTGCTGCTCTCCAATGAAGGTGACTCTCTCCCGTGCGACCCGAATACGGTAAGGCAGTGGTTTCGTGAGTACGAGACGAATTTTTTCATGAGTTCGATACGCTTTGCGCAGAATGCTCTTTACGTGCTCCGGAACCCTGAGTCAGCGGAACGGCACGGCACCGCTTCTAGCAACGTGTATTACCTTGAGCGAGAGAGTTACGCGTATGCGATTATGTTGGAATTCGCAGAGTTTCTCGGTATTGACAGGCTCATCGACCCGGGTCGGCTGGCTCAAGCTCAGCGGCGTGCGGACAAGCTACGTGAAATCGTAGCTGGACTTAATGAACAGATAATCAGGAAGACCTCTCTCAGCAATGTCAAATGGGGGTCCGCGTCGTACTCTGAGGAAACCAAGGCGTACTTTGCTCGCCTCGCTGATATCGAGCAAGATGTACAGGCGTTGTTGCCCAGGATCGGATGACGGTGGGCTTCGAGCGGTTCAAGCTTGGGTTCAACTACTGAGGAGATTGAGCGTGGGACGCAAGACAAGCAGGCGCGTGACCGGTCGCAGTATGAAGCGAAACATGGAGCGGTGGGACCCGCCGACGTCGTGGCAAAAGAGGGCATGGATCTAACATACCTCTTCTTCGGCCCCAAAGAAGCGATTTTCGCAGGCATGGGAGTTTGGGTTAAAGATTTTCAACAGAGTCTTCAGGAGTTTCGAGAAGAGGTCTACCGCACTCGCCAGCTTAGGACCGCGTTGCACGGCATGGCCATGGCCGGGCTGACGTTCGGCCACTGGGAGCAAATGTTCGACCGTGTCCAGCAGATGGGACATCACCGTGGCTTTACCAAGTCCGATATTCGCGAACTGGAATCAGTCAGAAATTCCATGTTGGACGCCATGGAGCAGCTGGCGGTCGAGTTTACGCTGCTCTTCAAAAAAAATGGCGCGCACTACGATTGATGATTTGCCTTTGGATCATGAGAGCGCGAGGCGACAGTCGTAGGGCTGCGCAAAGAGCCCAGGAAGGTGTTCATCGGCGGGGAGTCGAGACTCGGAAATAAATCCGCATATCGACAGGGCGGCCCGGCTTTCACGTACGAGTGGCCTCTTCGGTGACCACCTTCGTGGCTTCTTTCTAAGCAGCAAGGAACGACGACATGACCTACTCAGTGTTCGGCACCAATGTTCCCCGGGACCCGTATCCCACTCCGCGCACTGGTCGTGTTCCGGGGTCGCCTTATAGCGTCAAGCGCGTGCCTGGCCTCCCGTACCGCCCGTCGATGAGCGGCGCGGACGGGCTCGGCAATGTCGGCGGCAGCGCAGCGCCAATGATCATCGGCGGCGTTCTCATCGCTGGCGTCATTGGCCTAGGCATCTACATGTCAATCCGTCAAAGCAATGCCGAAGCCGCAGTGCGCGCCGAGCTAGTCCGCAAAGAAGGCGCCGCGGGCCTCGCGAAGTACGAAGAGGCCAAACTCAAGCGCTCTGCTGGAGAAAAGGGCCTGAACCTCCTGAGCAGCTGGCTCAGTCCTCCGGTGCGCCGAAACCCGAAGAAGCGCCGACGGACCAGCCGTCACTAGGCCTTGCCGTTGTCCGACATCTCAGGTAGCCTCGTCGTTATGACACGGGGCAACCTTCTACAAAAATCAGACATCCAAAGACACTCCCGGCGCAACATCTTGACGCTCACCTACAACGGCAGAGTCAAGGCTCGCATCGCACGCCTGCATGGGCACGACGAAAACACCTTCTTCGTCGTGAACACCAACTCCATCCCGATTCCTGACGAGATCGAAGATCTTGCTCAGCAGTCTGGCACCACGCTGGCGGCAAGCCCCACCGAAGATTCCTTTCGGCGACTAGTCGCAGAAGCCATCATCGCGGAGGCAATCGAGAACGCGCCCGAGCATCTGCTCGAAATCACGGGCGTCTCGTTCAGTTGGCCCGACGGGACGCTGGTGGCCTTGGAACGCGACACGCGCGAACGGGAAGAGCGGGTCGACGGCTTGATCCGCGAAGTGAAGCTCAGGCTTCGTGCGAAGCTCACCGAACGTATCCCGGTCTTCGACTGGGTTCCGCCGCCCACGGAGTACAGCGCTGCGCCGCGCACCCCCGCCATCGCCGCGACGACGGCGAAGGCGGCTACGGCGCGCGCGACATCCGACGAGGAGCCAGAGGCGGCAGCAGAGCCCGAGCCTGAGCTTGACTTCACGATCCGCGACGAAGCGCTGCGCCCGAGCGACGCTGTCATCGCGAAAATCCGCGAGGCCGTGCGCGTCATCCGCGAAAACGATACTCCACAGCGACTCCCCGCCGGAGCACGCAAGGTCGTGGAGGCGTCTGCTCCGGGCGTACTGATCTGGACCGGCAACAAGGCGATCTCGTGCCCGTCGCTTGGAGACGCGCTCGTGGCGGGGCGTGCTCACGCACTGAAGAAATCCGCGAACAGCCAGACCGCGCAGGATACCGTGATCATCGACTGGGACGGGGAGCAGCCCGTGCTCGTGCGCCGGTTCAAGCCGGGCTCAGGCGCAGCCGCGTATCGCTGCGAGGACTTCGCAAAACCAGCGAAGCCAGAGGCACAAGAAGAGACGGTCGAGCAGCCCGCGGCAGCCGAGGTGTTGCCATGACCAACGACCCGAAGCGCAACCCGCTATCAGCCAAGCCGCCGGAAAGCTACCACCGACTGAAGAACTCAGAGCGATTTCGCAAGATTCTCGGCCGCGCTCCAAGGCCAGAGGATTATTACGGAATCCACACCACCGACAGCCGCGCTGTAGCCGCCGCATACGCGATCTCCGCGTGGACCCTTCGTGGGCAGAAGGAAGATGACTTCCCTGTCCTCATCCGCCTGAGGACTACAGGGATCGAGCCGCTCCCGGACGTGGACGCGATGCTGTCTGGAAGCGAGCTGTACGAGGACATCCGCAAAGACGTGCAGCGCGCGCTACAGCGCGGCGAAAGCGTCGACAGCCTCGTCAAGGAGTATGAAGAGTTCACGCTTGAGCCGGAGGTGGTCGGCCTGATCGGCACCGACCCGGCGGCAGTAATCTTTGACGAGGTGCAGATGTACCCCGGCAACCCAATCGCCCTGCTGCTGGAGCATGCGACCGGACCCAACCCGGTGCAGCGGTTCGCAGCCACTGGCGAAGTACCGCACAAGGCCTTGAGCGAGGTAGTGCGGCAGCGTCGGTATACGCGCGACTTCGACTTGGATCGGGTGGCGGGAATCGATGCCGTGCAACCTTGGTGGCCTGAAATCGTCAACGAAGACGATGAAGGCGACATCGAGAAGATCCGCGACGCTGGATGGGACGCCATCACTTTCGAAGATGCCGCGGGTGGCACGATCCGGCCGAAGACGAAAACGATCTATGGCAACGCCAAGGGCGGCGAGCAGGATTACCACGGCACGACCGCTGGCGTGCTCCGCAAGGCTTTCCCCGGGGTCCAGCTCGGTCGCGGGTATCGCTGGCAACCGCAGGACACCATCAAGGTGAAGATGCGTGGCGCGGAAGGCGGTTACGAAGACGACGAGGAGGGGTACTGATGCCGCCTCGCAAGACCCCAGGTCAGGCGTTCATGGACTCGCTGCTAGAGATGGGCATCGACTCCCTGCGCGAGACGATCCAGACGGCGTTCTCCGCCGAACAGGCATTCCAACCGCAGGCGCAGAACCTGCCCAGGTTCAACTGCAACGCGCCCGGATGTGGCACGCACACGCAAAGCGCTTGCATGAGCTGCAAGCGACCGTACTGCACACGGCACTCAGAATGGCGCCGTGCGGACGGTTTCGTGATCTGCCACCGGTGCTTTCAGTTCCTGTGGGCTTCCGGCAAGGAAGCTGCTGGCCGGGGCTCCTGGGACGCCTTCCAGCGCGCGAACGGGCAGTACGCGCGTAGCCCGATGCCGCCTCCCGTTCAGGCGGCCCCGCCGCCGCCTCCTTCTCCGCCCCCTCCTCCGCCTCGCTCCCGAGATCAGGCCCCGTGGGAGGTGCTCGGCATCGAGCCTGACGCCACGGAAGAGCAGATCAAGAAGGCGTACCGCGCCGTTGCGGCTCGCTGCCACCCAGATGCCGTCCCCGCAGAGGAGCGGGAGGCGGCCAAAGAGGCGTTCATCCGCGCATCGACAGCGTACGATGCCATGCTATCTGCGTTGAAGGCGTCACAGAGGTAAGCGACTCATGCCGAAGACATCGAACCTTCGATCCGAACTGACCGAGATCAAACAGGCCTCGGATAACAGCTTCACGATCGCCGTGCTGGTTTGGGAGATGCCTGGCGGCAAGGGCGGCGAAGACGCGGTGCGGTTTCGCTTCAAGTCGCACGCGAATCCAGCGCTCTGGTGGCGCCTGAACATGACCGAAGCGGCGCAAGTGAAACCGTCGGACCGAAAGCGCCAAAAGTATACGAACGCGCAGTACAACAAAGCGCTGCGTACCGCGACCGACGCGCTCAACGCGTACATCGTGCGCGAGAGCGATGAGCGCACGCCCGGGTCGTCAGGCAGCGCGAAGAAGATGGCAAAGAACCGCGGTTCGCTTCCGCTGCGCACGCTGCGATACGGGGCGCTGCCCAGCGAGATAGACTTCTTTCTGAGCGTTTCGGATCGCTTCGACTCGCCGTTCGCGTACTACATGATGTTCGATCCGCCGGACGCGGCGACCGTGGAGCGCGCTGCGCACAACGGAGGAATCGAGCTTGCCCACCGCAACGGCATGACCACTCTCGTCAGCCCGCGCGATATGTACAACCTGATCGACTCGCTGCGGATGCTCGGCACCGAGATGGACAACAGCCGCGCGATGGCCATCGCCTCTGCGCTGCTGGAGGCCGCAGGTTTCGACTGGGTTAGAGAGTAGGCCAGCATGGCACGTGCGCGCACAAGCCGCGGAAGGCAGCCGCGTCGCCAGGGACAGGGCGCCCAGACCGAGCTGCGCTACGTCGACCCTGGACGGCAACGGCTCGACGCGTTCGAGCGAGACTGCTGCATCCTTCTATCCGGCATGGCGCTCGGGCAGGACGTGAGCGACCTGGTCAAGAAGCTGCGGGATGACGCCAAACGCTTGCAAAAAGCGGGGTTTACCGAACAGCAGATCGAGCGCGCGATGAAGCGCGCTGAGCGAGAGATGGCTCCAGGGCTGAAGAAGCTCACCGGGGTCGATGTGCGCAAGCAACCGCGCCTCTTCGAAAACCCGTCGAAGATCACATTGTCGAAGGGCAAGGTCGCGACCGTCGACCCCGAGGACGCAGCCAAACAAGGCAAGCACTCCTGGTATTACGGGTTCCGCGGCTACGCGATGCGCTCGAAGCTGATGCCGAGCGGCAGGCGCAAGACCGTGTCGATGCACCGCGAGATCTTGGGCGCCAAGGACCACGAAGAGGTCGACCACATCAACGGCGACCGGCTCGACAACAGGCGCGAGAACCTTCGCGTCCTTGGCAGGAGCGCAAACCTGCACAATCGCGGCGCCTACGGACCCTCGGGGCTCAAAGGCGTCTCGTGGGACAGGCGCAAGAAGAAGTGGCGCGCTGAGATCGGCAAGAACGGCAAGCGCGCCTGGCTCGGCTACCACACCACGAAGGAAGACGCGGAGCGCGAGTACCGCAAGGCGTCCAAGAAGCTCTACACCGGCAAGGACAGGGCGGCACGATGAACCGGCGCGTTGTCATGCCGAACGGACGCGCCTCGCACCCCAACGCGCAGCCTGACGAGATCTGCGTGCGTCGCGACCGCATCGTCTGGCTGCTGCCGCGAGCCGCTGGCGTCGTGCGTGAGCTTCAGACCATGCGCGGCCTGAAAGAATCTATCCCAATCGTCCCTGGAGTCGGACTCATGGTGATCACGCCTCCCTATGATCAGCGCTTCTTCGATGACTAGGAGAGAATAGCAATGGAAGGTATCCCCCGCTTCACCGATTCAGCAGTCTTCTACAACGGTCCGTACGTCAAGCCTGGGGGCGGCTTGAGCAAGCAGATCGTGATCGGGCGCCTGAACACCTCGTCGCGCGATCTCGTGACCAAGGTGGCCAAGCTGCTGTCGAAGGACGGCGGTCACCCCGGGACGGTCGTGACCGCTGAGATTGTAGGCAAGAACTTCCACGTCCGCACCAAGGACGGCAGGCAGGTTCAGGTTCCCGCGGTCCTCAAGCGTGCCATGGCTGCTCGCAAGCGCGAAATTCGTAAAATGGCGAAGACCTCGCGTTGAGATTGATTGGCGCGGCACGGTCGCGCAAGGGGGGGTCAGCGTGGCCAACGTCAGGTACGTTCGATACAACAACAAGCGGGGGTTCGTGGTCCGCGGCGGCCCGGTGGTACAGCCTTCGGGCGCGGACAGCCACATGGCGCGCTCCTTCTATTTGGTGAGCCAGCTTGAGGCCGCGAACTGGGGCACCGTACAGAATTACGACGGCGCCGGAATGTCCGCAGGCCCCATCCACGTGGTCGCCGTCCTTCCGTCAAGCATGAGCCAGGGCGCGCTCTGGAAGATGCTGCGAAACATCTTCGACGCGTCGTCGGCCGTCCCCGTGCAGCTTTTGCATCGCAAGCTCGCCTCGCTTGGCTGGGGAATTGACGATCGCGGCGTGCTGCGAGACTCGTCTGGCAACGCTGTTCCAGGAGCGGCGCTGCGCGAGGAGCTGTCCGGCCCGAACGGCGTTGTTCCAGAGTCCGGTCCCGTGCACGATCGAGCCAAGAACTGGGCGCTGCTTTTCCACGGCACATTCACGGACCCGAGTTCGTATCCGGCGCAGTACGAGTCGGCCGTCGACTGGATCACCGGAAACTTCGACGCCGAGGCTGACGCATACCGCAAGTATGTGCCTGGGCTGACCGGCAGCGATGCTGACGTGAAACGCTGGGTGCGCAACGCTACCATGCAGCAGGTCGGCCCTTACCTAGACCTCGCAATGGCCGCCTACCACGCCTTCTCAGTGCGTGCTCCAAGCCCAGTCAGAAACGCGCTCAAGCGCGTTCTCGCCCAAAACGTCGGCAACGTACGGGATTTCGCAAAAACGCTCACTCGCGAGCTTGAGCGGCTTTCCCTGGACAAGTGGGATGTCCGAGCGCGACGGATCAAGGCCACGATTGCCCGCAGCGGCTTGTGGCCAGAAGACGTCGTCGAGGACGTCTACCCAGACGCGCAGGCCGCTTCGATGCGACAGTACGCGGAGGACGCTGGCGAGGGAGCGTCCGAGAACGCGTCTTCTTTATTCGGAGGGCTCGTGGTCCTTCTTGCGTTCAGCGCAGCAGGGTACTTTATGTTCTGGAAGGACAGGAAGAGGCTCGGCGAGTGATCGGTCACCTGCGGTCCGGGTCTGGCGCAACACTCCGGCGCCATGCTAGCCTGCCGCTGTTCCGGGCGGTCCCTGTGATGTGAGGAGCGAGGTAACCGATGGAAGCGAACAAGAAGAAGAACAAGGTCGGATCCAAGAAGGGCTACAGGGTCTTTCTGCTCACGCGAGAGAGTGACCGCACGTACAGCGCCTCGCGTATCGGGCGCCTTGCGAAGGGGCTTTCCACCAAGGAAGCACTCGATGTTCTGAAGGCCCTCGCGCCCCGGAAGAGCACCACGGCGGTCGCCGTGACCAAGACCGGCACGATTCACCTCGCGGCACGCAAGGGCAAGGCTGGCGGCAAGAACCGCACGAGTGCGCGAGTCGCGCGCCTTGCCGCACGCGCGCGCAAGCCAGGGACGATCAGCGAGCAGCGCAAGATGAGCGCGAAGAAGGCGCGTCGCAGCAAGAAGGGCGGCAAGCGCAGGACTTCGCGCAATTAACTCGTAGGTGCTTGAAAACTGCGGGGCGCAGGAGTTTCACCATGTCGAATTATGTCTCGGATCATGGTCTCTACGGTTACAGCATGTTTGGCGACGCGGCTTCTGATGTTGCAGTGGCGCAGGCTCAGCACGCCGCTGCGACTGGCTCCGGCTCTGGCCCGCGAGCGCGTAGCGAAGCAGATCGAATCCGCGAAGCGGAGCGCGAGATCTCGCGCGCCGCTTCCCAGCGTCCTCCCCACCGAGACCTGGTCGAGATGCGTGCGCTCTTGAACCGATCTGGATTCAATAGGCTTGACGGTTCCGCAAAGCGCGTATGGTACAGCTACTTCGTGCGCGTCGCTGCCACAACCACCGGACGCGTGGCGGAGTTCGCAGCGCTGAGCGCGGCAGCATCGCGCATCTGAACTGACTGCACACGGAGTACGCACAATGTCCTACCAGCCTGTCATGCGTCCGTGGAAGCCAGAGATCTACTCACTCGGCAGCCGTAGCCGGTACGCGCAGTACCCGACGTTCGTGCGCACCTCGATTCCGGGCGCGGGGTTCAACCGTCAGCTCGTGATGGCGTCGCAGCCTCTCATGCTGAACGGCATGGGGGCACTTGGCTCTCCGCTAGACCCGATGGCGATCGTGAATACGACAGCGGGCCTGCTCACGAACCCAGATGCCACGCTGCGTCAGAGGGGCCCTGAGATCGTGCGCGCGGTTGACGCGCACGTGATGGCACCGCTCGTTGAGTCGGTCGTCAAGAACGCCAAGCCGTACATCCTCAAGTACGTGCTGCCGGTGTACGCGGTGATCACTGTCGGCGCAGTGCTCGGCGCTGTGTATGGCTACAAGATTTCCAAGAAGGTAGGTGCGTGATGACTCGCCGTAGAACGTCTCTTGGCGATACGCAATAACCTGACTCGGATGTTCAGTTCATCACACAAAGCGGGGCAAACATGACTATCAGCAAACGCGATCTTTTCACCATGAACGAGCGCCAGCAGGCAGCTGGCAAAAAGATGTGGCAGAAGTCGGAGGGGACTGGCGCACTCGCCATGTCGTCCACCGACTACGAGATGATGTCTCTGAAGACGTGGGTTCGCTATGTCGACAGCAAGGGCGCGGAGATCGGTGTGATCGAATGCGAGCTGTACCATCAGCCGAACGCGGACGGTCAGGCCGTCGGCATGCTTTGCGGCATGTGCCCGAAGTGCGGCGAGTGCTTCCTCGTCAACGAGGGCAACAAGACCATGCACCTCGGTGACATCACCTACGGACGCGCCCCGGCGTGGCTCAAGACGCACTGGTCCTACCACAAGCGCCAGATGAACCAGATCGTCTCGGACTCTGATAAGATCCCGATGGTGTCGAGCCCCGAGCGCTGGGCCTGCGACTACTGCAAGTCGTGGTGCGTGAAGGTCACCGAGAACGTGGCAAGCGACCACTACAAGGGCGTGACGTTCGTGGCCAGCAGCTTCGGCCCCGAGTCGATGAAGTCCACGGACCCCACAAGCCGAACGCCAGACAAGACGTCGACTGATTTCGACATCTGAGGAACCGCTGTGACCTATTCGCGCACGCCTGTTACCACGCCACCCAGCAACGACGAAGTCGCGTACTCGCCGTTCACGCCTGATTCGCTCGACAACTACGCGAGCGCGATGGGCACCTACGAGGTATTCGGCCCGCCTGTGCCCGCACTGGCGTTCCCGACGCAGGTGGCGAGCGCCCGCCCTTCTGCCTACCAGCCCGTCTATCAGGCGCCCACATACACCGCCCCGTCGCAGGACTATCAGACGCCTCCTGGGTACAAGCTGGTGCCGCTCAGCGGCGACAACGAATCGTCGAAGGGCATGACGCGCGGACAGAAGGTTCTCGCGGCCCTTGTGGTGGCGGGCATCGTTGCAGCGATCGTCTACCTCGTTCGCAAGTACAAGTCTGCTGAGCCAGAAAAGGAGCCGTTGACGCCGACGCAGGCGGTCAAGAAGCTCCCGACCTCGCGGCTTGCACAGAACCTGTACCAGCGTCTTCAGCGCAACGGCAAGGGCACGAAGGGCGTGCTGACCGCGCTCGACAAGCTCTCACAGGAGTAGTGCCATGAGCGTCAACCGTGCCGCCGTGCGTGCGAAGCTGGCTTCCAGCATGGCGCTCATGCTGACCCAGGGTGTCCTCGTCGAGGACATCCTGGAGGCGTTGCGCCTTGCCATCAGGCAGCTGTCGATGCAGGCCCAGTCTGAGCCGCGACCGGCTAGGCGCTCGGAACTACTCAACTTCTACAGCGATGCCGACCAGGTCGTGGCAGACGCCTGCCGCCGCATCGACATCGCTGGCAGGTCGGCAAAGAAGATCGCTGGGCTGCGCTGAAGGCGTTGACATTGTCAGACAAGGCGTGTAGTTTTGCACGTAATGTCTGACACCGACGCCACCGACAAAACCAGCGAAACCCAAGACGCGCCTACGCTTTCCGAGGCGAGCGCCCGAAGCAGCGGCGAGATGCTCAGTGCGATCCGCCAGGGAGCGCAGCAGGGCGTATTCCGAGCGGTCGACTACGTCGCAGAGCCAGCGCCCGGCTTCAACACGCGCGGGGTCTGGTTCTCGGCTGGCTTGAACTACCGCAGCGGCTACGCGCACGTCGCGCTTGCCGATGCGCTACTCATCAAGAGCCTTGGCGTGCCTTCGTTCTTTATCCCGCACCGCGCGGAGATGATCGACTGGGACATCGTTCCAGAGGACCGTAAGGGGCTTCTGGAAGAGTACCAGCGCGATGTTGTTGGCATCGGAGAACTCTTGATTGCCGAGTGGCCGCCGCACGAGGCCATCCGCATGACCGGTGTCACCGACGGATTCGTCATGCGCACCACGGCCGAAACGGACCGGGTCAGCCAGATGGCCGCTGACATGTGCAACATCGACGCGGTCGACAAGGTCTGGTTTCCGTCCGAGTTTGCAAGGCAGTCGTTCATCGCCGGTGGGGTCAAAGAGGAGCGCACGCGCACGCTGCTGCCGCCTGTGATTGGCGACCACCTCGGGCTCTGGCAGCCCAAGATCGTTCCCAACACCGCGCCCATCGACGAGAGCAACCCCTTCAACTTCGGCGCGATGGGCACGTTTCAGGCGCGCAAGGGGTTCACTCATCTGATCCGCGCCTACTACAGCGCGTTCAGTGCTGCGGACCCCGTCGTCCTCACAATTCGAACTAGCCCTTTTGGCCGGTTCCGCACCATTCAAGAGCTGCGTATCGAAATTGAGCGTCAGGTCAGGCTCATCCGCGCCGACTTCGGCCCGGAGTCTACGAACAAAGGCTTCCCGCGCATCCGGTTTCTCGTCGGAACGGAGTTGACTGACAAGCAAATGATTGAGTGGCTCGGCTCGCTGGACTGCTACGCGAACCCCTCCTTTGGGGAAGGAACTGGCCTTCCGCTTCTCTACGCACGCGCTTCAGGGGTGCCCATCGTCACAAACTTGTTCGGCGGCGTGGCCGAGTCCATGGGAGGCGACTTCGGCGCTGCCTTGATGCAGTACCTTGACGGAAACAAGCACTCCTACGACTCGATCGTTCCGCACACCCTGAAGAACATCCCTTCCGAGATGCTACGAATGAACTCGATCTTCGAGGCGGACCTCAAGTGGGCAGACTACGTGCCGCAGGAGATGGGCGAAGCGATGCGCTGGCAGTTTGAGCGCGGAAGGCGCCGCAACGAACTCGGCGCACGCATCACGGCGAACAAGTTCAGCGCCGAACGCCTTAGGCCGATTTTTCTGGACGCCCTGTCTGAGCTTGTCGATGTCAGCCGCTGGATGAAGCAGCCGTGAACCGATACGTCGTTGCCGGTCACTTCGGCTCCACACTCAGCTACGCCACAATCACCAAGGAGATCTGCAAAGCCCTGTCTCGGCGCGGTCTCCTTGCCGCGACCATCAACTTCGACGACAAGTACGTCGGGTTCGACGCTGTCAGGATGACCGAGGACGCGCTGAACACAGCGCGCCTGCTCGCTGTAACGCTGCCCTCGCATCACATCGAGCAGCTTGCAGAGTTCTTCGGCGCGCAGCGGAGCGTGCTCTACATGTCTCCGAACACCGACACGTTGAGCGACGATGCGAAGCGGACGTCATGGGCATTCGGTGGAAGCATCACGCCGTCACAGTTCTGCGAAGACACGGTGCTGCGGGCCACAGGCAGGCTAAGCGGTCGCGTTCCGCTCGGCGTGGGAGAACCATTCGTCAAGGCGTACGAACATACCTCCGACCGACTTGCAGAGCGCATCGATCAGCCGCCGCGCATTCTGCATATGTCTACGGACGGCTACCTGCCGGGGCGCAAGGGAACCGAGACGCTGATCAACGCCATCGCTATCGCACGTGGCCGCTTGCCAGAGGGAACGCGATTCACGTTCCATGTACTTCCGAGCATCCAGTTTGACGTTCGCTCGATGTGTACCGAACAGCAGATAGACGACCTCGTCACAGTCGCTGCCGGTAACTCTCGTGGCGTATCCGACGAAGAGCTTGTTGAACTGATCAGCGGCCACGACCTCGTCATTCAGCCGTCGCGCTGCGAGGGCTACGGCATCACGCAGCTTCTTCCACTTGTGATGGGCGTGCCGCTCCTCACCACGTGCGCGACTGGCATGGCCGAGTTCCTCTATCATTTCAGGGGATGCTGGATGCCGATCAGGCACTGTCAGATGGCCCCGCTCGCAGGCGAGGATGGGCTTGCTCCCGAAGTGGCGCCGGGAGAAATTGCAGCCTTGCTGCCTCTCGCGGCGAGCCGCACGATGCGCGAAAGCGCCATGACCTACCAGAGCCTCATCTCACGCGAAAAGCGCGCCTCGTGGCTCTGGTCTGAATGCTCAGACCGCTGGATCGAAGCAATCGAAGAATCCTTCAAGCACGGGTGATACACATGACAGACAGCAAAGACATCGCGATGGACGCAGCACTCAAGACGCTTGGGACGGGCCCCGCTCTGATCAAGCTACGCCAGAAGACATCGACACCCCTCGCCATCTCTGCCGACGCGAAGCCGACGATCGTCGAGGAGCACATCACGCTTCAGGCGACGTCGTGGCGCGAGTTTGGTGGACAACCTGGGCTGTGGAAGTTCACGCTTGTTGACGGAATGGACGTCGTGATCGGCTCCAGCGACATCTTCGCCATCTTCACGAAGTCGTCGGGAGTCCACTGACATGATGGGCGAGCGGGTCACGTTCCGACTGGCCAAGGACCTCCTCGACGCGATCGAGAAGGAAGCCATGCGTCGCGGGTTCGTGACTCCGCGCGGCAAGCCCAACGTGAGCAGTGCGATCACGCACATCTTGCGCGACTGGCTCAAGGGCAAGCCCAAGCAGGACTAGCCCTTGGCCTGATTACGCAGTCATTTCAGGAACTTCGACGTCTACGTGGTCGAGGCGCCACTCGCCCCAGCCGACATCGACGATCTTGTAGACGCCTGACACGGACTGAAGAACGTTCTCGTCGTGGAAGTCGGTCCAGTCGAAGCCGTGGGAGCGCAGTTCCGCTGCGCCAGCCGCGACGTCTCGTAGGATCGACATGGCTTTGGTCGTGCTCCTGGGGTCTAGCTCGTTCTGAAGCATGTTGCGCCATCTGGCGACCATGACGCGCTCGTTGTTGACCCACAGGTCGAGCGACTCGTCTTCGTAGAGATCGAACATCGTCTTCATGATGTCGATGTCGTGCTTCTTGGGCATCACGAGCTTCTCGCGCGTGATCGCGAACCACGGCTTGTACTTGTGCGGCGATGGCATTTCATTGCGCGCACTGTCTGACAGCGACCAGACGTCGTGGATCTTTACGACGTGGCGCAGTGACTTGCCTCGGATCAGTGCGCTGACGATGGCTTCGTCATGGTCGTGGCTGAGCTTGAGCACCCTGTCGCCAAGATCGTAGGCGGCGCCGTGTGAGCCCGTGCCGAGCAGCTGCCCGCCTCGCTCCTTCGGCCATGGGTTGGTGAGCCCTAGTTCTGCGAGTCCTTTTCGGTGACGGATGATGACTTCTGAAATTGGTATGTAAACGTGATGGTCTTTGCTGTCCCGCATGGGGCAGATTGTACGCTGGAACTTCGTCTGTTACCATGAGAAACATGACCTACATGCCCGTTCGTCCATACCGTGCAAATCCAATGGGACCGGCCCTCTTCGGGCTTGCTGGCGGCTGCGGCTGCGGTGGCTCCACGCGCCCCGCGCCCCTCGCTGGCGGCTGCGGCTGCGGCGGAAGCTCGCGCCTGTCCGGGCTGGGCATCGGCCCGCTCACGGCTGCGCTCTGCTCCGAGACGGAGACGGCCAAGTTGATGACCGCAGACGCCAACGAAGCGGCGCTCGTGATCGGCTTGGGTACTGGGGCCGCTGCGGGGCTTTTGGCGAGCGCGATCAAGGCGCCTGCCATGGGGCTCCTTGCAGGGTGCCTCGTCGGATACCTGGTGTACGCCACGCAGAAGATGCCAGAGACCTGATCGCTCGACTTGGAGCAGCCAGCCATGCCCTACTCACGCCTTCACCCAAACAGTCCGCGCAAGCGTATCGCGTACGTCTTCAAGTCGTTGGGCGGGAAGGTAGCGCGCGACACGGCCTATGTCGTCGCGCACACCGTTGGCGTTGATGCGTTCGATTTCCGCACGATCACGGAAGCGGACCGGGCTGATGTCGAGGAATTGAACAAAAAAGTCGACGAAGCAGTCATTGAAGCCTTTCCAGACGGGCCGCCTCATCCTGCCGAGGCCTTGATTCCGTGGGTCGGCCAGCGGCTTGCATCTCAGCAGAAAGAGGTGCGCAAAGGCAGGCTCGACGAGCGCGAGTACGACCAACTCATAGACGAACTTGAGCGGATGCTCCCGCAGATCGCAACGTGGGCGCACCACACGCGACCAGACCTCTCCTCTCTGTCAATCGCGGATGCGATGAGCCAAGCCGCGGTGTTCGAAGACCCCGGCGCATCATCAGATGCGCCACAGGGCGAGGTGATCTACCGGTTTGCAGACGGCTGGACCATTCAAGACCTGACTGAACCCGAGCAGATCTTCGCGGACGGAATTCACGTACAGAACTGCCTGAGGAAGGATAGATACGGCCCCAGCTACGCAGCGGCCGTGCGAGATGGCGTCACAAAGATTTTCAGCTTGCGAAAGAAGTCCGGCATACCAGTCATTTCTATTGAGTACAACGTACCGAATAAATCTTTCAAACAGATTTATGCAAAACAGAATACGCCGCTGGGAATCAACCTTTACGCCCTGCTCAAACAGGATAAGTGGCGAGACCGTCCCGACGACGCGCGAATTCTCTGGGAAAACATCCAGCAATACAAACCACGCATCGCCGAGTTCTTGACAGCGCTTGGTGCAGATGCCGGGGCTTTTATCATGGCGGACGCTCCGCTGCCCGCGGGGCTTAAGAGCGTTGAGGGCACCCTCGACCTCCGCGACTACAACCACCCGCTGCCCGCGAGCCTCAAGATCGTGGGGCGCACCCTCGACCTCCGCCACTACAACCACCCGCTGCCTGCGGGCCTCAAGAGCGTGGGCAACCTCAGGCTCAGCTTCTACAACCACCCGCTGCCCGCAGGCCTTGAGATAGTGACGGGCGACATATACGGTCTTGACAGATACAACCACCCGCTGCCTGCAGGGCTTACGAGTGTGGGACGCAACCTCAACCTCGAAGGCTACAACCACCCACTGCCCGAAGGTCTCACAAGCGTGGGCGGCCTCTACCTCAGCGACTACGACCACCCGCTGCCCGCAAGTCTCACGAGGGTGGAAGGCAACCTAAACGTGAGCGGCTACAACCACCCACTGCCTGCTGGGATCACGAGCGTGGGGGGCGATCTCAACCTCTGCGACTACAACTACCCGCTGCCCGCGGGCCTAAAGAGCGTGGGCGGCCTCTATCTCTACGGCTACAAGCACCCGCTGCCTGCTGGGCTCACGAGCGTTGGAGGCTACCTCAACCTCGGCGACTACAACTACCCGCTACCTCTTGGGCTACGCGTGAAAGGCGCAGTCGTTGGTGCCGAACGCTACCCCTACGAGATCCCCGGCCGCCGCCCCGCGCTAAAGCCCAACCGCCGCCGCACCTCTCGCCCCGGCAAGTCGCGCCGCAAGACCTCGCGCAGCAAGCGTAGGACCAGCAGGAGCTGAGCATGTACCGCTACGACCTCATCGAGAACAGTCCGCGCGACAGGATCACGGGCGTCGAGAAGCAGCTTCCCGCCGTCAAGTGGGAGACCGCCTGGGTCGTGGCGGACACCGTCGGCGGCGACAAGGCAGCGATCCTCGACGCCT